>DASRGD010000069.1:0-31859 GCA_035651195.1 Gaiellaceae bacterium | reverse complement strand
CGGCGGTCGACCCCGTGCCAGCCGGGCAGGAACCGCGCGAGCGCTTCCTGGTCGACTGCTTCCACCTCGCGCCGCAGCGCCGCGAGCGAGGCACGGCGCAGCCGCCGCAGCACGTCGGGGTCGCACCACTCGCGCTGCGTGCCGCCGGGACGCAGCTCGCCGCGCACGAGCAGCTCCTCGCGCTCGAGCTCGGCGAGCAGCCCGGACACGTCGCGCCCGAAGCGCGCACACGCGTCCTCGGTGGTGAACGGCCCGCGCCCTTTCGCGTACCGAAGCACGAGCTGCCGCAGCGAGTCCGGCCCGCCTTCGAGGAACACGTCCGGCAGCCCGGACGGCGGCATCGCACCGAGCGCATCGCGGTAGCGCCCCGCGTCCTCAGCTGCGATCAGCCGCTCCTCGCCGGCGATGCGCACGCGCACGGCGCGCCGCTCGTCAAGCAGCGGTGCGGCCAGCTCCTCGGAGTACTCGCCGACGCGCAGGTCTCCACGCACGCGCAGCACGTCGTGCAGCGCATCCGGCGTCGTCGGCGAACCGCGCAGCTGCCGCTCGACCTCCTCGACGGCGTCCCGGTCCAGCAGGTCGCGCAGCTCTTCTTGCCCGAGGAGCTCGCGCAGCAGGTCCCGGTCGAGCGACAACGCCTGCGCGCGACGCTCGGCCGGCGGCGTGTCGTCCTCGTACATGTAGGTCGCGATGTAGTCGAAGAGGAGCGATGCCGAGTACGGCGACGCCGACGCGGTCTCGACCTCGACGAGATCGAGCTCTCGCGTCTTCAGCCCCTGCAGCAGCGCTCGCAGCGCCGGCAGGTCGAACACGTCCTGCAGGCACTCGCGGTACGTCTCGAGGATCACCGGGAACGAGCCGTACTTGCGCGCGACCTGCAGCAGCGACTGCGCCTTCAGCCGCTGCTGCCAGAGCGGCGTCCGCTCGCCGGGCCGCCGGCGCGGGATCAGCAGGGCGCGGGCAGCGTTCTCGCGGAAACGCGCGCCGAAGAGGGCGGTCTCCCCCAGCTCCGCGACGACGAGATCCTCGACCTCGCCGGGGTCGACGAGCAGCTCGCCGAGCGCTGGCGGCGAGTCCGCATCGGGAAAGTGCAGCGCGATCCCGTCGTCGGACCAGATCGACTGCACGCGCAAGCCGAGCGAGTCGCGCAGCCGTGCCGAGATCGCCATCGCCCACGGCGCATGCACGCGCGCACCGAACGGCGACAGGATGCAGACGCGCCAGTCGCCGATCTCGTCCCGGAAGCGCTCGACGACGATCGTGCGGTCGGACGGGACGGCGCCGGTCGCGTCTTCCTGCTCGTGCAGGAAGGCCACGAGGTTCGTCGCCGCGCGTTCGTCGAGCGCGAACTCCTCCGCCAGCCGCTTCGTCGCCTGCTCGGTCGGCAGAGCGGCAAGCTCGCGCGAGGCGGCGCCGATCTTCTGCCCGAGCTCGTACGGCCGGCCGACGCCCTCGCCCTTCCAGAACGGCACCGCGCCCGGCACGCCCGGCGCCGGCGAGACGAGCACGCGGTCGCGCGTGATCTCCTCGATCCGCCAGGTCGAGGCGCCGAGCAGGAACGTCTGCCCCGCGCGCGCCTCGTAGACCATCTCCTCGTCCAGCTCGCCGACGCGCCCGCCGCCGTCGACCAGGAAGACGCCGAACAGGCCGCGGTCGGGGATCGTGCCGGCGTTCGTGACAGCGAGCTTGCGCGCTCCCTCGCGGGCGCGGATCGTGCCGCCCGTGCGGTCCCAGACGATCCGCGGCCGCAGCTCCGCGAACTCGTCCGACGGATAGCGGCCGGCGAGCATGTCCAGCACGTTGTCGAACTGCGCGCGCGAGAGGGTTGCGAACGGGTACGCCGACGTGACGAGCTGATAGAGGTCGTCACCGGCCAACTCGGCGTCGACGGAGATGGCGACGATCTGCTGCGCGAGCACGTCGAGCGGATTGCGCGGGATCTGCGTCTCCTCGATCTCGCCGCCCCGCATCGCCCGCGCGACGACGGCGGACTCGAGCAGGTCGGCTCGGAACTTCGGGAAGATGCGCCCCTTCGAGACGGCGCCGAGCTCGTGCCCGGCGCGGCCGATCCGTTGCAGCCCGCGCGCGACCGACTTCGGCGACTCGACCTGGATGACGAGATCGACCGCTCCCATGTCGATCCCGAGCTCGAGCGACGACGTCGCGACCAGGCACGGGACCCTTCCCGCCTTCAGCTCCTCCTCGACGAGGACCCGCTGCTCGCGCGCCAGGCTGCCGTGGTGCGCGCGCGCGATCTCCCGCTCCGCCAGCTCGTTCAGCCGCAGCGCGAGCCGCTCGGCGAGCCGGCGGTTGTTGACGAAGACGATCGTGGAGCGATGCTGCTCGACGAGGCGCAGGATCTCGGGGTAGACGGACGGCCAGATCGACTGCCGCGAGACTCCGTCTGCCGGCGACGTTCCGTCGATTCCAGCACCTAGAACCGGCGACGAAGCCGCCGGTTCCCGCATGTCCTCGAGCGGCACGACCACCTGCAGGTCGAGCTCCTTGCGCGAGCCCGCGTCGACGAGCGCGATCGGACGGCCGCCCGACACGAAGCGGCCGATCTCCTCGAGCGGCCGCTGGGTGGCGGACAGCCCGATCCTCTGGATCGGGCTCGTCGCCAGTCGCTCCAGGCGTTCCACGGACACCGCCAGGTGCGCGCCGCGCTTGCTTCCCGCCACGGCGTGCACCTCGTCGAGGATCAGCGTCTCGACGCCGCGGAGGGTCTCGCGCGCGGCCGAGGTCAGGATCAGGAAGAGCGACTCCGGCGTCGTGATCAGGATGTCGGGCGGCTCCCTGGCGAGCTCGCGGCGCTCCTTCATCGGGGTGTCGCCGGTGCGGACGCCGACGCGGATCGTCGACTCGAGCCCGGCGAGCGGGCCGCGCAGGTTGCGCTCGACGTCGTAGTCGAGCGCCTTCAGCGGCGAGACGTAGAGCACGCGGAGCCCTTCGCCCGGCGACGTCGTCAGCCGGTCGATCGCCGACAGGAACGCGGCCAGCGTCTTGCCCGATCCCGTCGGCGCCTGGATCAGGACTTGGTCGCCGCGCGCGATCGCCGGCCAGCCGAGCGCCTGCGCCGGCGTCGGTGCGTCGAACGTGCGCTCGAACCAGGCGCGCGCGCGCGGCGAGAACGGGGCGAGCGCGTCCACGGCCCCATCGTAGAGCTCGGTTCCTGCCCTAGGCGAAGTAGTAGAGGATCAGCGCGATCCCGGCGATGACGGCGACGAGGGCGCTGATGACGATGAAGACACCCGTCAGCGCGATCGCCGGCGTGCGCTCGGACTCGCCGTGCCCCGCCTCGTGCAGGAGCTCGCCCGGGGTTGTCGTCTCACGCATGCACCGCTCGTACCCGCTCCGGGACCTCTTCAACCACTACGATCGCGGCATGCCCGACGCGCTCTGGTTCACCGACGAGCCCGAGGCCTGTCGGCTGCTCGCCCGGGACCCGTTCGCCCTCCTCGTCGGCTTCGCGATCGACCAGCAGGTGCCGGTGCAGAAGGCGTTCGCAGGACCGCTCGCGCTCAAGCGGCGGGTGGGGACGCTCGAGCCGCAGAAGCTCGCCGCCACCGACCTCGAGCCGGCGTTCCGCGAGCGGCCGGCCATCCACCGTTTCCCGGGCACGATGGCGACGCGCGTGCGCGAGCTCGCGCAGGTGGTCGCGGACGAATACGGGAGCGACGCGTCCCGGATCTGGCGCGACGCCGAGGATCCGGGCGACCTGCGCCGGCGCCTGTCCGCCCTGCCGGGGTTCGGCGAGATGAAGGTGAAGGCGCTCTCGGCCGTCCTCGCGAAGCGGCTCGGGGTCGAGCTGGCGCGCCCGCTCGCGCCGAGCCACCCGACGCTCGGCGACGTCGACTCGCCGCAAGCGCTCCTCGACTACCAGGCCGCGAAGCGCGCGCACAAGGCGGCGATGCGAGCCGCGGCCGCCAAGACCTGATCGCGAGCCGCCGGCTCGGCCGACCTCGACAGCCACGCGACGCCGCTTGCCGAGCTGCGATCGGCGGCTGCGCCTCATCGCGCCACAGACCGTGCTCGGGTGTTGCGCCCGCATGCTCGGCAGCGTCGACCATCCGGCGGAAGGTCAGGCCGTCCGGACGATCGTCTCGAGGTGTTTCCGCTCGACGACGTCGAAGAGGCCGCGGTCGGACAGCTTCAGTCGGGGCAGCTCGCCCCCGAGCGCCACGAACGCGAGGTTGTGGAACGGCCGTTCGATCGCGGCGCCGAGCTCGTCTGCGGCGACGGCGTACAGCCGCTCGAGCTCGGTGACCACCTCGTCGAGCGGCTTGTCGCTCATCAGGCCGCAAAGCGGCAGCGGCACCTGCGCGAGCACCCGTCCCTCCGCCACGGCGACGAACCCACCCTCGAGCTCCGCGACCCGGTTCGCGGCGAGCGCCATGTCGGCGTCGTTCGTCCCGAGCACCATGACGCCGTTGAGGTAGGGGTCGTAGCTCTGACCGATCGCGCCGCGGCGGAGCTCGTACCCCTGGGCGAACGCGATCGCCGGCTTCGACCAGCGCCCGTATCGGTCGAACATCGCGATCTTGAGCACGTCGGCGTCGACATCCGGCTGAACGGCCCCGTCGACGACGTCCAGCTCGGCGCGCCGCTCCTCGGAGAGCAGCGACTCCGCCCCGATCACGCGCACGGTCGCCCGAGTCGCGCCGGGCGGAGCGCGAAGCACCAGGTCTTCCGGAGCCACCGGGCGCGCGAGCCTGACCGTGTTCCGCAGGTAGGCCGGATAGACCGGACGCTCGAACGTCACCGTCGGCTCCGGACCGACGACGACCCGGCCCTTCGCGATCACCGTCGTCGCCCGGAACCGGTCGAGATCGTCGACGAGCAGGATGTCGGCCTGGCGCCCCGGCGCGAGGCTGCCGAGGCGGTGGTCGACGCGGTAGAACCGGGCCGCGTTGATCGTCGCCATCCGCAGTGCCTCGAGCGGCTCGATCCCGCCGTCGACGGCGATCCGGATCTGCTCGTCCACGTGGCCGACGCGCGCGAGCGTCACCGCGTCGGGCACATCGCTCGAGAACATGAACAACGACGGGTCGGCGCCGAGCTCGACGACGGCACGCTGGACATTGCGCTGGTTGCGCGCGATCGGCGTCTCGCGCATCGAGACCATGATCCCGTGCTGGAGCCGGGCGATCGCCTCCTCGGCGGTCAGGCATTCGTGGTCGCCGGTGACACCCGTCGACGCGTAGCCGGCGAGCTCCCTTCCTTCGAGCCCGGCGCCGTGACCCATGAACGCGAGGCCGCGGCGATACGTCTCCTCGACGAGCCGGACGATCACCGGCTCGTGCTCCTTGATCGGAATCCACGGCGGCTCCTCGATGCCGACGCAACCTTCCCAGTCGAGCATCTGGAGGAGCTCGTCGCCGGTGACGCCGTCGGGCGTCGGAGGAAGGCCGAACTCTCGGTTCTGGAGGTAGGCGAGGGCGGGTACGACGAAGAGCACGGTCAGCGGCGTCCGTCGCAGCTCGTCGTAGAAGAAGCGGACGGCCGCGGCGCCGCGGATCTGGCCCTGGCCGTAGAAGCCCTCGGCGACCGCCGTCGTTCCCGCGCGCAGGCACGCACGTGCGTATTCCGTCAGACCGAGGTTCGCGTGATAGGAGTGCGCGTGCGTCTCGATCAGGCCGGGCGTGACGTAGCGGCCGCCGGCGTCGATGCGGCGGGTGCCGGCGCCGACGAGATCGCCGACCGCCCCGACGCGGATGATCCGGCCGTCCTTGACCGCGACGTCGCCCCGGGCGACCCGGCGGCAGAACACGTCGACGACGTGCCCGTTCTCGACGACGAGATCGGCGTCCGCGGCGCCGGCGCGCACGTCGACGACGCCGGCGCTCACCCTCGGATCGGCCGCCATCTGTAGTGACGCTAACGGATCCTGAGAGCCACCCTCAAACGAACTGCGGGGCCGGAGTCGGTTCACGGCCCGGTTGGCTCGACCGGCGCCGGAGGTCGCGCGCGACCCGTAGTGATGCTAACGGAGCTTGATAGCCCCCCTGGAAGTGTTGTAGCGTCCGGTGACGGTTCGGCGCCGGCGGCGGTGCTGGGCAAAACGTGAACGAAGGAGGGTCAGATGTCGCGGTTCCACTGCAGGCGCGGTGGGCTTGAACGCCGGTCGAGGCTCGGCCGGCTCGGCCCGATCGCGCTGCTGTGCCTGCTCGGTGCCGGCTTCGTCGCGACGCAGTCGGTCGCTTCGTCGGGGGCCGGCGGACCACTGATCGCCGTCCCGAAGGCCGGACAGATGGTCTCGACGTCGACGTTCAAGAAGAACCCGCCCTGGACGATCGGCTACGCGGACTCCTCGCTGAGCAACTCGTGGCGGGTGTTCGCCTGGCAGTACATGCAGTACGAGGCCTCGAAGTACCCGGTCAAGATCATCCACACGAACGCGAACGACAGCATCCCGAAGCAGGTGAGCGACATCCAGAACCTGCTCTCGAAGCACGTCGACTGCCTGATCGTCTCGGCAACGTCCGACAAGGCGCTCAACCCGATCATCTCCGTGGCGTCGAAGCAGGTTCCGGTCGTGATCCAGGAGCGCAGCGTCACGACCACCGACTACACGAGCTTCGCCGCCCTCGACGCCGTCGAGATGGGCCGCCTCCAGGCGCAGGCCGTCGCCAAGGCGCTCCACGGGAAGGGAAACATCGTCATCCTCGAAGGCGTCGCGGGCAGCGGCCCCGTCGACCAGAGCCTCGAGGGAATGCACAGCGTCCTCGAGAAGTACCCCGGCATCAAGGTCCTGACGACGCAGTACACGAACTGGTCGGCTGCGACCGGGAAGAGCGACATGCAGAACGACCTGACGGCGTTCAAGCGGATCGACGGCGTCCTCAGCGACAGCGGCCTGCAGGCGCAGGGCGCGTTCGAAGCCGTCCAGGCGGCGGGCCGCCTGAAGGAGATCAAGGTCTGGACCGGCGACGACGTCCAGGCGTGGCTGCGGACTGTGAATCAGTACCACCTCCCCGGCGTCATCGTCGACCGCCCCACGCTCGTCGCCGAGACCTCCGTCAAGGACTGCATCGCGATCCTGCAGGGCCAGTCGGTGCCGAAGCTGTGGCAGACGGTGAACCAGGTCATCCCGGCGGCAAAGATCTCGAAGTACCTCGCGCCGAACACGCCCGGGTCCGACCAGTGGTGGGACTGGTGGGACCTGCCGGCGAAGTGGCGGCCGAAGGCGTAGCGAGCCGCACCACTGCGCACGCTGATCCCTAGGAGCCTGTCCCGCCCGGAGTCCGCGGCCGGGACGGCTCCTGCCGTGTCGACGACGCTGACGGCGACGGGGACGCCGGTGCTCGAGGCCTCCAGGATCGGCAAGCGCTTCGGCTTCACCGTCGCGCTGGACGAGGTGTCGGCGACGTTCCGGGCGGGTGAGATCCACGCGCTGCTCGGCGAGAACGGCGCCGGGAAGACCACGCTCACGCGCATCATCGCCGGTGTCGAGTCGGCCGATACCGGCGAGCTTCGCTTCGCCGGCGAACGGGTCGACTTCGCGTCGCCGGCGGCGGCTCTCGCGCAGGGGATCGGGCTGATCCACCAGGAGCTCAGCCTGATCCCGTCGCTGAGCGTCGGCGCGAACGTGTTCCTCGGACGCGAGCCGCGAACGACGCGCGGCAGCGTCGACGACCGCGCCATCCACCGCCAGACGAGCGCGATCCTGCGCTATGTCGGTGCGTCCTGTCGCAGCGGCGACGTGGTCGAGAGCCTGCCGCTGGCGCAGCAGCAACTCGTCGAGATCGCTCGGATCCTCGACCGGAGGCCTCGGCTACTGATCATGGACGAGCCGACGGCATCGCTGTCACGTGAGAACGTCGCGCGCCTGTTCGAGATCATGCGCGAGCTCCGCGACTCGGGCGTCGCGATCGTCTACATCTCGCACGAGATCCAGGAGGTGTTCGCGATCGCCGACCGCGTCACCGTCCTCCGCGACGGTCGCGTGACGATGACGAAGCCGATCTCCGAGACGAAGGCGGACGAGGTCGTCCGGATGATGGTCGGCCGCGAGCTCGAGGCGCTGTTCCCGCCGCGAAAGCAGGTCGCGCGCTCGCCCCAGCCGGTCCTCGAGGTGGCCGGCCTCTCGCTCCCCGGCCACTTCGAGGACGTCTCGTTCTCGCTCTACGCGGGCGAGGTCGTCGGGCTCGCCGGACTGGTCGGCGCCGGCCGGTCGGAGCTCGTACAGTCGCTCTTCGGCGCGCCGCCGAGCCCGCTGACGCCACGCGACCTGGGCGGCTCCGTCAGCGTCCACGGCCGTCGCGTCACGATCTCGAGCCCACGCGAGGCGATCGCGCAGGGCATCGGGCTCGTACCCGAGGACCGGAAGACCGAGGGGCTGTTGCTCACGCTCGCTCTTGCCGAGAACATCACGCTGCCCCAGCTCGCGGAGCTCGCCAGGTACGGCGTCGTCGACCGCGCGCGCGGCGCACGGCTCGCGGCCGAGCAGATCGCCCGCCTCCGCATCGTCACCCCCTCGGCCGCCGTGCCGGTGCGAAGCCTGAGCGGCGGCAACCAGCAGAAGGTCGTCCTCGCGAAATGGCTCGCGAAGCGGTGCTCGATCCTGCTCCTCGACGAGCCGACACGCGGCGTCGACATCGGCGCGAAGACGGAGATCTACGCGTTCGTCCGGGAGCTCGCCGAGAACGGAACGGCGGTCCTGTTCATCTCGTCGTCGCTTCCGGAGATCCTCGGGCTGAGCGACCGGATTCTCGTCATGCGGCGCGGGCGGATCGAGGCGGAGCACGAACCCGACACCACGAGCGAGGAGCGGCTCCTCTCCGCTGCGCTCGGGCTCGCGCGCGAGGAGCGCCCGGAGCATGCCGAGGCCTGACTCCCGTTCTGCCGTGTCCGCCTTCCAGCGGTGGGCAGGCCCGGTCTGGGTCTGGACGGTCGTCGGAGCGATGGTCGTCGCCGGCTCCCTCGGCGTCGCCGACTTCGCCCTGCTGTCGAACTTCCAGGCGGTCGGTCAGGCGGCCGTGCCGCTCGCCGTCGTCGCGATCGGCGAGACCTTCGTCATCCTGACCGGCGGAATCGACATCTCGGTCGCCGCGATGCTCTCGCTGGGCAACACGCTCTCGATGGGACTCATGGCCGGTCACGAGGGCCGTGTGTGGTTCGCGATCCTGCTCACCGTCCTCGCCGGCCTCGCCGCCGGCGCGACGAGCGGGTTGATCGTCGCGAAGCTGCGCGTCCCGTCGTTCATCGTCACCCTCGGCGCCGCGAACATCGTCCAGGGCATCGTCTTCGCGTACACGAAGCAGGGGACGTACGGCTCGCCCGCGCCGTCCCTCGTCAACCTCGGCTACGCGAACTGGGGGCCGTTCCCGGCGCTCGTCATCCTCCTGCTGCCCCTGCTGGCGGTGGCCCTGTGGGTGCAGAACCGCACACGTGCCGGCCGGCACGTCTACGCGACGGGCGGTGATCCGGCGATCGCCCGCCTCGCCGGCATCTCGGTCACGCGCGTGCGTATCGCGGCATTCGCCGCCTCCGGCGGGCTCGCCGCGCTCGCCGGCGTCGTCATCTCGATGCGCCTCGGGAGCGGCGAGCCGCTCGCCGGCACCGGCTTCGACTGGGACGCCGTCACCGCCGTCGTCATCGGCGGAACGGCCCTTCGCGGCGGCAAGGGAGGCGTCGGCGGGACGATCGGCGGCGTGCTCATCGTCGCGATGATCAACGACTTCATGAACCTGCAGGGGATCTCGACGTTCTGGCAGACGGTGGCGAAGGGGATCGTCATCTTCGCTGCCGTCATCGCCGGCGCCGGGACCGAGCTGCTGACGAGGCGGCGCCGGCAGCTACTGCGGCACCTGCCGGGCTCCGCCGCGCGGGAGGCGCCGGCGCATGGCTAGCTCGTCCGCCGTTCGCGACTGGGGCAACGCGCTCCGCCGCGGGGGCACGGCACGAGTGCGGCTCGGTCAGGAGCTCGAGACGTACGGCGTCTGGTTCGCGCTCGCCGCGCTCGTCGTCGTCTCGACGCTCGTCTCGCCGGAATTCCTGCACACGACGAACCTCCTCAACATCCTGCGACAGTCGGTTCCGCTCGCGATCGTCGCGATGGGGGAGGCACTCGTCATCCTCGTCGGGGGCTTCGACGTCTCCGTCGGCAACCTCGTGACGCTGACGGCCGTCATCACCGCGCGCGTGATGGCCGACAGCAACGCCCGCATCCTGCCGACGGTGCTGCTCGTGCTCGCGATCGGCGCCCTCGTCGGCCTCACGAACGGGCTGCTCGTCGCGAAGCTCCGCACCGACCCGTTCGTGACGACGCTCGCGATGATGCTCGTGCTCCAGGGCGCCGCCTACGTCTACACGCAGGGGTCGCCCGCAAACGACCTCACGCATGGCTTCAGGCAGATCTCCGTCGGCGACGTCGGTGGGGTTCCGATCTCCGTTCTCTGCTTCCTCGGAATCTTCGCGCTCGTCTGGTTCGTGCTCAACCGCACGGTTCCGGGCCGGCGTCTCTACGCCGTCGGCACCAATCGACGCGTCGCGCATCTGAGCGGCCAACCGCTCACACGCACGATCGTGAGCGCCTATGTCGCGTGCAGCGTCCTCACTGTGGTCGGCGGGCTCTTCCTCGTCGCGTGGATCGGGACGACCGACATGAGCGCCGGCTCCGGATGGGCGCTGCAGGCAATCGCGGCTGCGCTCATCGGCGGCGCCGCGATCGGCGGCGGGCGCGGCGGTGTCGGCGGCCCCGTCGGCGGCGTCCTCGTGCTGACGACGATCCTCAACCTCGTCGATCTCGTGGCGCTGCCGAACTACGCCAAGCTGCTCGTCGAGGGCGGCGCGGTCATCGCCGGCGTCGCGCTCTACTCACAACGACGGAAGGAGTGACGTGCATTTCCAGACCCATGTCGACGACGTGCGGCCGGCCGAGGTGAAGTCGGAGCAGGGCTGGCGAGCGATGGACATCCGCTTCCTGATCAGCGACCGAAACGGCGGCGCTCGCGACTGCTGCTTCTGGCGAACCGTCTTCCCGCCCGGAGCCGCGCACGAGCGGCATTTGCACCCGAATGCCGAGGAGATCCTCTACGTGCTGCGCGGCCGCGGCGGGGCAGGCGCCGACGACGAGGAGCACGAGGTGACGCCGGGGACCGCGCAGTACATCCCGGCGGGCCAGGTGCACTGGATGCGAAACCTCTCCGACACCCAGGAGCTCGAGCTCGTCGGCGTCTACGGGGCGCCGAGCCTCGAGGCTGCGGGCTACGTCTACGTCAGCGAGATCACCGACGAGTACCGGCAGGTCACGTGAGCACGTCACCACACCACCAGGACGGAGCATGAGCGAGATCCCCGCACGCGAGTACGCAAGCCGGCTCGACCGCCTGCAGCGGGCGATGGCCGCGGAAGGCTTCGACGGCGTCATCGCCTACTCGACGGCGAAGATCCAAGCGAACGTCCGCTGGCTGTCCGGGTACTTCGTCCGTTTCGCCGGCTGGCAGCACGTGCAGGCGGCTGACTACGTCATGTTCGGGTCGTGTGCCTGCCTCGTCCCCGGCAGCGGCGACCCGATCGTCCGGACCGACCTGCCCTGGGACCAGGGGCGGTTGGCGCTGATCTCGCACTACCCGGATGCCGAGTGCACGACCGAGCTCGGCGCCGAGCTCGGCCGGCAGGTGCGGTCGCGCCGTCTCGAGCGCGTCGCGATCGACAACTGGCTGCTCTTCCCCGCGGAGTACTACTTCGGCCTCACGCGCGAGGCGCCGGACACGGAGTTCGTGCCGTCGCGGCTCATGTCGGAGGTGCGGCGGGTGAAGAGCCCGCTCGAGATCTCGTTCCACCGCAAGGCGGAGGAGGTCGCCGACGCGGCGGTCCAGGCGGGGATGGCGGCGGTGAAGCCGGGCGCTGACGAATACGAGATCGCGCTGATCGTCGAGGACACGATGCGCCGCCTGGGCGACTTCGAGACCGCGGGCTCGTCTCAGGCGGGCGCGGGCGTCGTGACGGCGAGCGGGCTGCCCGAGCCGACCCGGGGCAAGAAGGTGCAGCGGGGCGAGTGGTACTTCTTCGACCCGGTGCCGCGGTACAACGGTTACTGCGGCGATATCGCCCGGATGCGACTCGCCGGCGACCTCGACGACCTCGACCCGAGACTCGAGCATCTCTACGACGTCACGCTGGCGATGAATCGCGCCGCTATCGACGCGATCAAGCCGGGCGTCACGCCGAAGCACCTCAACGACATCGCCGACGAGATCGCGCGCGAGGAGGGCGTCTACGAGTACAAATTCCGTCTGCTCGGGCACGCCGTCGGGATCGACGTCCACGACATCCCCGACTACTACGCCGACGAGTCACCGCTGCAGGCGGGTGAGGTGATCATGATCGAGCCCTGCCTGGCCGTGCCGAACCTCGCCGCGACGCGGATCGAGGATATGGTGCTCGTGACCGAGGAAGGCCACGAGGTGCTGAGCACCACGCCGCGTGACCTCGTCGCCTGAGCCGAGCCGACAGCGCTGCGCCGCGAGTACAAGTACCTCTATCGCGCGCCCGAGACCGTTTCCGGCTTCCGGGCGAACCTGAACGTGATCGTCGCTCCGCTTCCGGCAGGCATGACGCTACACCGCGCTCGTCAGCACCCGCGCACGGTACGCGGACGTCTTCCGGGCGTCCGCCCGCTCGATTCGGCTCTCCGCGCATCCGCTGGCACACGTGACGGCGTAGCGGGTCGTTTGCAGCCGTGAGCGGCCGAGCGCGCCCGCGCCGTCGCGGAGCGGGCTCGCGCCGCAGCCGAGGCGGTCCGAGCGCAGCTCGCGGGGCTGGCGCGGCGCCTGACGGGCCTGAGCCGGCGCTCGTGGCGGCTCCTGCTCGTGCGGGGTAGCTCCCTCGTGCCGCGGCGGAACGACCCACGTGCGCTGGCCCGACCTTCGTGGCCGGGCCAGCGCGTCGGCGGGCCGCTGCGGGCTGCAGACTACTTCCGAGCCGCGTGAAGCTCGACCTTCTCGATCGTGATCGTCGGGGTGAAGGCGCCGCACTTCTTCGGCTCGGCGGTGATCGTCCCCTTCAGGTTCGCTCGGCTGTTCGCAGCCGGGGCACTCTTGTCCACACCGTGACCGAAGCTCACCTTCGCGTGATCGAGCGTGTACGACCGCGTCGTGCCCTTGTCGGCCTTCGCGTGGTCGTCGGTCTTCGTCACGTGGACGGTGAGCGAGCCGCTGTAGGTCCCGTCACCGTTTCCGGTCAGCGTTCCGGCCGTCGTCAGCGTGCCGGACACCTCGTAGGAGACCGCATGGGCAACACACTTCGGCCTCGGCGGCGCCGGCGGCGCCGGCTTCGCCGCCTGCGCCGGCACGGCGATCGCCGCCAACGCGAGCGTTGCCATTCCAACTGCTGCGATCCGTTTCATCCTCTCACCTCCCTTCGACGTCTTCGACACCTAGGTGCCCGGACGCCGAGTGACCCTCATTCGGAAACCGTAAAAGTGCTGCGGGAAACGGTAAAGCTGCTGTTAGCGCGGCGCCGTGTCCCCGGCTTCGCCTTCCACCCGCAGCGATCGCGCCCACTCCGGGTGCCGGTGGCGCGCCCAGTCCTCGTCGACCCAGCCACGGGTCATCCCGTTCAGCGAGTGGCGAGTCGACGGCAGGAAGACCGCGTAGAAGAGATGGCCGACGAAGACGAAGAACGAGAGGTACATCAGCCAGTCGTGGATCAACAGCGCGTTCGCGAAACGGAAGCGGGTGTCGCGCTCGCCGTACCAGAGGTCGAAGCCGCTGATTCGCGAAGAGGATCGCGAACGCAGCCGTGACGATCGTGTTCAGCTTCTGGCGTCGGTTCATGCGGCTCGGCACGCCGAGCAGGTCGACCTCGCGAGCGGTGCGCAGCAGCGAGCGGCGATCGCCGACGACGAGGATCACGAGCAGCGCCGCCGCCCAGGTGGCGGCGGTGTACAGGTGGATGTGCTTGAGGAGCGGCCGGCGGCTGATTCGCTCGGCGAGGCTCGGCAGCCATTCGAACGGCCGACCCAGGCGTCCTGGTCGTAGCCGAGCGCTTCCCAGTAGCCGGTCGGCTGATGATCGAGCAGCTCGATCTTCGTCAGCCACTTGACGCCCTTGTAGCCGTACATCTCCGGAATGACCACGCGCACGGGCGAGCCGTGCGGGCGCGTGAGCGGCTTGCCGTCGAGCTCGAGCGCGAGGAGCACGTCGTGGAGGCGCGCCTGCTCGAGCGTGAGCGAGTCGTTGTACGGCTCCTCGAGCGACGTGAAGCGCACCGCCCGCGCCGACGGCTGCGGGGCGACGAGCTCGAGCAGGTGCGAGAGCCGCGCGCCCGACCAGCGCACCCCGTGCACGGTCCAGCCGGTGACGCAGTGGAAGTCGCGCGTCTCGTGCACGCGAGGCAACGCCGCGAGCTCGCGGTACGTGAACGTGCGCGGTCGCTCGACGAGCCCCGACACCTCGAGCCGCCACGAGCGCCGGTCGAAGACCGGCATCGAGCCGGAGACGGTGTAGATGCGCCAGCCGCCGACCGGGAAGAGGTTGCCGAGCAGCTGCGAGACGCCGGACGTGAGCGGCGAGACGACGTCGTTCGCCTTCGCGGCCCAGAAGAACGCGGAGCCGCCACCCGCGAGCAGCGCCAGGAAGGCAGCGCGGCCGTACCGGCGCTCGTCCGACGCGGGCACGAGCCCCAGCGTACTCCGACGCCGTTAGCATCGCGCCGTGGCCTCGGAGGTACGGCTGGTCGAGCTGCTGGCGGCGCTTTCGCTCGCCGCCGACGCCGGCGCCGGGCAGCCGGCCGAGCACAGCCTGCGCACGTGCGCGCTCGCGTGCCGGCTCGCCGCCGAGGCCGGGCTCGGCGAGGACGCGCAGCGGGACGTCTTCTACGTCGCCTTGCTGCGCTCGATCGGCTGCACGAGCGACGCTCACGAGCAGGCGGCGCTCTTCGGGAACGAGGTGGCGGCGCGCGCCGAGCTGAATCTGGCCGCGCACCTCTCCCCGCGCGAGCTGCTCGCGGCGCTCGCGCGGCACGCGACCTCGAAGCGGGTGCTCGTGTCGGCGCGCGGTCTCCGGCGCGCGATCGCGGCCGCCCACTGCGACGCCGCCGAGCGGCTTGCCGGCCGGCTCGGCATCCACGCGTCGGCTCGCCGCGCCCTGCTGTCCGTATTCGAGCGCTGGGACGGCACGGGCTTCCCGCGCGCGCTCGCCGGCGAGCAGATTCCGGTCGCGGTCCGGTTCGCGCAGGTCGCCTACGACGCGATCCTCCTGCGCGGCGTCCGGGGCGCCGACGGCGCCGTGGCGGCCGTCCGGCGCGCGAGCGGCAAGCTCTTCGACCCGGCCGTCGTCGCGCTCCTCGTGTCGACCGAGCTCGACGGCGACGGCGAGCCGTGGGACGCGGCGCTCGCCGCCGACCCGGACGGGATCGTCCTCGACGACGAGGGCCTCGACGCCGCGTGCCGTGCCGCCGGCGACTTCGCCGACCTCAAGTCCCCCTGGCTTCTCGGCCATTCCGCGGCTGTCGCCGAGCTCGCCGAGGCCGCCGGCTGGCGGCTCCACCTCGACGCGGCCGAGCTGCGGCGCGCGGCGCTGCTCCACGATCTCGGCCGTGTCGCCGTCTCGAGCGGGATCTGGGACCGCCCCGGACCGCTGGGACACGCCGACTGGGAGGCCGTCCGTCTGCATCCCTACCACGTCGAGCGCTTCCTCGATCGCTCGCCGACCCTGGTGGCGCTCGGGCTCGTCGCGGGCGGCCACCACGAGCGCCTCGACGGCTCCGGCTACCACCGCGGCGCGACCGCGGCGCAGCTGTCGGCGCCGGCCCGCGTCCTCGCCGCCGCCGACGCGTTCCAGGCGATGACGGAACGGCGCCCGCACCGCGCGGCGCTGCCGGCCGAGCGTGCCGCCGACGAGCTGCTCGCCGGCGCCCGCGCCGGCCGCCTCGACGCCGACGCCGTCGACGCCGTCCTGGCGGCTGCCGGGCAGCGCCGGGCGCACAACTACCGCGAGCTGCCCGCCGGTCTGACCGCGCGCGAGGCGCAGGTGCTCGTCCTGCTCGCACGCGGGCTCACCAACAGGCAGATCGCGGCGCGACTCGTGATCTCGCCGAAGACGGTGGGCCGCCACCTCGAGCACGTCTATGCGAAGGCCGCCGTCTCGACGCGGGCCGCCGCGGCGCTCTTCGCCCTCGAGCAGGGGCTGCTCGAGATGGGGTATTCGCCCGATGTGGCGGCGGCGGCGGCCTCCTAGCGTCCCGGTCGTCCAACGACGAGGGAGGAGCCTCCGATGCACGACATCGCAGCCATCTCGCGCGAGATCCTCGAGGGCGCCTGGAGCGGCGGCCGATTCGACGAGCGGATCTACGCATCCGACTACGTCTTCGTCGGACCGCTCGTGCCGGACGGCGTGCGCGGCGCCGACGGCGAGCGGCAGCTGATCGCCGGCTACCGGCGAGCGTTCCCCGACCTGACGTTCACGATCGAGGAGCAGCTCGCCGACGGCGGTCGGGTCGCCTCCCGCTGGACGGCGACCGGCACGCACGAAGGCGACTTCGGCGAGCTCGCGCCGACGGGTCGCCGCGCCACCGTCGGCGGGGTCTCGATCGCGCGCTTCACCGGCGCTCGAATCGGCAGCGTCTGGACGATGTGGGACGTCCACGGGCTGCTCGCACAGCTCGGGGCTTCGCCGGCCCGTTAGCCCCGAGTTCTTCGGGTTAGCCCGCGCCGCGAAGCGTCCGGAGCGCGGCGGCGAGCGACTGGCCGCCGCGCAGCACGGGCGCGAAGAGGTCGCCACGCGCAGCGACGCGCTCGAGCGCGGCCGCCATCGAGAAGTCGCGCGGCCGGACCTGCTCGGTCAGCTCCTCCCACTCGAGCGGCGTCGAGACCGGCGCCCCGGGCTTCGGGCGCACCGAGTAGACCGAGGCGATCGTCTTCCCCCAGCCGTTCTGCCGATGGTCGACGAGAACGCCGCTCCGCTTGCGCTTCAGCCACGCTGTCGTCACCTCGCCGGGATGCTCCGCCTCCAGCTGACGGGAGACGAGCTCGGCGAACTCGTACGTCTCGTCGTAGCCGTGACGGCGCGCGATCGGCACGAGCACGTGGATGCCGTCGGCGCCGCTCGTCTTCACGTACGAGCGCAGCTCGAGTCGCTCGAGCGCCGCCCGCACGAGGTGCGCGACCCGCACGGCGAGCGCGAAGAAGTCGCCCTCGGGCGGGTCGAGGTCGAAGAGCACGAAGTCGGGCCGGTCCGGCCGGTCGACCCGTGAGTACCACGCGTTCATGTCGATGCAGTGCATCTGCACCATCCAGAGGAGCGCGTCCCGCGAGTTGACGAGCGGGAAGTCGACCATCCGTGTGCCGCCTGCGCGTGGGAACGTCTGGAACGTCCGCGTCGGGATCCACGACGGCATCCCTTTCGGCGCCTGCTTCTGGAAGAACGCCGGCCCGGCGAGCCCTTCCCGCCAGCGCTTCATCGTGAACGGCCGGTTGCGCAGGTGCGGCAGGAGCGCCGGCGCGACCGCGTCGTAGTAGGCCGCGAGCTCGCCCTTCGTGATCCCGTCCTCTGGGAAGAGGACGCGGCCGGGATGGGAAAGCTCGACCCGGCTCATCCGACGAGCGCGTTCACCCTCCGCCGAAAGCTGACCGGATCGACGGCCGGGAACCGGAAGAGCTCGCCCTCGATCTCGTCGTAGGCGGCGCGGAGTCCCGCGGCGTCGACAAGGCCGGCGGCGAGCAGCCCCTGTACGTCGGCGAGGTCGCGGTCGTGACCGCGCTCGAGCTTCGCGAGCGCCTGCGAGGCCGGGTCGAAATGACGGACCGCGAGCCGTCCCTCCTGCGTCACGAGCGGGCTCCGCTCGCGCCACCCCGACGGCAGCGGGATGAAGTCCGCCGGCGAGGCGAGCTCGACGTTGATCCGCAACTCGTCCTTCAGCCGTGGCAGCTCGCGCAACAGCTCGTCGCGCTCCGGCTCGAATGCGAGGTCGACGTCGACGGTGGTGGCGCGCCAGCCGACGAGCACGGCCGTCGCTCCGCCGGTCAGGTAGCACGTCGTCTCGTCCTTCGTGGCACGGCCGAGCGCTCGAACGAGCCGGGTGATCCGGTCGGCGTCGGCTAGCTCGCGCACTCCGCGGCTCGCTCGAAGCTGACGAGGCGGCGGATCAGCGCGTTGTAGCGCCCGTGCGCCGAGTCCTCGTCCTGCCGCGCGAGGAGGAGGTACAGGCGCTCCTCGGGATTCTCGAGCCTTCGCGGGAGAGAGAATCCGAGCGCCTGCAGGCGCGGCGCGCCGATCGAGACGAGCAGCGCCTCGACCGACTCGAGGCCCGCCTCGAGGTCGCGGAGTCCTTGCTCGACCAGGTCGGCACCGGGAAATTCCACCCCGACAACGTACCTAGCCGGCGCCGGCGAGCAGGAACGCGCGCTGCTCCTTCAGCATCTCGCGCGCGATCACGAGGCGCTGGATCTGATTCGTGCCCTCGTAGATCTGCGTGACCTTCGCGTCGCGCATCATCCGCTCCACCGGATACTCCTGGATGTAGCCGTAGCCGCCGAGGATCTGGACGGCGTTCGTCGTCACCTCCATCGCGACGTCGGTGCAGAAGAGCTTCGTCATCGCCGACAGCTTCGTCAGCTCGGCGCCGTCGGCGCCGGCGTCGATCGCCGCTCCGCACCGGTACAGGAGCCCGCGCGCCGCCTCGCACTTCGTCTCCATCTCGGCGAGCATGCCCGCGACGAGCTGATGGTGCGCGATCGGCTCGCCGAACGTCTCACGCGTCTTCGCGTACTCGAGCGCGTAGTCCGTCGCGCCCTGCGCGAGCCCGAGCCCCTGCGCCGCGATCCCCGGCCGCGAGCGGTCGAGCACCTGCATCGCGATCCGGAACCCCTCCCCCTCCTCCCCGAGCCGGTTGGCGGCCGGGACCCGGCACTCCTCGAAGAAGAGCTCTCCGGTCGTCGAGCCCTTGATTCCCAGCTTCGGCTCGATCCGGCCGACCGCGAATCCCGGCGTCTCCGCCTCGACGACGAACGCGGAGATGCCCTCGTGGCCGGCGTCGGCCTTCGTCTTCGCGAAGCAGACGTAGACGTGGGCGACGCCGGCGTTCGTGATGAAGCGCTTCGAGCCGTCGAGAACGTACTCGTCGCGCTCGCGGCGGGCGGTCGTGCGCATCGCGGCGCTGTCGGAGCCGGAGCCCGCCTCGGTGAGCGCGTACGCGGCGAGCCACTCGCCCGAGGCGAGCCGCGGCAGGAACCGCCGCTTCTGCTCGTCGCTCCCGAACAGCTTGAGGGCGAGCGAGCCGAGCTCCTGAACGGCGAGGATCAGCGCGCTCGTCGCGCACACCTTCGCGACCTCCTCGATCGCGACGAGCGCGGTCAGCGCGCTCGCGCCGACGCCGCCGTGCTCCTCGTCGAACATGATCCCGAACAGGCCGTGCTCCCGGTAGAGATCGACGACGTCCCACGGGAACTCCGCCGACTTGTCGATCTCGGCGGCGCGCGGCGCGATCCGCTCGCGGGCGAGCGTCCGCACGAGCTCGCGGATCTCGCGCTGCTCCGCGGTCAGCACGTCGGGCACGACGTCAACCTACAGACGCCCGAGGAACGCGAGCAGTCGCGGCCAGAGCGCCTCGCGGGCACGCTCGGTCGCCTCGTACGAGTACTCGGTCGTGCCGAAGCCGGGCTCGTACGGGTCGAACGCGCCCACGAAGTGCTCGGCGTCCGGATACTCGTAGAGCACCCGCGGCGCGCGGCTTCCGTGCGCCTTCAGCCTCGCCACGATTGCCTGCGCGTACGGGCACGACGGCCACTTCTCGTCCCGGCCCGCGCAGTCGAGGAAGATCGGCACGCGGATCCGCTCGACGGGGATGATCGCGTTCGGGTTGTCGGTCGGCGCCGGGTTTCCGAACTGCGTCGTGTAGGGCACCGGCCGGCCGCCGAACGTCCACGCGTAGCCGCTGCAGACCGGCGGCGTACCGGCGAGGCCGCACAGGCCGACGTTCGTCGGCACCGACGCGATCACGGCGTGGACGAGCTCCGGGTAGTGAATCGCGAGCAGGAGCGCTGCGGCGCTGCCGTAGGAGACGCCGCCGACGGCGATCCGCGCCGCGTCGACCTGCGGCCGCGCCGCGAACCACCTCAGCGCCTTGGCGAAGTACTCCAGCGGGATGTGCTCGAGGTTCTCCGGCAGTCCCGGTCTGGCGAAGTACGCGAGCGAGAGCGTCGGGTAGCCGTGCGCCGCGAGCAGCGCGCCGATCAGGGTGTGGTAGCCGCCCTCCGAGCCGCCGAAGATGACGACGCCCGGGTGCCCGTGCGCATGCAGCGGTGCGTAGAAGACGCCGACGAGCCCGTCCTCGGCGAACGACAACCGCCGCTCCGTCAGCCCGCCGGCGAAGCCGCGCCCGAACGTCCGCGCCGCGACCTGTCGCCCGTGCTGCTCGACGGTGAGCTCGAACCGGAGCCGGTGGGACGTCGTCCAGATGTACGCGCCGGCGGGATCGCTGCGGCTCGGCTTCATCGTCACGAGGAGTCCCATCGGCCAGACGCCGCGGTAGCTTCCGGAGCGGGCGAACGCGGTCGCGAGGTCGAGCGTCCCGCCGGCCGGTACGCGGTACGACGCCGACGAAGACCATTCGAACCCGCCGTCGTCCGTCGAGCGCATGCCGACGGTCGCGGAGCCCGGTGCCAGGTGCGTGATCCGGATCGCGAGCGGGTCGTCGGGCAGCGACCGTGCAGGCGTGATCGAGATCGCGGGTCGAGCCGCAGCGGCGACCCCGGCGGCGGCGCCCGCGAGGACGCAGCAGGCGACGGCTGCGACCGCAGCCCGCATCCGCTTGCGAGGGGGGCTCAGCGATTGTCGCAGACGGCCTCCGCGGCGTTGCCGTCGAGGTCGGGCAGGAACGCGCCGGGGTGGTCGAGCACGCCGTAGATTCTCCCAGAGGTGATCCTCGCCAACGGCCTCGTCCGGACGCTCGACCCGCACGCGCCGACGCAGCGCGCGCTCGCGATCGCCGGCGAGCGGATCGCGGGCGGCGTCGGCGTGCACGAGACGGCGCTCGCTTCGCCCGAGACCGTCGACCTCGGCGGCTGCGTCGTCGTGCCCGGGCTGACGGACGCGCGCGTCCGGGCAGGAGACGATCTGGACTCGCTGCGGCGCGCGCTGAAGGTTGCCGCCGCACGCGGCGTCACGGCCGTCCACGCGCTCGACGGCCTGCGGCTCTGGGCCGAGCTCGACGCGGCACGGGCGCTGACGCTGCGCGTCTGGCAGCTCCTGACGCCGGCCGAGCTCGCCGCGGCCGAGTCGCTCGGGCTGCGGACGGGTTTCGGCAGCGCCTTCCTGCGACTCGGCGACGGCGACGCCGCCGCCGACGGCGTCTACGGCTCCGGGCGGCCGCTCGCCGCCATCGACCCGCTCGCGCACCTGCTCGCGGCCGTCGACCGTGCCGAGGCGCTGGCGGCGATGACCGTCCGCCCCGCCGCGCTGACCGGCGACGCGCGCCGCCGCGGCCGGCTTCTGCCCGGGTTCGCGGCCGACCTCGTCGTCCTCGACCGCGACCCGCTCACGGGCCCGGGCGCCGAGGTCGTGGCGACGATGGTCGCCGGCCGCTGGGTGCACAACCCGCCGCCGTGGTGAGGCTCAGGAGCTCGGCGTCACGATCGTCGTCGCGCTTCGCGGCGGCGGCATCATCGCTTCGTGGACGTCGAGGCCGCGGCCGCGCGCGTACGCCGCCTCGTAGCCCTCACCCAGGCTCGCGCGCACGGGCGCGAGGAAGCGCTCGTCGATCAGCACCTCGAGCGGCAGCGGCGCCGCTCCGGTCGTCGACCGCAGCAGGTCGGCGGCGCCGGCGAGACGGGCCGCGTCGTCGGACGCGCCCTCGAGCGCGGCGGCGGCTGCGAGCCCCTGGACGAGGTCGGCAGCCGTGCGCTTGTCGTTCCGCTCGCGCGCGATGCGGAGGCCGTCGAGGAAGAGGTTGCGTGCCGCAACCGGCTCGGCGGCGAGGAGCTGCAGCCTGCCCAGGCTCGCGAGCGCGACCGAGACGCTCCAGGTGTCCTTCACCGACCGCGCGAGCGCCAGGGCCTCGTCGAGGAAGCCCGCAGCCCGCTCCGAGTCGCCGCGGAGCAGCTCGACGCGGCCGAGCCCGAGCAGCGAGTTCGCGACCAGCCGCTTGTCGCCGAGCGCGCGCCGGAGCTCGAGCCCTCGCTCGAACAGGGCCGCCGACCCGACGTAGTCGCCCGCCGCGGCGGCGAGCTCCGCGAGCGTCCCGAGGGCACCCGACTGCGTCAGCTTGTCGCCCGCCGCCTCGGCGAGCGCGAGGCTGCGCTCGGCGAGCTCGCGCGCACCCGGGTCGCGCGCCGCCATCCCCAGCCACGCGAGCTGTGCGAGCGCGGCGCCGCGACCGCGGTCGTCGGCCGTCTCGAGGCTGCGCTCGAAGTCGGCCTTCGCCGCCGCGAAGTCGCCCTCGCCGAGCGCCGTGTAGCCTGCGGCGAAGTACGCCTTCGCGAGAATCGCCGGGTCGACGCCGACGCCGCACGCCGCCAGCGCGTCGGCGAGCGCCCGCCGCCCCTCCTCGAGCAGCCCGCGGGTGCTCCAGAACCGGACGAGCGCGCCCGCGAGGCGGAGCGCGATCTCGCCTTCGCCGGCGCCGACCGCCCACGCGAGCGCGGCCCGGATGTTGTCGGCGGCCTCGTCGAGGCGCTCGAGCCAGACGGCCTGGTTCGCGCGCGTCAGCTCCGGCTCGGCCGCCTCGACGAGCGCGAGGAAGCGCTCCGCGTGGCGCCGCCGCCGCTCCTCGAGCTCGCCGCGCTCCTCGAGCCGCTCGAGCGCGTACGCCCGGATCGACTCGAGCAGCCCGAAGCGCGGCTCGCCGTCGCCGCCGTCCCACTGGCGGACGAGGCTCTTGTCGACGAGCGACGCGATCCCATCGAGGACCGCGCCGATGTCGGCGCCGTCGGCGCAGACCGCCTCGGCGAGCTCGAGCGAGCAGCCGCCGGAGAAGACACCGAGCCGCGCGAGCAGCGCCTGCTCCGCCGGCCCGAGCAGCTTGTAGCTCCAGTCGATCGCATCGCGGAGCGTCCGTTGCCGCGCCGGCAGGTCGGCGGCGCCGCCCGTCAGCAGATCGAGCCGCTGGCCGAGCCGCGCCAGGATTGCCTGCGGCGGCAACAGCTTCACGCGCGCGGCTGCGAGCTCGATCGCGAGCGGCAGCCCGTCCAGGCGGCCGCAGATCTGCTCGACGGCGTCGCGGTTCTCGCCGGTCAGCTCGAACGCCGGCTTCACCGCCTGCGCGCGCTCGACGAAGAGCCGGACGGCGGCGTCGGGCGCGAGCGGGCCGATCGGCAGCTCCCGCTCCTCGCGGAGGTGCAGCGGCGCCTGGCTCGTGACGAGGACGCTCAACGCCGGCGCCGCCGTCAGCAGCTCGTGCACGAACGCCGCCGCCGGCAGCACCTGCTCGAAGTTGTCGAGAACGAGCAGGCTCGGTCCGGCGCCGAGCCGCTCGGCGAGCGCCTCCGCAAGCGCTCGGTCGGCCGCTTCCTCGACGCCGGTCGCACGCGCGATCGCCGGCCCGACGTCGGCGTGCGCGGCGACGGGCGCGAGGTCGACGAACGCGGCGCGTTCGAAGGCGTCGGCGACCGCGCGTGCCGCCGCCGTCGCGAGCCGCGTCTTGCCGGAACCGCCCGGGCCGGTGAGGGTCAGCAGACGGGGCTCCCGCTTGCGGAGCAGCTCGCCCACCGTCGCGAGCTCCGTCTCGCGGCCGATCAGCGGCGTCGGCTCGGCCGGCAGGTTCGAGACGACGGCGGCGCCGCGCGTCTGCACCGTCACGGTCGCCGTCGGCGCCGAGAACGCCTCGCCGCCGAGCACGACCCTGGCCGCCTCGATCGCCTCGCGGCAGCTCGCGAACCGCTCCTCGGCGCGCTTCGCGAGCGCGCGCGCGAGCACGGAGTCGAGCCCGGCGGGCAGCCCCGGCCGCAGTTCCGCCACGGCCGGGGGCGCGTCGTGGAGCTGCGCGTGCATGACCGCGATGTCGGTCTCCCGGTCGAACGGCTTCCGGCCGGTCAGCGCCTCGAAGAGCAGGCAGCCGAACGCGTACACGTCCGCCGCCGGCCCGAGCGGCTCGCCGCGGATCTGCTCGGGCGCCGCGTAGTCGAGCGTGCCGACGAAGAAGCCCGTGCGCGTGAGCCCACGCGCGCCCGCCCGCTTCGCGATCCCGAAGTCGGTCAGGTAGACGCGACCGCCGCCGTCCTCGAGCAGCACGTTCGCCGGCTTGACGTCGCGATGGACGAGGCCGTGCGCGTGCGCGGCGTCGAGAGCGCCGGCGACCTGCTCGAGGATCGAGACGGCGCGGTCGGGCTCGAGCGGGGCGCGATCGATCTCGTCGGCGAGGTCGCCGCCGGAGACGTACCGCATCGCGATGTAGACGACCCCGTTCTGCTCGCCGGCGTCGTAGATCGGGATGATCCCGGGGTGGTCGAGCGCTGCGACCATCTGCGACTCGCCGATGAAGCGCTCGCGGAACTCGCCGTCGTCGGCGAGCTCGGGCAGGAGCGTCTTCAGCGCCGCCTTGCGGCCGAGGAGCACGTGCTCCGCCTCGTGGACGAAGCCCATGCCGCCGCGGCCGAGCGTGCCGACGATCCGGTAGCCCGCAATCTCGGAGCCCGGCCCGAGCTCGTACGACCCCGTCGCCATCCGCGTCTATGCTAGGCGCCCGTCACGGCGCCATGGTCACGCGGCGGCCGTCTCCGCGAGCCCGCGGCGCAGCATCGCCCCGTACTCGCCAGCGCTCGCGGGCCGGCGGTCGGGCTCCTTCTCGAGCGCGGCCAGGACGGCCGTCGACAGCTCCGGAGCTTCCGGCGCCGGCGGCTCCGGCGTCTCCTCGAGGTGCGCGAGCCCGACCTCGAACAGCGAGCGATCGGCGAACGGTGCGCGGCCGGCCACGCATTCGTAGGCGACGCACCCGAGCGCGTACAGATCGCTCGCCGGCGTCGCCGGCTCGCCGCGGATCAGCTCCGGCGCCAGGTAGTCGAGCGTGCCGAGGATCTGTCCGGGCCGCGTCAGCACGGTGTACGCGCGGCCCTTCGCGAGCCCGAAGTCGGTCAGCATCGGCGTCCCGTCGGCGCCGAAGAGGACGTTCGACGGCTTCACGTCGCGATGGACGACGCCTGCGGCGTGCAGCGCGTCGAGACCGGCCGCGACGGCGGCGGCGACCGCGACCGCCTCGGCAGGCGGCAAGGGGCCGCCCTCGAGCCGGTCGGCGAGCGAGCCGCCCGGCGCGTACGCCGACGCGATGTAGTGCCGCCCGTCCGCCTGAGCCGTCTCGACGATCGGCAGCAGGTGCGGGTCCGACACCTCGGCGGCGGCACGCGCCTCCTGCCGGAAGCGGTGCTGGAACATCAGGTCGCCGCCGAGCTCCAGCTTCAGCACCTTCAGCGCCACCTCGAGCCCGTCCTCGCGGCGGGCGCGGAAGACGATCCCCATGCCGCCCTCGCCGAGCACCGACTCGAGCCGGTACGGGCCAAGCGTCTCCCCCGGCTGAAGCTCGCGCCGTTCGGCCATGCGAGAAACTTACGCCCGCGACCAGGCGAAGCGCGTCACGTCGGTACGCGGCGCGAGCGCGCCGGGACGGCTGCCGCGCCGCACGAACAGGATCGGCGCGGGCGCCGCGCGCGCGATCTTCGACCGCAGCTCGCCGAGCCCCTCGCTCCGCCAGCGGTCGGAGAGCCCGATCACGAGCAACCCGGCCCCCTGGGTCGCCTGCAGCAGCCCGTCGCCGCGCAGGTCGACGAGCAGCGGCTCCGTCGCGATCCCCGCGAGCTGCTGGACGACGAGCGACGCCGAGCCGAGCACGCGACTCGCGTCGCCTGAGCCGTTGCCGGAGGCGCCGAGGAGCCGCAGCGGCGCCCCGGTCGCGGCCGCGATCCAGGAGGCGAGCTCGAGCGCCGCCCAGTCGTGGTCGCCGCCGCCGAACGGGGTCATGATCGGGTGCTGCGCGTCGAGCGTCGGCACGTGCTGGCGCTCGACGAGGACGGCGACGTCGCACGGCGCCTTCTCGAGCACGTGCCCGACGGAGCCGCGCGGCACGCCGCCGCCGAGCAGCGGCCGCCGCCCGTCGAGCAGGATCAGGTCGACATCGTCCTCGGTCGCGAGTCGCACGTAGTCCGGCCCGGGGACGATCGAGGTGAACGCGACGGTGCGCGCGGTGATCCCGCGCGCCGCGAGCTCGCCGCGCCTCTCGTTCAGCGCCGCGGTCGCCGCGGCGACGTCGTCGGCGTCGCGGAAGACGCCGGTGACGAACCGGCTCGGGACGACGACCTGCGCGATCACGAGCTCGCGCGGCGGCACCGACTTCGCGAGCGGCTCGGCGAGCGCGAGCAGCGCGTCGAGGTTGTTCGGGTCCTGCGGCGCGACGAGCATCGACCTCTGCCGCCGCTCGGGCTCGACCGCGCGCAGCTCCTCCTCGACCGGCTCGGCGAGCTCCCCGCGCGGGTCGAGCAGCCGCATCGTCGGGCCCGCCATGAACGTGGTCACGAGCGCCATCACGACGAGCATCGTGAAGAGCTGCTGCGAGATGACGCCGAGGTCGAGGCCGATGTTGAGCACGATCAGCTCGGTCAGGCCGCGCGTGTTCATCAGCGTCCCGATCACGGCCGAGTCGCGAGAGGAGAAGCCGGCGTAGCGCGCGGCGACGCTGGCGCCGACGAACTTGCCGGCGATCGCGACGCCGATCAAGAGCAGCGTCAGCAGCCAGAGCTCGGGCCGGTCGAGCGCGTTCACCTGCGTCTTCAGACCGGTGACGACGAAGAAGAGCGGCAGCAGGACGAGGACGACGAAGTCCTCGAAGCGGCGGCTGACGTCGGCGGTGAGGCCCGACCGCCGCGGCATGATCAGACCGACGAGGAACGCACCGAAGATCGCGGCGATCCCGATCCGCTGCGCGGTGAACGCGGCGAGCATGACGAAGACGAAGATCGCGCCGAGCCAGACGGTCGACACGGTCCCGACCTCGTCGTAGGCGCGCGAGAAGCGCGCCACGACCGGGCGGCCGACGAGCAGCATGCCGGCGCTGAAGACGGCTGCGAGCGCGACCACCTGCAGCGCGTGCGTCGCGTGCCCGGCGCCCGCGACGGCGGTCGCGAGCGCGAGCAGGCCCCACGCCGTCACGTCGTCGATCGCCGCGCCCGCGATCGCGAGCGCGCCGACCGGGCGCCTCAGCATCCGCCGCTCGGTCAGGATCCGCGCCAGCACCGGGAAGGCGGTGATCGACATCGCGACGCCGACGAAGAGCGCGAACGGCAGGTAGCGGACGGGCGGCGCGAGCAGGCGGTAGATCGGCAGCGCCACGAGGAAGCCGAGCGCGAGCGGGAAGGCGACACTCGTGTTCGAGACGAACGCCGCCTGCGCGATCCGGGCGCGGAGGACGCGCGGGTCGATCTCCATGCCGACGAGGAAGAGGTAGAAGGCGAGGCCGATCTGGGCGGCGCCCGAGAGCAGCGGCACGATGTCGGCCGGGAAGAGGAAGCTCTTCGCGGCCGGCCAGACCGCGCCGAGGAGCGTCGGCCCGAGCAGGATGCCGGCGAGCACCTCGCCCATCACGCGCGGCTGGCTGAGCCGCGCCGTCACCGCGCCGACGAGCCGCGCCGCGAGCAGCACGGCCGCGATCGCGAGCATCAGCCGGCCGAACGTCTCCTCGCCCGTGCGCTTCGGCGGCTTCTTCGCGCTCGCGCCCGGCGCGGGCAGCGCGCCCGTGAGCCGCGCGGTGAGCTCCCGGCCGCCGAGCGTCCCCGCGAGCTGCTCACCCGACAGACCGAGGTCGAGCGCGAGGACGCCTGCGCCCGCGAGGCAGCGGACGTTGCCGCGCAGGTGGCCGCCGCGGATGCGGAGCTTCCCGCTCGGGCCGCCGCCCAGGTCGACGAACTCGCCGGACTGGACGAGCTTGAAGTCGCCGCCGAGACAGGCGGAGCTCGAGGCCCAGAAGCCGGCGACGGACGGCGTCGCGTGCCGGCCGCGCCCGAGCGAGAGCGAGATCGCGACCGCCGCCACGAGGAACGCCGCCACCGCGACGTAGCCGGCCACGAGGCGCACCCCACCGAGCCTCCCGACGGCCTCGGCCTCCTCGGTTGCCGCCGACAGGGCCGCCATCCGTTCCACGATACCGAGCAGTTCAGACCGCCCATCGCCATCCTCGACTAGCCTTGCGGCCGTGGCGCCGACGAGCTTCGCGCAGGTGGCCTGGTGACGCTCGTGGCCGAGGGGCTCGGCAGGCTCGCCCTCTTCGCCGACCTGTCGCCCGAGGCGCTCGCCGAGCTCGCGGCGATCGCCCGCGAGCAGGAGTGCGGCGAGGGCGAGTGGGTGCTGCACGAGGGCGACGAGAACGCGGCGCTGCACGTCATCCTCGAGGGTGAAGCAGGGCTCGTCGTGGGCGGGGTCGAGCGGCTCGCGCTCCACGCCGGCATGTACTTCGGCGAGATGTCGACGCTGCTCGGCGACCGGGTGGCGGCGGGCGTCTACGCGCGCGCGCGTCTCCGCTGCGCGGTCGTCGACCGCGACCCGCTGTTCCGGTTCCTGCTCGCGAATCCGAGCGTGACGCTGCGCTTGCTCCAGGCCGAGGCGCGGCGGCTCGCGGACACGAACAGGTGGCTCGCGTAACGTCGGAGCGCTCGATGACGCGCGCCGTCGACCTGTCGGTGTCGGCGGCGACGACGTACCTGCCGATCGCGGAGCACGGCGTGATCGGCGACCTGCGCACGGTGGCGCTCGTCGGCACCGACGGCACGATCGACTGGTACTGCTGCCCGCGATTCGACTCCCCGAGCGTGTTCGGCGCGATCCTCGACCGGCAGCGGGGCGGCCGCTACCGGATCGCGCCCGCCAGCCGCGAGGGAACGGTCAAGCAGCTCTACTTCCCGGACACGAACGTCCTGATCACGCGGTTCCTGACGCCGCAGGGCGTCGGCGAGGTGCAGGACTTCATGCCGGTCACGCCCTCCGGCTCCGACCGGCAGCGGCTGATCCGCCGCGTCCTCTGCGTGCGCGGCGAGCTGCGCTTCCGCGTCGAGGTCGAGCCGCGCTTCGACTACGGACGCGAACGGCACGAGACGATCGCGCACGAGCGCGGCGTCGTCTTCCGCTCCCCCTCGCTGACGCTCGCGCTCTCGTCGATGATCGGGCTCCGCTGCACCGGAGCGGGCGCCTCGGCGGAGTTCGAGCTCGGGCCGAACGACACCGCCACCTTCGTTCTCGAGACGGTGCCGGAGAGCTACGTGCCGCGCGCCTTCGTCGAGGCGGAGACCGAGCGTGACTTCGAGGGCACCGTCGCCTTCTGGCGCCGGTGGCTCGCGCGCTCGCGCTACCGCGGCCGCTGGCGCGAGATGGTCAACCGCTCGGCGCTCGCGCTCAAGCTGCTCACCTACCAGCCGAGCGGCGCGATGGTCGCTGCGGCGACGACGAGCCTGCCCGAGCAGCTGGGCGGCGGTCGCAACTGGGACTATCGCTTCACCTGGATCCGCGACACGGCGTTCTCGCTCTACGCGCTGCTGCGCCTCGGCTTCACCGAGGAGGCCGCCGGCTTCATGGACTGGCTCACCGACCGCTTCCGCGAGCGTGTCGGCCACGAGTCGGGGCCGCTCCAGATCATGTACGCGATCGACGGCAGCGCCGAGCTGCCCGAGGAGATCCTCGACCACTGGGAGGGCTACCGCGGCTCGGCGCCCGTGCGGATCGGCAACGGCGCCGCCGACCAGCTTCAGCTCGACATCTACGGCGAGCTGATCGACTCCGTCTACCTCTACAACAAGTACGGCACGCCGATCTCCCACGGCGCCTGGACCGACCTCGCGCGCATCGTCGAGTGGGTCTGCGACAACTGGGACCAGGCCGACGAGGGCATCTGGGAGGTGCGCGGCGGGCGGCAGGACTTCACGTACTCGCGGCTGATGTCGTGGGTCGCGGTCGAGCGCGCGATCAGGATCGCGCAGCATCGCGGGCTGCCGGCCGACACCGTCCGCTGGCAGGCGACGCGCGACGAGATCTACAACCAGGTGATGCGGCGCGGCTTCAACGCCGGGCGCGGCGCGTTCGTCCAGCACTACGGGACCGACGTGCTCGACGCGTCCGTGCTGCTGATGCCGCTGACGAAGTTCGTCGCCCCGACCGACCCGCTCTGGCTCTCGACCCTCGACGCGATCTCGCGCGAGCTCGTCTCCGACAGCCTCGTCTACCGCTACAACGTCGAGGCGGCGCCGGACGGGCTCGAGGGCGAAGAGGGGACGTTCTCGATCTGCACGTTCTGGTACGTCGAGGCGCTCGCGCGCGCCGGCCGGATCGAGGAGGCGCGGATCGTGTTCGAGAAGATGCTGACCTACGCCAACCACCTCGGCCTCTACTCGGAGCAGATCGGCCCGACCGGCGAGCTGCTCGGCAACTTCCCGCAGGCCTTCACGCACCTGGCGCTGATCAGCGCCGCGGTCAACCTCGACCGCCAGCTGGGCTGAGGCCCGCTCGTGGGCGCCGCCTCGTCTGGCGCGATCGAAGCGAAGCGGTCGCGGCCTCCGGCCGCTGTTGGTGCTTTAAAAACAGGAAACATATAGCCATAAACACCGAAACCTCGTAAACTCCTGCCATGGCCGTCTGTGCCGGCTGCGGCGAGGAGAACCCAGACGGGGCGAAGTTCTGCATGTCGTGCGGCGCGGCGCAAGCCGCGCCGGCGTGCCCGAGCTGCGGCGAGGAGAACCCGCCGAAGGCGAAGTTCTGCCTCGACTGCGGCACGCCGCTCGCGTCCGTCGCGCCGCCGCCACCCTCGCCCGCGGCGCCGCCCGTCGTCGGCGAGGAACGGAAGCTCGACACGCTCGTCTTCGTCGACCTCGTCGGCTCGACCGCGCTCGCGGAGTCGCTCGACCCCGAGGACGTGCTCAGCCTGCTCGAGCTCTACTACACGCGACTGCGCGCCGAGCTCGAGCGTCATGGCGGCACGGTCGAGAAGTACATCGGGGACGCGATCGTCACGCACTTCGGCGTGCCGGTCGGACACGAGGACGACCCGGAGCGCGCCGTGCGCGCGGCGCTCGCGATCCTCGACACGGTCGAGGCGCTGAACGCCGAGGACCCGATCCGGCAGATCCAGGTGCGGATCGGGATCCACACCGGCGAGGTGATCGTGCGGCACGGGAACCGCGCCGAGGAGGGGAAGGGGCTCGCCTGGGGCGACGCGCTGAACACGGCGGCGCGGATCGAGTCGGCGGCGCCGGCGATGGGAATCCTCGTCGGCGAGGAGACCTTCCGCGCGAGCCGGCACGCGATCGAGTACCGCGAGCACGAGCCGATCGAGGCGAAGGGCAAGGCGGAGCCGGTGCGCGTGTGGGAGGTCGTCGGCGTGCGCGAGGCGGCGGCGCGCGGCCGCGGGCGCGACGCGCCGCTCCTCGGCCGCGACGCCGAGCTCGCGCGTCTCGTCGCCGTCTGGGAGCAGGTCTGCACCGAGGGCCGGCCCGCGCTCGCGACGGTGCTCGGCGAGCCCGGCGTCGGCAAGAGCCGCCTCGTCGACGAGCTCGCCGGACGCATCTCCGACCGCGGCACCGTGCTCTGGGGACGCTGCCTCGCCTACGGCGAGGGCATCACCTACTGGCCGCTCGCGGAGGCGCTCGCCGACGTGTCGCCGGCCGGCGACACCGACGACGGCGCCGCGATCGCGCGCTCGCTCGCCGCCGTCGTGCGCGAGGAGGCGATCACGAAGGGTGAGCTCCACTGGGGCATCAGGCGCCTGCTCGAGCTCGAGGCGAGCGCCGCCCCGACCGTGCTCGTCGTGGAGGACGTCCACTGGGCCGAGCCGACGCTCCTCGACCTGCTCGCCTCGCTCGACGGGCTCGACGCGCCGCTCCTCGTCGTGACGACGTCGCGTGACGACGGAGCAGCCGGCCCCGGCGCCACCGTCGTCGCCCTCGAGCCGCTGTCGGA
>DASRGD010000068.1:0-12390 GCA_035651195.1 Gaiellaceae bacterium | reverse complement strand
GTACGTCGGGCGCGCGCGTGTGTCGCCCGTCCGACCGATCAGCCGGCAGTCGCGAGAGCGCTGATCGTCGACCGCGAGGTCGCGGGCTCTCTGCGTGGTCGAGACCGACGGCCTCCCACGCGGCCGAGTGTCCCCCGTTCGGGGGGTTACCTCTTGACAGCGGCGCTTTGGTTACCTATTGACAACAAGTGTCAACACGGCCGCGGCGCGCACGGAGCGGCATGCTCTCGGCCCCGAAGGAGGGAATGGTGCGGACCTTCGTCTTCTCGCTCGTCGCCGTGGCAGTCGTCGCGTGGGCGGCCGCTCCGGCGCTCGCCGGCGGCGGCGACTACGTGATCGTCGGCGGCAGCGCCTACGAGCAGCAGCAGGTGCGGCTCGCGCTGCAGGCGAGCGCATTCGACTGGAACGCCGTACCGGCGCGGGTCACGATCACGATCGCGCCGAACGTCGTCTCGCAGTCGCTCCCGGGCCGGATCTGGCTCGACGCGAACCTCCTCGACAGCGGCCGGTTCGCCTGGGGCGTGGTGCAGAACGAGTACGCCCACCAGGTCGACTTCTACCTCCTCAGCGACGCGCAGCGGCAGCAGCTGACGATCGCGCTCGGCGCCAGCGCCTGGTGCTACGGCGACCAGCCCGGACTGACGCTCGCGCAGACCGGTTGCGAGCGCTTCGCCTCCACCCTCGCCGTCGCCTACTGGCCGAGCGCAGACAACTGCATCTCCCGCGCCGACGACGTCGCTCCGATCGCGCCCGCCGGCTTCCGAGCGCTGCTCGCGTCGCTGATCGGCACCGCCGCGATGCCGACGACGTCGCTCTCGTCCCGACGGCTGACGTTCAGACGATGACTTCGGCGAGGAGCGGGCGGGTGTCGAGCGGATCGAAGCCGAGGCGCGCCGCGATCGCCTCGCTCGTCGGCCGGGTTCCCTCACGGAAGAGCTGCCCCAGCAGCTCCCCGGTCTCGCGCCGCTGCCACCAGTCGTCGCCGACGGTCTGGATCAGGTGCCGCCGCAGCTGCGCGGAACGGATCCAGGCGCGCAGGTAGTCGGCGGAGTAGAACCCGGCGTCCATGTCGCTCAGGTACGCGTCGCGGCGGTAGCGGATGCCTGTCGCCGCCGTCAGGTACTCCTCGTAGCCGTCGGGCGTGCCGCCGTCGTCGCGGAACCGGGTCCAGAAGTCGAGCTCGAATCGCAGCTTCGCCTCGTAGCGTCGGAAGAGCAGCGCCTCGAGGAAGACGGTCGCCTCGGCGTTCTCGAGCGCCTGCTCGTCGGAGAGGCCGAAGTAGCGCGCGTGCCAGCCGGGCTCGCGCGAGATCGCCTCGCAGATGTACGAGTAGATCTCGGTCAGGGCGTGGTCGCGCGCGATCCGGCGGAACGTGTACGGGAGGCTCGGGTCGCAGCCGCCGTAGTGGAGCGCGTGGCCGGCCTCGTGCAGGAACGCCTGGTAGTCGTGCAGCCCGCCCTGTGCACGCGTGATCAGATGGACGAGGCGCGGCGGGTCACTTGCGATCACGCAGGCGCGCGGCGCCTTCTGCGGCCGGTCGTCGAGATCGAGCTTGATGTTCGCCGCGGCGCGGAGGTCGAGGCCGAGCTGCTCGAGCGTCTCCAGGCACACCTCCGTCGCGCGCTCCTTCGTGTACGTCGCCGCGAGCGGCGAGAGACGGCGCATGTACGCGGTGTGGTAGCTCGACGGCACCTCGTCCCGCTCTGCGCCGAGGAGCCGCTCGAACCAACGCGCGCGCAGCGCCGCGAAGGAAGCGGTCGACTCGCGGCTCGCAGCCTCGAGCGCCGAGGCGAGCTCGCGCAGCGAGATCGCCTTCTCGTCCTCGTGCCGCTCGACCGGGTCGGCGATCCCGGAGTACTCGGCCGACAACTCCTCGCCGGAACGGATCAGGCCGAGCGTCTCGTCGTTGAAGCGGGCCGTCGCCTCCGCCTGGATGCGGCCGAGCTGCTCGCGCTCGCGGTAGTCCGACAGGACGGCGAGCCGCGCCTGCGCGTTCCGGAGCGGCATCACCTCACCCTTGAACTCGACCCGCTCGGCGAGGACCCGGTTCTCGAGCTCGTCCTCCCGCTCTGCGAGCTCGGCCGAGACGAGGCCACCCTCGCACGTCTTGCGGAGCCGGTAGCACCGCTCCCGCTCGTCGCCCGCCGCCCGCTCCTCGGCCTCGCGTAGCGCCTCGAGCTGGGCGAGGCTGAAGAGGTCGTCGTAGCGACGGACGATCTCCGCTTGCTCCGAGACCTCCTTCTCGCCGACCCGAACCGCGCGCGCCTCCTCGGCGCGCTCGTAGAGGTAGCGCTGCAGCCGACCCTCGAACTCGACCGGCGTCCGGACGGTGATGGCGCTCATGGCCCGGGCACGTTAGCCGACCGCCAGTCGGCGGGCGGCCTCGATCAGAGCCTCGGGCGCGTACGGCTTCCCCAACACCTCACTCGCACGGTCGCGGTACGAGGCCGCGTCGGCGCTGCCCGTCACGAGCACGACGGGAACCCCGGCCGCCGCGAGCTCGTCGAGCAGCTCGTCGCTCTGCTCGCCGCCGAGATGGACGTCGAGGAAGACGACGTCGGGCCGCGCCTCGGCGAGCGCAGCGCGCGCCTGCGCGAGCGCCGCCGCCTCGCGCACCTGGAAGCCCTCCAGCTCGAGGTTGACGCGGGCGAGCAGCCGGAGCGACGGGTCGTCCTCGACGACGAGGACGGAGTACCGTGGACCCTCCATCCGGGGTCGCGATCGTAACGATAGGATCGCAGCGGTGGCGCCGAGGACCGGCACCGAACAGCGCTACGCCACGCAGATGGGCGAGCTGTGGACCGCGCTCGCGCGCGCGCTCACGCAGCTCGACCGGCTCGCCGCGGAGCCCGAACGTCTCGCCGAGGACGACGCGCCGGCGCTCCGGCGGCTGCAGTACCGGCTGCACCAGATCGGCGAGCGCGTCTACGGGCTCGCGCCGCCGGCCGGCGCCGCGACCGCGCATGCGGAGCTGTGCGACGCCCTCGTCGGCGCGCGCGAGGCGACGGCGGAGGTCGCCGAGGCGCTCGAGGAGGACGGCGCCGACGGCGCCGCGCCGCTCGTGCACGAATGGCGCGGCGCGCTGTTCCGCGTCCGGCTCGCCCGGCTCCGGCTCGCCGAGCCGCGTCGGCGGCCGAGCGCGACGGCTGCGTCGCGCCGGCGGCTCCGGGCGCCGCTCGGCGCCTCGATGCTCGTCCTGCTCGGAGCGGCGGCGTTCGCGTTCGGCGCCGCGGCGAACCGGTGGCCGGTCTGGCTCGCGGGCTTGCTCGCCGTCTGCGCGTCGGCGCTCGCCTACCGGCCGTAACGGCCGCCGGACCGCGTTCGTTTACCAATTGTAAATGGGAAGTCGCGCCTTCTACCCCGGTCGCCGCGGCGCCGGCCGTCGCGAGGCCGACGTCGATCTGCCCCGCCCGACGCTCCGCTTCCGGTTGGAGGCGTGGCGCCGCTTCCAGCGCGCGCTCGACCCGCTCGGCAAGCCGCGCCCCTACCGTCCGCCCGCCGACTACCGCTGAGCGGCGGCCTCGAGGCGCGCGAGCGATTCCTCCTTCCCGAGCAACTCGAGGCTCTCGAACAGCCCCGGCGAGACCGTCGAGCCCGTGACGGCAATCCGGACCGGCTGGAATGCCTGCCGCGGCTTCTGGCCGAGCCGGTCGGCGAACTCGCGCAACGCGTGCTCGATCCGGTCGGCCCGCCACGGCTCGACCGCCGCGAGCGCCTCGCGCGCGGCGAGGCACGTCGCCGGATCGGCGCCGTCGGGGCTGACCGGCTCGAACAGGAAGCGAACGAAGTCGGGGTACTGCGAGAGCTTCTCGATCTTCTCTTGCACGAGCGGCGCAGTCGCGCGCACCCGCTCCTCCGGCCAGTCGATCCCGCGCTCTCGCAGCCAGGTGAGGAGGACGCGTGCGTATTCCTCCGCCGGCAGCGCGCGCAGGTGGACGCCGTTCAGCCAGTCGAGCTTCTCGTAGTCGAAGGTCGCGGGGCTCGGCACGACGCGCTCGAGCGAGAAGCGCTCGACGAGCTCCGCGGGCGTCATCACCGTCGTCTTGTCGTCGTAGCTCCAACCGAGCAGCGCGAGGAAGTTCATCAGCGCGGGCGCGTAGTACCCCTCGGCGCGGAAGACGTCGATCGAGACCGCGCCGTGACGCTTCGAGAGCTTCTTGCCGTCGTTGCCGAGGACGTCGGGGACGTGCGCGTACACCGGTAGCTCGGCGCCGAGCGCGCGCAGGATGTTGATCTGCGTCGGCGTGTTCGAGATGTGGTCCTGCCCGCGGATCACGTGCGTGATCCCGTCGAGAACGTCCTCGACCGGGTTCGCGAAGTTGTAAGTCGGGCGACCGTCCGAACGGACGATCACCGGGTCGGCGAGCTTCTCGTTCGCGAACTCGATCCGGCCGTGCACGGCGTCCTCCCAGCCGACTGTGCCCTCAGCCGGCATCCGGAAGCGGATCGCGCCTCCGTCCTCGTACGCCTTGCCCGCGGTGACGAGCTCGTTCGCGAGCCGGCGAGCGTCGTCGGCGCGGTCGAGCTGGAAGGTGACGGGGCCGTCCCAGTCGAGGCCGAGCCAGCGGAGCGAGTCCTGGATCTGCTGCACCGACTCGGCCACCTCGCGGCTCGTGTCGGTGTTCTCGATCCGGAGCCGGCACTCACCGCCCTGCTGACGCGCGAACAGCCAGTTGAAGAGGAACGTGCGAACGCCGCCGACGTGCAGGAACCCCGTCGGGCTGGGCGCCATCCGGACTCGCACGCTCACGCGCCTATCGTAGGGAGGCTGTGCTCTGCGGCGCCCACGTCTCCTCGTCCGGCGGGATCGACACCGCGATCGACCGCATCGTCGAGATGGGCGGCGACTGCGTGCAGCTGTTCACCCAGAGCCCGCGCACGTGGCGGCCGACGGCTCACGAGCCCGACGCGATCGAGCGGTTCCGCGCACGCCGCGCGGAGGCGGGGATCGGCGGCGTCGTCTGCCATGCGCTCTACCTCTGCAACCTCGCCGCACCGGACAGGGAGATCTACAAGAAGTCCGTCGCGGCGATGCGCGCGACCGTCGACACGGCCTGCGCGATCGGGGCCGACGCCGTCGTCTTCCACATCGGCTCACACCTCGGCGCCGGCTTCGAGCCCGGCCGCCGCCGCGTCGTCTCGGCGCTGAAGCAGATCCTCGAGCGGTGCCGCGGCGACACGTGGCTGCTGATGGAGAACTCCGCCGGCGCCGGCGGCACGATCGGACGCTCGATCGCCGAGCTCGCGCTGCTCGTCGACGCGCTCGACCGCCATCCGCGGCTCGGCGTCTGTCTCGACTCGTGCCACCTGTGGGCGTCGGGCTACGACGTCACGGACGCCGCCGTCGTCGACGCGCTCGTGCGCGAGCTCGACGACGCGATCGGGCTCGACCGGTTGCGCGCGCTGCACGTGAACGACAGCGCAACGCCGCTCGGCTCGAACCGCGACCGACACGCGAACCTGCTCGAGGGCCTGCTCGGCAACGGCCTTAGCGCCTTCCTCGCCCACCCCGCCTTCCAGCAGCTCGACGCCTACCTCGAGGTGCCCGGCGTCGAGAACAGGGGTCCGAATGCCGAAGAGATCGAGAAGCTGCGCAGGCTCCACGCGCGAGCTGTGAAAAAGAAGTCGCGAACTTGACCCGAAGCCGCCACGTTTCCACGTCTGTCTCTGAGACTTCTCTGAGCCGTGTCCGAGAGGTCTCAGAGCCCGCGGGTCGTGACCCACGGGCGCGACGGCGGCGTATGACGTGCGTGACGAGCTTCGCCGACGCGGCCGAGCGCCACCTCGACGACGTCTACGGTTACCTCGCCTGGTTCACGGGCGACCGGTTCGCGGCCGAGGATCTCGCCGCCGAGACGTTCGAGCGGGCGCTCCGGCTGTGGCACCGGTACGACCCGACGCGCGGCGGCGCGCGAACGTGGCTCTGCCAGGTGGCGCGCACGGTCGCGCTCGACCACTTCCGCTCCGAGCGCCGCCGCCTGCGCCGCGAGCAGCTCGCGGCTGTCCCGGAGCGAATCGATGAGCCGCTCGCCGCCGGGCTCTCGCCCGAGCTCGAGTCGGCGCTGCGGTCGCTCAGCGCCGGTGAGCGTGAGGTGATCGCGCTGCGCGTCGTGCTCGAGCTCGACGCCGCGACGGCGGCACGCGTGCTCGGGATCTCCCCCACGAACTGCACCACTCGTCTGCACCGCGCGTTGAGGAAGCTCGAGGAGGCACTCGATGTCGCAGCGTGACCTCGCAGCGGTGCTGCGCGCGGCGCGGCCGGCTGCCCCGCCGGAGCTGCGCGAACGCGTGCGGCTGATCGTGGCGGCAGCGCCGGCTGCGCCGCGACGCCGCCTCACGTGGCGGCGGGCGGCGCTCGTCCTCGTGCCCGTCGCAGCGACGCTCGCGGCCGCCGTCGTCCTCACGCGCGGCGGTACGGAGCAGCAGCGGACCGCAACGCCCCCGCCCGCGCTCCAGCGAAGCGCGGGCGAAGGAGCGGTCGCCGCCGAGCACGCACTCGCACCGGCCCGCACGGGCGCGGCGGTCCCTGCCCCGAGCCCGACCCGACCGCAGCGCTACGCCGCCTCGCTCGAGTTGCGCGAGCGGTCGGCGGCTGCGATCTCGGCGGCGACCAAGCGCGCGATGCGGATCGCGGCTTCGCTCGCCGGCTACCCGCTGCGCCTGACCGTGCACGCGGTCGGCAGCCCCGGCAGCGCCGATCTCGTCTTCCGCGTTCCGGGCGTCCACGTGCAGGACGCCGTCCGCCGCCTCAGCGCGCTCGGGACGGTCGTGAGCGAGGACGTCTCGGTCGAGGACCTGCAACCGCAGCTCAACGCGACGAACGACCTGATCGCACGTCTGCAGCGCCAGCTCGCGGCGCTGCGCGCCCAGACGCAGACCACGCTCGTGCAACGGCAGGTCGCCGCTCTCACAGCGCGGATCGAGCGTCTCCAGCGCAGCGAGGCGACGACGCTCCGCGCCGCCCACTTCGCGACCGTGGAGCTGCAGCTGACGACGGGCTCGCCGCCGCCCCCGCCCGTCCGGCACGCGCACGGCCCGCTGCACGGCCTCGGCATCGGGTTCCACTGGCTCTGGGTCGGCGCCCTCTACGTGCTCGCGCTCGGCACGCCGCTCGCTGCGATCGGCCTCGCGTTCTGGCTCGCGGTCCGCGCGTTGCGCCGGCGGCGCGAGGACGCTCTGCTCAGCCGGCCGTGACCTGCGCGAAGATGCGGAACGTCGGCTCCCCAACCGGCAGCTCGCCGAACTCGGGGTTCACGCAGCCGGGATCGCCGCTCCGCGAGCCGTACGTGCGCTCGATCTCGGCGGCGCACATCGGCAGCGGCTGACGGACGGCGCGAATGGCGCCGAAGCCGGTTCGACGCCGCTCGGCCGCGCGCAGCATCTCCAGGTCGATCTCGACGTCGAACACCTTCTGCATGCAGCCGACGTACGTGTGCCCCCACGCTTCGTACGAGTAGACGAACGGGCAGCCGCGCGCGACGCACGCGCCCGGGTAGACGACCTTGTCGCAGTGGACGCCGCAGCGGCGGCACTCCATCTCGTCCTGAGGGCGGAGCGGAAGCGCGCGCGCGATCTCTTTCTGTGGCACGCCGGCATTGTCCGCCCGGAAAGAAGTCCCCGCAAGTCTTGACTTTCTGCGCGTTCGGCGCTAGTGCGTGCGCACGATCTCGAGGACGTCGACCGGCGCGAACGCGCGGTAGTCCGGCGCGATCTCGACGGCGGCGTCGTCGACGTTGAACCAGAGCGCCTGCACCGTCCGCAGGCCCGCCGCGCTCGCCCCCTGGACGTCGACGAGCCGGTCGCCGACGAACAGCGCCGCCGCCGCGGCGACGTCGAGCTCCGCCAGCGCGCGCTCGAAGATCGCACGCTCCGGCTTCCGAACGCCGACTTCGCCGGAGAGGACGATCGCGTCGACGCGGGCCGCGATGCCGAGCTCCTCGAGCTCTCGCCGCACGAGGCGCGGCGAGTCGGGCCAGGTGTTGGCGACGACCGCGAGCCCGAGCCCGCGCGCGCGGAGCGACGCGAGCAGCGCGTGCGCGCCGCGCGCGAGCACGCGCGCAGGACGCCACGCCGCGTGCTCGGCCTCGAGGAACCGCTCGAGCTCTCTGTCGCCCACGGGTCCGAGCAGATCGCGCAGCTCCTCGCCGTAGTCGAGCCGCGTCGCGGCACCCGGCGCCCGCAGCGCCGGCAGCTTCTCGCGCACGAATCGCCGCGTGAACGTCCCCGCCTCGCCCTCGCGACCGAGCGCCGCGAGCCCCGACCGGTGACCTGCCGCGAGCAGCTCGTCGTCCCACGTGAACCGCATTAGCGTCCCGCTCCAGTCGAAGAGGACCGCCGCGAGCACCGCTGTCTAGGCTAGCCCGGTGGGCAGCAAGCTCCTCTGGGCGTCGCTCGCCCTCACCCCCGTCGTGCTCGTCGCGCACTATGCGCTCGGCGCCGGCGACACGCTCGTGTTCGTGCTCTCCGCAGGGGCGCTCGTTCCGCTCGCATGGCTCGTCGGTAGGGCGACCGAGCACGTCGCCGAGCACACGGGGCCCGGGATCGGCGGCTTCGTCAACGCGAGCTTCGGCAACGCACCCGAGCTGATCATCGCCTTGATCGCCGTCGGCGACGGACTGCCGAACGTCGTCCGCGGCTCGATCACCGGCTCCGTCGTGTCGAATCTGCTGCTCGTCTTCGGGCTCGCGATCTTCGTCGGCGGCGACGGCGAGCTCGATCGGCGATCGATGCTGCTCCAGCTGTCGCTCGTGCTCGGCGCGGTCGCGCTCCTGCTCGCGCCGTCGCTGCCGGGCTGGCACGGAGACCCCGAGCGCCACGTCCTCTACATCGTCACGCTGCCGGTCGCTTCCGTTCTCTTCGTCGTGTATCTCGGGATCACCGCGCTCAACCTGCGCCGCCACCGCGACGCGCCGCGTCGCCCGGCCGCGACCGGAGCCTGGGATCTCCGCGTCGCGATCCTCGCCCTCGCCGTGACGACGATCGCGACCGCGTTCGTCTCCGAGCTGCTCGTCCACTCCCTCGACGCGTTCGGTCGTGCGCTCGGCCTCTCGCAGTTCTTCGTCGCCGCGGTAATCGTGGCGCTCGTCGGCAACGCGGCCGAGCACGGCGGTGCAATCCTGGTCGCCAAGCGCGGCGAGATGCGCCTCGCCTCCGAGATCGCCGTCTCGTCGGCGGCGCAGGTGGCGGTGTTCGTGACGCCGGTGATCGCGCTCCTCTCCTGGCTCGTCGGCGCCGGGCTGCCGCTCTCATTCCGCCCGGTGGAGATCGCGACGATGGCAGGCGCAGCGGCGCTCGTCGTCGGCGTCGTCCTCGACGGCGAGACGCGGCGCTGGGAGGGCGTCACGCTCGCCGGCGCCTACGCGCTCGCCGCGGTCGGCTACGGGCTCGTCGGCGACCGGTAGCCCGACCGTCTGCTTGGCCGCGCCGGCACGCCGAGCGCCCGGGGCACGAGCTCGATCGCGCGCTCGACGTCGTCGTCCGTCAGGTCGAGATGGGTGAGCGCGCGCAGGACGCCGGGGATGACCGTGCCGGTGAGCCCGACGCCCTCCGCCTCGAGGCGCGCGAGCGCCTCCGCCCGCTCGAGCCCGAGCGCGCCGACGTCGATCTGGACGAAATTCGTCTCGACGCGGTCGACGTCGACCGGGACGCCACGCGCCTCCCAGCCCTCCGCGAGCCGACGGGCGCGGGCGTGGTCCTCGGCGAGCCGCCCGACGTTGTGCTCGAGGGCGTAGAGCCCGGCCGCCGCGACGATCCCGGCCTGTCGCATGGCGCCGCCGAAGCGGTGCTTCTCGACCCGCGCACGCGCCATCAGCTCGCGCGAGCCTGCGATCAGCGCGCCGAGCGGACAGCCGAGCCCCTTCGAGAGGCAGAGCGTGACGGTGTCGCACTGCCGGCCCCACGCCGCGGCCGGGACGCCGAGCGCGACGGCGGCGTTCGCGATCCGGGCCCCGTCGAGATGGACGGCGAGCCCGAGCTCCCGCGCCGTCTCGACGACCGCGCCGAACTCGTCGAGCGGCCAGATCGCGCCGCCGGCGGTGTTGTGCGTGTTCTCGAGCGCGAGCACCGACGCGGTCGGGACGTGGAAGCCGTCGGAGACGCGCACCGTCGCCCGCACCTGCTCAGGCGCGAGGCGGCCGCGGTAGCCGGGAAGGCCGCGCGTCTGCAGGCCCGAGTGGTAGGCGGCGCCGCCGAGCTCCGCGATCATGACGTGCGCCGTCTCCTCGACGATCAGCTCGGTCCCCCGGACGCCGAGGATCGCGAGCGCGATCTCGTTCGCCATCGTCGCGGTCGGCAGGTAGACGGCCTCCTCCTGGCCGAGGAAGGCGGCCGCACGCCGCTCGAGCTCGAGCACGGTCGGGTCCTCCCGCCGCTGCTCGTCGCCGACCTCGGCGGCGGCCATCGCCGCCCGCATCGCGGTCGACGGCTTCGTGCCGGTGTCCGAGCGGAGGTCGATCACGCGCCCAGGGTACGGGATCGGCAGAGACTCGCATTCGTCGCCGAGCACCGGCGTCTCGCCGAGGTCTTCTCTCCCGTCTTCCCGGACGACCGGAACGCGGCGGAGGTGGGTCGGCGTGGCCCGCGGCTACCGTGTCCCGGTGAACCTGGAGCTCCTCGCAGAGGCGCTCGCAGACCAGCCGCCGTACCGCGTCGAGCAGGTCTGGGAGTGGACGGCGCGCGGGGCGTCGTCCTACGCGCAGATGACGAACCTGCCCGCGTCGTTGCGCGCTGCGCTCGAGGAGCGGGTGCCGTTCTCGTCGCTCGAGGTCGTCCGCGAGGCCCGCTCGCACGACGGCACGCTGAAGGTGCTCTTCGAGACCGCCGACGGCCATCCCGTCGAAGCGGTGCTGATGCGCTACCGCGACGGCCGCCGCTCGGTCTGCCTCTCGTCGCAGTCCGGCTGCCCGCTGACCTGCACGTTCTGCGCCACCGGTCGGATGCGCTTCCGGCGCAACCTGACGGCGAGCGAGATCCTCGATCAGGCGCTCCACTTCCGGCGGCTCGAGCCGATCGACCACGCCGTCTTCATGGGCATGGGCGAGCCGATGCTGAACCTCGCCGCGGTGCTCGCGGCCGGGCGGCGTCTGCCGGACCTCGGCGTCACCCACCGGCGCACGACGATCTCGACCGTCGGCTGGCTGCCCGGCCTGCGCCGCTTCGTCGACGACGTGCGCGAGCCGATCCGGCTCGCGCTCTCGCTGCACGCCCCGACCGACGCGCTGCGCAGCGAGCTGCTGCCGGTCAACGACCGCTACCCGCTCGACGACGTCGTCGCCGAATGCCGGCGTTATGCGCTGCTGCGCGGCCGGAAGGTGTTCGTCGAGTACGTCATGCTCGCCGGCGTCAACGACGGACCCGAGCACGCCGAGGCGCTCGCGGCGCTGCTCGACCGCGAGCTCTTCAAGGTGAACCTGATCCCGTACAACCCGACGGGGACGTACGACGGCTCGTCGCGCGCGGCGATCGCCCGCTTCAAGCGCGCGCTCGACCGCGCCCACCTGCCGGCGACCGTCCGCCTGACGCGCGGTCGCGACATCGCCGCCGCCTGCGGGCAGCTCGCAGCGTCGGCCTGACGGGGCTACGGCCCGACTCGGAGAGCGGTTGCCGGCGGCGACGTAGGCGAACGCGGGATCTCGATCGGCGGGGACGTGGACCTCGACGCGCTCGCCGGACGTCGGCGAGAGTGCCGCGCGCCCGGGGAGGACGCCGGCGTTCGCTCAGTCCGCTTCCGGATCGTCGACCGGGTCGCCGGGGTCCGGCGCCGGGTACGGGACGCCCGGATCCGGGACCGGATACGGCCGACCCGGGTCCGGCGGCGGCGGGTCGGGCGCCGTGACGTCGTCGTGCCAGTCGCGTCCCTCGTCCTCGTCGGCTTCGTCGGGGTCGAAGTCGAGGTCGGAATCGGCGGGGCCGGGCTCGAAGTCCGGGGTCGGGCGCGGGTGGAGACTGGTGCTCATCGACCGCCTCGTGCCCGCGCCGCGCACCGCGGAAACCGTCGGCGCGCTGCCGGTCGCGCCGGCGTCTCCACTACGCCTCGTCCAGCTCGAGGGCCGCCGAATTGATGCAGTAGCGGCTGCCGGTCGGCGCCGGGCCGTCCGGGAAGACGTGGCCGAGGTGACCGCCGCAGGCGGCACACAGCACCTCGGTGCGGACCATGCCGTAGCTCCTGTCGATCTCCTCCTCGATCGCGTCCTCGCTCGCGGGCGCGTAGAACGCCGGCCAGCCGCAGCCCGAGTCGTACTTCGTCTCCGAGCTGAAGAGCTCGGCGCCGCAGCCGGCGCAGCGGTAGACGCCCGGCTCGAAGACGTGGTCGTACTCGCCGCTGAACGGCGCCTCCGTGCCCTTCTCGCGCAGGACGCGGTACTGCTCCGGGGTCAGCTCCCGACGCCACTC
>DASRGD010000067.1:0-14100 GCA_035651195.1 Gaiellaceae bacterium | reverse complement strand
CGGCTACGACATGTCGCTCGATTCACGCGACTGGTCCTCGATCCAGTATCAGAACGCGAACAACTCCGTCCGCGTCTCAGACGCGTTCATGGCGGCTGCGGAGGCCGACGCGGACTGGAACTTGACCGCGCGCACCGACGGCTCGGTCATCGAGACCGTGAAGGCGCGGAAGCTCCTGCACGACATCGCCGAGGCGGCGTGGCGCTGCGCCGACCCGGGAGTGCAGTACGACACGACGATCAACTCGTGGCACACGCTGCCGAACACGGGCCGGATCAACGCGTCGAACCCGTGCTCCGAGTACATGTCGATCGACGACTCGGCGTGCAACCTCGCGTCGCTCAACCTGATGAAGTTCCGCCGCGAGGACGGCGAGCTCGACGTCGAGGCGTTCGAGCACGCGGTCGACGTGGTCTTCCTCGCGCAGGAGATCCTCGTCGGCAACTCGTCGTACCCGACGCCGGAGATCGAGCGCAACGCGAAGGCGTACCGCCAGCTCGGGCTCGGCTACGCGAACCTCGGCGCGCTCCTGATGGCGCGCGGGTTGCCCTACGACTCCGACGAGGGCCGCGCCTACGCCGCCGCGGTCACGGCGTTGATGACCGGCCGCGCCTACCGCAAGTCGGCCGAGATCGCCGCGCGCATGGGCCCGTTTGCCGGCTACCGGCCCAACGCGGCGGCGATGATCGGCGTGATCGCGAAGCACCGCGCCGCCGTCGGCAACATCGCCGCACAGGAGACGGTTCCGTCGGAGCTGCTGAGCGCAGCGCGCCGCGCCTGGGACGACGCGCTCGACCTCGGCGAGGTGCACGGCTACCGCAACGCGCAGGCGACCGTGCTCGCGCCGACGGGGACGATAAGCTTCATGATGGATTGCGACACGACGGGCGTCGAGCCCGACTTCTCGCTCGTCAAGTCGAAGAAGCTCGTCGGCGGCGGCGAGATCACGATCGTCAACAAGACCGTGCCGCTCGGGCTCGAGAAGCTCGGCTATTCGCCGCGCGAGGTCGACGAGGTCGTCGCCTACATCGACGAGCGCAACACGGTCGTCGGGGCGCCGTACGTGAAGACGGAGCACTACCCCGTCTTCGACTGCGCGATCGGCGAGCGGGCCGTCCACTACGCAGGGCACGTGAAGATGATGGGCGCGATCCAGCCGTTCATCTCGGGCGCGATCTCGAAGACGGTCAACATGCCCGAGGCGGCGACGATCGACGACGTCGCGCGGGTGTTCCTCGACGCCTGGAAGCTCGGCGTCAAGGCGATCGCGATCTACCGCGACAACTGCAAGGTCGCGCAGCCGCTCTCCGGCAAGGGCGAGAAGGGGCTCGCGGCGGCCGCGTCGACGGCGGCACCGCGCCGCCGCCGGCTGCCCGACGACCGCACCGAGATCGGGCGCAAGTTCCGCGTCGGCGAGTACGAGGGGTACATCCACGTCGGACTGTTCGACGACGGTACGCCGGGCGACATCTTCGTCGACATCGCCAAGGAAGGCACCACGCTCGCGGGCCTGATGAACTCGTTCATGATCTCGGTCTCGCTCGGCCTCCAGTACGGCGTGCCGCTCGAGGTGTACGTGTCGAAGTTCGCGCACATGCGCTTCGAGCCGTCGGGCGCGACGAACGACCCCGACATCCGCGCGGCGAAGTCGATCGTCGACTACGTCTTCCGCTGGATGGGGAAGAAGTTCCTCTCCGTCGACCAGCAGGAGGAGATCGGCATCCTCTCCCCGGAGGTGCGGGCGAGGCTGGCGGCCGCGTACGCGAACGGCGCACCCGAGTTGCCCGACCTCTCCGAGGTGGCGACGCCGGGCCAGACGGCGCTGTTCAACGCCCACGAGGACGCGATCGAGTGCTCGCGGTGCGGCGGCCGCATGGTGCGCGCAGGCACGTGCTACACGTGCCGCGACTGCGGCACATCGACCGGCTGCGGCTAGCGGAGGGCAGCCGGCGCCGCGCGAGGCGAGTGCGACCCGTCGCGCGCGCGCCGGTCTCGAGGAGCTTCGTCCGGCCGCGGACGCCGGGACTGGTGGGCCGGCTCGCCGTCCGAGCGCTAGACTCGGCGCGACAGCGGGTCGGGAGGGAAGCGGTGCGAGCGAGCTCGATCGCGGCGTGTGCGTTGCTCGCGGCGCTGGCGGCGCCGATCTCGCGCGCTGCGCCCGTCGCCGCTCCGCCCGACACGCGCGTCTGCGGGCAGATCCAGGGGCCGCACGTCGAGTACCTCTCGGCGGTGTCGGGACTGAAGTCGCGGGGGTCGACGTGGACCGTGATCGCCACCGGCGTCCCGTGCGGCGAGGCCCTGGCGAAGTCGCCGCGCCTCCTCGGGCTGTGGGTGAAGGCGAAGGTCGGCGCGCGCCTCCCCCTGGCCGGGTACGCGTGCTCGAAGATGGCGGACAGCGCCTACTCCGGCTCGGGCCGAAGCTCGGGCGGGTTCGTGTGCCACCGCGGGCCGGGCCCGGCGGCGAGCGTGTTCGGGCCGAACACGTTCACGGCCAGGGGCACCGCGCCCTACACGGTCGCGCAGATCAAGGCGTTCTTCGGCATCCGGTAGCTCGCTCCGGCCCGACGGCAGGTTGCCGCCGGTGAGCGTCCAGGCGAGCGGGATCCCGCCCCCGTCTCGCAGGTGGCTGGAGTCGGCGATCGCGCGCTCCCAATCGAGCCGACCGGCGGCGTGCAGCTCCGCCAGCAGCGCTACCGCCCAGCGGGTCCCGTCCTCGAGTGGAGGTTCTAAGCTGCAGCCGTGAGCGGCGCTCGCCTGGACCGCATGGGATCGACGGTTGCGAAGATCGCCTACGAGGGCGACATCCACGTCAGGCCCTATCACCGCGGCACGTACCTCGGCGCCGAGCACCTCGAGACGCTGATCGAGAAGGCGCTCGGCGAGCGCTACAGCTACGGCCGGGGCTGGGACGGCCACGCCGTCGTCTCGATCGAGTTCCGGGAGGCCGGCTCGCCGCCGGAGTAGGGCGTGGAGCGGATCGCGCTCGCCCAGGGCGACATCACGAAGCACGCGGCCGACGCGATCGTCAACGCCGCGAACAGGTCGCTGCTCGGCGGCGGCGGCGTCGACGGCGCGATCCATCGTGCCGGCGGGCCCGCGATCCTCGCCGAGTGCCGCAAGCTCGGCGCTTGCGACACCGGCGACGCGAAGGCGACGACCGCCGGCAGGCTGCCGGCGCGGTACGTCATCCACACCGTCGGCCCCGTCTGGCGCGGCGGCGGGCACGACGAGGACGAGCTGCTCGCCTCGTGTCACCGGCGCTCGCTCGAGCTCGCGGCGGGGCTCGGCTGCGCGACGGTCGCGTTCCCCGCGATCTCGACGGGCGTCTACGGCTTCCCCGTCGAGCGCGCCGCGCGGATCGCGCTGCGGGCGACCGCGGACACGCTCGCCGACCTCGCTGCGATCGAGCGCGTCACGTTCGTGCTGTACGGCGCCGATGCCTTCGACGCGTTCGTCCGGGCGCGCGACGAGCTGTAGTGCGGGTCCTCCTCCTCCCGCACCGGCGCGCGGTCGCGGCTGACCTGCTCGCGCTGCTCGCTTTCGTCACCGTCGGCCTCCTGAACCACCGCGGCGGCCTCAGCGCGACCGGCTACGCACGCGATTTCCTACCGTTCGCCGGTTGCTGGCTGCTCGCGGCAGCGACGTTCGACCTCTACAAGCGGCCGAGCGCCAAGGCGTTTGCGGCGACGTGGCTTCTGGGCGTCACCGGCGGCGTCCTCGTCCGCGGGCTCGTCCGCCGGCGGCTGGACGCGGGCGACGGCGTCTTGCTCGTCGTCGGCCTCGCGTTCACGCTGCTCTTCGTCGCGGCGTTCCGGCTCGCGGCCTCGGTTCGCGCGCGGCGCCCGTCCCTCTGAGCGCCGCTCGAGCCCGCGCGCGACCGGATGTCACGCCGACGAGGCGAAGGGCGTCCGCCTGCCGACCGTGCGCTCCAGGAATGCGTGCACCGCCCAGTTGACGAGCCAGACGACGACGACGACCCCCACGTAGGTCCAGAAGCCGCGCACGGTGAAGTTCGGCGCGATCCCGGCGGCGAGCGCGACCATCGCGATGTTGATCGCGAGGTAGAAGAGACCGAACGTCACGAGGATCAGCGGCAGCGTGAGGATGGCGAGCACCGGCTTCAGCACTGCATTCGCAAGCCCGAGGACGGCCGCGCCGACCAGGTAGGCGGCGGCACCGTGGATGCGAACGCCTCCGAACAGGCCGTTCGCGACCCAGAGCGCCAGGGCGTTGATCGCCCAGGCGACCGCGAGGCGCGCGACCGTCACGCGACGACTGTAGCGCGAGCGGCTGCGCTCGGCTCACGCCTTGCGGATCAGCGTCACGCCGTCGCGGATCGTGAGCACGACGCAGACGACCCGCGGGTCGCTGCGCACGTGGTCGTTGAACGCTCGGATCGCCGCGAGCGAGGCGCCGCCGTCACCGTCGCCGTCGAGGACGGCGCCGCTCCAGAGCGTGTTGTCGGCCGCGATCACGCCGTGCTCCGAGAGCAGCGGCAGCACCGCCTCGTAGTAGTCGAGGTAACTCTCCTTGTCGGCGTCGATGAAGACGAGGTCGAACGGCCCAGCGAGGGTGGCGATCGTCTCTCGCGCCGGCCCGACGCGGAGGTCGATACGGTCGGCGAAGGGGCTCGCCTCGATGTGCCGGCGCGCCACCGCGGCATGCTCTCCGTCGACCTCGCACGTGACGAGCCGCCCGTCCGCGGGCAGCGCAGACGCCATCGAGAGCGCCGAGTAGCCGGTGAACGTCCCGAGCTCGAGCACGGAGCGGGCGCGGCTCAGGTAGACGAGGAGCTCGAGGAAACGCCCCTCGAGCGTGCCGACGAGCATCTCGGCGTCGGCGAACATCGCCCGCGTCTCGTCCGCCAGCGCGGCGAGGTACGGCGGCGGGGGCGTGCTGTGCGCCTCCGCGTACTCCTCGATCCCGGGGATCGTGATCGGCTTCACGGCCGAGACCGTACCGGCGCCGCGATTTGCGTGTGTTTCTTCCTGCCGCTTGCGTCCCGCCTCGCTCGATAGTGTCCGCGCGATCGAGCGGAGCCGACGATCGAGCACAAGCCGATAGACAACGAGCGCACCCTCGGCCCGATCGCAGCGGGCGGGGTTGCCGAGGCCGTCGCGACGCTGCCGCGCGCGTCGGTGCGGCTGCCTGCGCTCCCGCGCCCGCGTGTCCGGGCGCGCGACTGGCGGCTGCCGCTCGCGCTCGCCGCGCTCGCCGCGTCGGCGTCGCTCGTCACCTGGTCGGACGGGCTGGACTGGACGCCGGACCGAATGCTGCTCGTCTTCCTGGCGCCGGCGCTCGTCCTGCGTCGCGGCGTCCGCTATCTGCGCGATTTCGCTCCGTTCGCGCTCCTCATCTTCGCGTACGCCGAGTGTCGCGGCCTGGCGCACCTGGTCTCGCCGCATCCCTTCTACCGACCGCAGCTCTGGCTCGAGCGCGCCCTGTTCGGAGTCGTGCCGGCGCAGTGGCTGCAGGAGGAGCTCTGGCACGGGACGACGCAGTGGTACGACCGCGCCGCGCACTTCTTCCTGCAGCTGCACTTCATCGTGCCGCCGCTCCTCGCCTTCGCACTCTGGGTGAAGCGCCGGGCGCTCTTCTTCCGCTTCGCCTCGAGCATGGTCCTGCTCTCGTTCGCCGCGGCGGTCGTCTTCGCGGCGTTCCCGGCCGCGCCGCCGTGGGCGGCCGCGCAGGCCGGGTACCTGCCGAACGTGGTCAAGCTGCCGCAGGCCGCGCCCGACGTCTCCTCGGCCGGCCTCAGCTCGCACACGATCTCGGTCGCGAGCGTCATCCCCGGCAACCCGTACGCCGCGATCCCGTCGCTCCACGCGGGCTACGCGTTCCTCGTCTTCCTGACCGTCGCCGGGCTGGCGCTCGCGCGGCGCGGCCGTTTCCGCCGCCCGCTCGTCGCGCTCTGCGCGGTCTATCCGCTGCTGCAGGCGCTGGCCGTCGTCTATACCGGCAACCACTACGTGATCGACATCGCGATCGGCTTCGCGTTCGCCGCGGCCGCCTTCGTCGTCACGAACCGACTCTGGCGGAGGCTGGGCCTGCCGGAGTAGCGAAGGGTCGGACGTCGGTCCGACGCCGGCTCTCGGTCCTCTTCAGCGCAGGAACGGCAGCTTCGCCGCGAGCCGCACGTCGCCGACCGCCGGCACGACGTCGTCGCGGCAGACGGCGGTGCCGAGCTCGCGCTGCTCCTCGGCGAGCAGCGCCGCAGTCGAGACCTGTGCGTAGCGGAGCTGGTCGACGAGCACGCCGCGGGCGAAGCCGGGCGTGACGCCGGAGAGCCGCGTCGCGGCGAGGAAACGCTGGACCTTGCCGAACCTCGCGCGCTCGGCCTCCTGCTCCTGCGCGCGCGTCACCGGGACGAGCGCCGTCGCGGCGAGCCGCTCGAAGAGCGCCGTCAGCGCGAGCGACGGGCTGCCGAGCAGCTGCGTCGCCTGCGTCAACTGGCTCGTCGGGAGGACGCGCCCGTCGATCAGGCACTGCGCGTACGGCGGCAGGGTGCTGAGCTGACCGTCGGTGAGCGAGAGGTCGAAGTCGGCGCGGTCCGGCGCGTCGCAGAGCGACGGGTCCCGCGCCCAGAGCGCGACGCACGCTGCGCTCGCCTTGTCCGGGTCGGCGCCGGCCGCCGACAACGTCCCCCAGCCCCAGTCCCAGACGCTCGCGATCCCGAGCTCGGACGAGACCTGCTTCGCCGCGAGCGTCGCCAGCTTGACGTACTCGAGCCACGCCGAGGTCGGCTGCAGGCCGGCGCGCCCGACGGAGCCGCCCGACTGGAAGCCGAGCATCAGGCCGACACGGCTCGCGGGGACGCCGACCGCGGTCAGCTGCTGGACCGCGTTGCGCAGGTCGACGCGCAAGGTCCTGCTGCCGCCGCCGACGCCCTGCGCGACGATCTTCGGCGCCGGCTCGTACACCTCCCGCACCAGGTAGGCGTACGAGGCGAGCTGCTGCCAGTACGTCGAGCCGCCGTCGCCGCTCGTGTTCGGCGCCGAGGCGAGCAGGATGATCGGCGTCGCGCCGCGACTCGCGAGCTCCTGCACGAACGCGAGCACGTTCAACCTGTACTGGGTGGCGGTCGGCGAGAGCGGTGGCGGCGCCGTCACGCCGAGCATCTCGTTGAGCGCGATCACCGGCGTCGGGCAGCCGGACGAGGCGGCTGCGCGGTTGAAGAGCGCGTCGGCGCCGGCGCCGATCGAGTCGGAGCCGAACGGGTTGGCGGGCGTGCCGACGTCGGCTTCGAAGTGCATCTCCCAGTAGATCGTCTGCGCGCCGGCGTTGCGGAACGCAGCGGGGATCGCGCCGCCGCTCGTCGCGACGATCAGCCCGGGACGAGCGAACACGCTCCGGAACGACACGGTTCCGTCGGCGAAGTCGACCCACCACGGCGTCGCGTCGGGCAGGCCGCACACGGCCGCCCGTGCCGATCCGGGCGCGGCGAGCCAGAGCGCGGCGAGCGCCGCGACGAGAGCGACTGCGCCTCTCATCCGCGATCGAGGCTAACGCGCGGTTGTTTGGGATTCGTGAATCACGCGCCTCCCTCGCTGGCGAGGCCGATGCCGCCGACGAGGAGCAGCGCCGCGGCAATCGCGAGCGCGAGGGCCGGCAGGAGAACGGGCGCGTGTCCGTCGAGCAGGAGCCGCACGCGCTCGAGCCGCACCTCGCCGCGCGTCCCTGCCGCGGCCCGCATTGCCAGCACGGCGACGAGCGGCGCCACGAACGCGACGTTGAAGAGCACGAGCAGCAGGACCTCGGTCGCGCGGCCACGGCCGGAGGCGACGATCGCGGTGATCGCCGCGAAGTACGGGAACGCCGTCGGCAGCTCGACCGCCATGATCGTCGCGCCGAGCAAGAACGACGAGCGCCGGATTCGCCGCTCCTCGCGCGCGAGCCGGCGGGCGACGTGCGCGCGCGTGAGCCAGAGCCCTGCTGCGAAGACCAGCGTGCCGGCGCCGAGGCCGAGCTCGATCAGGTGCTTCACCGTCGCGCCGGGATCCGGGACGGCACTCAGCGGGCCGAGCGTCAGCACGACGCCGCCGGCGAAGTAGACGCCGAAGACGCCGGCGGTGAAGCCGGCGAGCCGGCGCACGCCGTCGCGGTCGAGCGCGAGGTAGAGCGCAGGCGCGACCGTGGACGGGTTGATCGAGTCCGCGACGCCGATCGAGAGGACGAGCAGCGCGAGGGCGGTCAAGACTTCGTGATGAAGCTGATCTGCCCGCTCGTCTCGAGCACCGCCCACTGGACGTCCGACAGCGAGCCGATCTGCTCCTTGCGCGCCGCTTCGGCGATCTCCTCCGCGGTCAGCCGCTCCCGCTTCAGATTGCGGTCGATCACCTGCCCGTCCTGGACGACGATGATCGGCTCGCCCTGGAGCAGCGGGCGGGTGCGCGGGAAGCGGTACGAGAGCCAGGAGACTCCGACCTGGAGCACGGCGAACGTGCCGACGACGAGCAGCGCGCCGGTGAGCGAGTAGTCGTCCTGCGTCAGCCCCTGCTGCAACGCGTCGCCGACGACGATCAGCAGGATCAGGTCGAACGGCTCGAGCGTCGAGAGCTCGCGCCGTCCGATTACCCGCACGAGCACGAGCAGGAAGACGAAGACGACGATGGTGCGGAGGACGAGGTCCATTCTGCTAGGGAAAGATCGTCACGACGCGGTCGATGCGCGTGACCGGTTGGTCGCCGTCGTCGAGCTCGACGTCCTGCGAGCGACGGCCGACGTTCGTCGGGTTGACCTGAAACTGCAGGAAGAGGATGTACGACGAGCCCGCGCGGATGTGGCCGAGCTGGAACGCGAGCTTCCCGTCCTTGCTCGCCTCGCCGATCGGGCTCGGCTCGATCGTGTTGATCGCCGTGCCCTCCGCCCAGCCCGGGTCGAGGACCAGCGTCGCGTGTCTCAGCTCGCGGTGGGCGAAGACGTGGAAGCGCGCGCTGAAGAGGAGCCCGCTCCTGAGGTGCGCCGGCGCGTACAGCTTCAGGGTCGCCTTCGGGGTCGCGGCGACGGTCGTCTGCGGTCGTTGACCGAAGACGTTCGCGAGGCCGGCTGCGGCGAAGAGGGCGAGGAGGGCGATCACCGTCCGCCGGGCCCAGAGATCGGCGCCGCGTATTCCGTCCAGGTCGCGATGTCGCTTCAGGACGAGCTTGTCGGGCACCTGCGGCATCGCACAGCCGTTCGCCGGGAGATGTAAAAGGCCTGCAAAGCCCGGTGTGGGAAGTGGCGGTGCGGGAAGGAGTCTCGCCTCGCCAGCAACCAAGGAGGGCAGGCCGTGCGCTTGTTCACGATTCCGGTCGCGCTCGCCGCCGCCGCAGTCTTCGTCACGGCGGCAGTCGCGGCGGTTCCGAGCAACACGTCCGCGCCGACGGTCGCCGGCCGGGCGCACCAAGGCGACACGTTGACGGCGAGCCCGGGGAGCTGGGCCGGCAACCCGACGTCGTTCGCGTACCAGTGGCAGCGCTGCGCGTCCGACGGCTCCGGCTGCGGCGACGTCTCGGGGGCGACCGCCAAGGCCTACGCGCCGGTCGCGGCCGACGTCGACCACGCTCTGCGGGTCGTGGTCACGGCGTCGAACGCCGACGGCCAGGCGACCGCGAGCTCGCGCGTCACGCCGGCGGTCGCGTCGTCCGGCGCGCCGGTGAGCACCTCGCCGCCGACGATCTCCGGCACGGCGAAGGTCGGCGAGGAGCTGGCGGCCGACCCGGGCACGTGGACCGGCGGCCCGCGCCGCTTCACCTACCAGTGGCAGCGCTGTAGCTCGACCGGCGGTGGCTGCGCCGACGTCGGCGGCGCGGTCGGCAGCACGTACGGCGTCCGCAGCGCGGACTCCGGGCAGACGCTGCGCGTCGCGGTCACGGCGCACAACGGCAGCGGCTCGTCGGCCACGGCCACGTCGGACACGACCGACGTCGTCGGCTCGGCCGCCCCGGCCCCGGCCGTGAACCGCGCCCCGACGCTCTCGATCCTGTCGATCCGCCGCGTCGGCGTCCGCATCTACGCGCGCTTCCGCGTCTGCGACGACCGCGGCGGGCGGATCACGGTCGTCGAGCGCGACACGCGGACGCACGTCCTCTCGTACACGCGGAAGTACACGGTCTACGTCGCGACGTGCGGTGCGTTCTCCCGGAGCTGGACGCCCGCCGCGCGGTTCCGCATCCACCACGGCAAGCTGGTCGTCCGGCTGCAGCCGATCGACAAGTCGCGCGCCCAGGGCCGCCCGGCCGCACGGTCGCTGAGCTTCTAGCCGGCCGCCGGGCGGGGCGGCTTGCGGCCCGGCCCCGCCCGGCGATAATTCCGTCGTGGCCGATCTGGAAGCGACCGCCCGCGCGCTGGTCGCGCCGGGCAAGGGGATCCTCGCCGCCGACGAGAGCACCGGCACGATCGCGAGGCGGTTCGAGGCCGTCGGCGTCGAGTCGACCGAGGAGAGCCGCCGCGCCTACCGCGAGCTGCTGTTCACCACCGAGGGCGCGGCCGATTTCGTCAGCGGCGTCATTCTCTTCGACGAGACGATCCGGCAGCGCGCGAGCGACGGCACCCCGTTCCCCGAGCTGCTCGAGCGGCAGGGGATCATCCCGGGGATCAAGGTCGACAAGGGCGCGAAGCCGCTCGCGCGCGCCCCGGGCGAGACCGTCACCGAAGGGCTCGACGGGCTACGCGAGCGCTTCGCCGAGTACGTCGAGCTCGGCGCGAAGTTCGCCAAGTGGCGCGCTGTGATCTCGATCGGCGACGACATCCCGAGCGAGTACTGCCTGTGGGTGAACGCGCACGCGCTCGCCCGCTTCGCGGCGCTCGCCCAGGAGGCCGGGCTGGTCCCGATCGTCGAGCCGGAGGTGCTGATGGACGGTACGCACACGATCGAACGGTCGTTCCACGTGACGGCGCGGATGCAACGGGCCGTCTTCACGGAGCTGCACGACCAGCGCGTCGAGCTCGAAGGGATGCTGCTGAAGCCGAACATGGTCCTGTCCGGCTACGACTGTCCCGAGCAGGCGAGCGTCGACGACGTCGCGCGCGAGACCGTGCGGTGCCTGCGGCACACGGTGCCCGCCGCCGTGCCCGGGATCGTCTTCCTCTCCGGCGGGCAGAGCGACGAGGCGGCGACGGAGCACCTGAACGCGATCAACGCGCTCGGCCCGCAGCCCTGGGAGCTCTCGTTCTCCTACGGGCGCGCGCTGCAGGCGCCGGCGCAGAAGGCGTGGCGCGGCGACCCGGCGAACGTCGCGGCGGCGCAGGCCGCATATCTCAAGCGCGCACGCCTGAACGGGGCCGCGCGCTCGGGGAGCTACTCGCCGGAGCAAGAACAGCTCGCTGCCTGAGCTCGTCGCGCCGCATGCGGCGGTCCCTGCGCAGCGATGAGCTCTGCGCCGTTCGGCCGTCGATAGAGTGGACGCGGGGAAAGGGAGCGGATGACGGAGCCGTTGAGCAGTCGCACTCGTTGGATCGCCCTGTTGATCCTGTGCGTGGGCGATCTGATGATCGTGGTCGATACCACCGTCGTGAATGTGGCGTTGCCGTCGATTCGCAACAACCTCGGCTTCTCGCAGACGTCACTTGCGTGGGTGGTGAACGCGTACATGCTGACGTTCGGCGGCTTCCTGCTGCTCGCGGGGCGCTTCGGCGACTTGTTCGGGCACAAGCGCTTGTTCCTGGTCGGGACGGCCGCGTTCACCGCTGCGAGCCTCGTCTGCGGCATCTCGACGACGAAGGGGATGCTGATCGCCGCGCGTGCGGTGCAGGGCCTGGGCGGCGCCGTCGTCTCGGCGGTCGCGTTCTCGCTGATCGTCGTGCTCTTCACGGAGCCGTCCGAGCGGGCGAAGGCGATGGGCGTGTTCGGCTTCGTGATGTCCGGGGGCGGAAGTATCGGCGTGCTCGCCGGCGGCGTGCTGACCGATCTCGTCGGCTGGCACTGGATCTTCCTCGTCAACCTGCCGATCGGCGCTGTCGTCACCGTCGTCGGGCTGAGGCTGCTGCCGGCTGTCCAGACCGGCGCCGGGAGGACGCGCCTCGACGTCCCGGGGGCGGTCGCGATCACCGGCGCGATGGTGCTCGCGGTCTACGCGATCGTGAACGGCAACAGCGCCGGTTGGACGTCGGCGCAGACGCTCGGGCTGCTCGCGGCTTCGATCGCGATCGTCGCCGCGTTCGTGGTCTGGGAGTCGCGCGTCAGCGTGCCGCTGATGCCGCTCGGCATCTTCCGCCACCGCAACCTGAGCGTCGCCAACGCCGTGGGCATCCTCTGGGCGGCCGCGATGTTCGCGCTCTTCTTCCTCTCGGCGCTCTACCTGCAGCTCGTCCTTCACTACAGCCCGCTCGCGGTCGGGCTTGCGTTCCTGCCCGGCAACCTGATCATGATGGCGTTCTCGCTCGGCCTCTCCGCGAAGCTGGTGATGCGCTTCGGCTTCCGGAAGCCGCTCGCCTTCGGGCTCGCCGTCGCCGCGCTCGCCCTCGTCTGGCTCGCGCGCGTGCCCGTGCACGGGTCGTTCCCGGTCGACATCTTGCCGTCGATGATCCTGATCGGCATCGGCGCCGGGCTCGCGTTCAATCCGGTGCTGATGGCGGCGATGAGCGACGTGGAGGCGAAGGACGCCGGCCTCGCCTCCGGGATCGCGAACACCGCTTTCATGATGGGTGGCGCACTGGGGCTCGCCGTCCTCGCGAGCGCCGCCTCGGCGCGCACGCACCACCTTGCCGCGACCGGCGCTAGCACCCTCGCCGCGCTGACCGGCGGCTACCACCTCGCCTTCGCCCTCGGCGCCGTGCTCGCCGTCGCCGCAGCCGTCGTCGGCGCCGCTCTCCTTCGCACCCGCACGGCCGCGCCCGAGGCTCGTCAGGCGGAGGCCGCGCTCGAAGCGGCGTAGCGGCGGCGAGCAACGCTGGACTCGGCTCGCGATCGTCTCAGCGCCGCCTCGATCGTCGCCGGCAGCCTCTACACGGCGCAGAACATCGGCGCGCGCAGACGGCGAGTAGCGCCGCTTACGACCCCGCCGGCGATCCCGGCAGCCCCGCCTGCCGCCAGGGCGACTACTCGACGAGACGGGCGTCGCGGCGGCGGCGCCGGCACCTTGCCGAGGAGCCCGGCCTCGGTTTCCACCGGACAGGCGTCGACGGAGTGGCGCCGCCGGGCGAATGAGGCCGCGCCGGGCCGGATTGTCCGACTCCAGCGTCTCGGGTCACAGTCCGGCTCGATCGAGCGAAGGAGGAGTGAAGCGATGCGAATGCGAAGTCGTTACGTCGGGCTGGTCGCTGCGCTGGCCGTCGTCGGTTCCGTCCTCGCCGGCTCGGCGGCCGCGGTTCCGATGCCGAGCCGGTTCGTGGGCGTCGTGCCGGACCGAGCCGCCGCGGGCCAGCTGGTGACGATCCACGGCCACCACCTCGAGGGCACCAGGGCGGTGGCGATCGGAGGCCACGCCGTGCAGGCGACGGCAGTCGACCCGGCTGGCCAGTGGGTCAAGGTGCACGTTCCGCCGTCGGTCGGGCCCGGCAATGCCCACGTCACGCTCGACGCTCACGGCAGGCACAGCTTCGGCGGCTTGACGATCGTGCCCGAGTCGCTGCCGCAGCCGGCTGCCGAGGCCCGCTCGCCGGACGCTGCCGAGCCCGCCTACGTCGTCGTCGCGCCCCGCATCGAGCACGTCGGGATGACCGCCGGCCCGGTCGGGAGCAAGCTGAGCATTTCGGGGCAGGTCAGCGTCCACGCGGCCGGCGGGAACGGGGTCAGCGAATCACGGTTCACGGTCGTGGGCGGCACCGCCGTCTGACGTTGCCGGGCCGAGCCCCGCAGGAATCGCCTGCGGGGCGGCCCGCGCCGTCAGAGGATCGCGCGCGGGTAGGTGCGCGCGGCGATCGCTGCCGCCGCGGCGAGGAAGGCGGCGACGGAGACGAAGTCGAGCCAGAGCGTCCCGCCGGCGCCGACGCCGAGCAGGAGCTGCCGCATGCCGTGCACCTCGTACGTCAGCGGGTTCCCGTGCGCGACGACGCGCAGCCAGCCCGGCATGATCGAGAGCGGGTAGAGGGCGCTCGAGGCGAAGAAGAGGGGCATCATCACCATCTGGCCGATGCCCATGAATCGCTCGCGGGTGCGGACGAGCGAGGCCAGGATCATCG
>DASRGD010000066.1:0-82758 GCA_035651195.1 Gaiellaceae bacterium | reverse complement strand
GGGTGCGAGCGGCTTCACCGCCGCACCGCCTCCGCGTGCGCCGGCATGCCCTCGGCGGCGGCGAGCGCCTCCACCGTCGGGCGGATGCGTGCGAGCCCCTCCTGCGTCAGCCGCTGGAACGTGACCGGCTTCAGGAACGTCTCGAGCCCGAGGCCGCCGACCGAGCGCGCCCAGCCGTTCGTCGGCAGCACGTGGTTGCCGCCGGTCGCGTAGTCGCCCGCGGGCACTGGCGACCAGCGGCCGACGAACACCGCGCCCGCGTTGCGGACCTCGTCGGCGCGCGCCTCGGCCCTGCCGAGAAGGACGAGATGCTCCGGCGCGAGCGCCTCCGCCTCCTCCAGAGTCGAGACGACGCGGCAGACCGAGTCGGCGCCGTGCTCGCCCTGCGCGGCGAGCTCGAGCTCGACGAGCCGCCGGTCGACGCCGTCGTCCGCCACGACGACCACCTCCGACGGGCCTCCGGGAAGGTCGATGGGGACGTCGCGCGAGACGGCGAGCTTCGCCTCGTTCACGTACGCGTTCCCGGGCCCGACGATCTTGTCGACGCGGCGCACGTACGCGAGCCATGCGATCGCCTGCGGGCCGCCGAGAGCCCACACCTCGTCGATCCCGAGCGCGTCTGCCGCCGCGGCGATCAAGCCGGCTCCCTGGGGCGGAGTGCAGACGATCACTCTCTCGACGCCCGCCGCCTGCGCGGGCACCGCGCACATGACGAGCGTCGAGACGAGGTTGCGCGGCACGTAGATGCCGACGCTCGCGAGCGGCAGCCACCGCCGCTGCAGGAGCACGCCCGGCTCGACCTCCAGCTCGACGTCGCGCGGCCGCTGCGCCTCGTGCCAGCGCCGGACGCGGTCGGCGAGCGCGAGCAGCGCCTCGCGCGGGAGCAGCTCGGGCTGTGCCACCGCGCGCGCGGGCTCGGCGCCGTCGAGCCGCAGCGCCCATTCGCGCACGGCCTCCTCCCCGCGCTCGCGCACGTCCTCGACGATGCTCATCGCAACATCCGCTCGACGGGGACGACCAGGATCGAGAAGGCGCCGACGGCCTCGAGCCGCGGCAGGAGCTGCCACACGTCGTTCGCGGGCACGAGCGCGTGGACGGCGACCATCCCCGGCTCCGCGAGCGGGATCACGCTCGGCGTGCGGGTGCCGATGACCGCGCAGATCTCGTCGAGCCGCGACTCGGGCGCGTCGAGCATCAGGTAGCGGTGCGCGCGCGCCTCGACGACTGCGCGCAGCATCGAGACGAGCGGCCCTGTCTCGGCGTCCGGATGGCCGATCAGCGCCGCCTGCGAGCGGAAGATCGTCGTGAGCGAGCGCAGCCCGTTTGTTCGCAGCGTGCTGCCCGACGAGACGAGGTCGACGATCGCGTCCGCGAGCCCGAGCCGCGGCGCGATCTCGACGGAGCCCGTGACGTCGACGAGCTCGACCTCGACCGGCAGAAGCTCACGCGTGAGACGCGGGAAGACAGTTGCGACCGACGCGCCGGCGAGGTCCGAGACGCGCTCGTACGCCGATTCCTCCGGCACGGCGACGTCGAGCCGGCACGACCCGAACCCGAGCTCGAGCAGCTCCAGGACGCGCGCGCCCCGCTCCCGCACGAGGTCCTGGCCGGTGATGCCGCAGTCGACGACGCCGTCCTGAACGTATTCGGGGATGTCGGCCGCGCGGACGAGGAGCACGTCGACCGGAGCGTTCCGGCACGGGAACGCGAGCGCACGCTCGCCGGGCTCCTCGGGCCCGAGCCCTGCGTCCTCGAGCAGCGACACCGCCGGCTCGCGCAGCCGTCCCTTCGCCGGGACGGCGATCCTCAGGCGGCCGTCTTGCCGTTCCGGCGTCGGTCGAGCGCCGCGCGGTAGCCGCCCTGGCCGTGGTGCAGCCACTGGGCGACCCGGGTCACCGTCGTCGTCGACGCCCCGGTCCTCGCCGCGACCTCGTGGTACGGCAGGCCGCGGTCGAGCTCCCGCGCCACCGCCCAGCGGTGGCTCATCGCCTCGAGCTCGCCCAGCGTGCAGAGGTCGCGCAGGAAGTCCTGCAGCTCGGCGCGCGTCCGAAGGCTCCAGATCGCGTCGACGAGCTCCTTCATCTCTGTCGTTTGCCACGGATGTCGTCCTCGCTCGGCCATGACTATGTGCTGCCATGTTAGCACGCTAACATGACACCATGTTACTCGGTTGGGAAGATACCCCGATCGAGGTGATCCCCGCCGTCGACGTCCTCGGCACCGGCGCGGTTCGGCTGCGGCAGGGAGACTACGACGACGTCGTCGAGCAGCCCGGCGACCCGGTGGCGCTGGCGCGGTCGTTCGCGGCTGCCGGCGCCGGCCGGATCCACCTCGTCGACCTCGACGGCGCCCGCAGCGGCCGCGTCCGTCCGGAGCTGGTCCGCGAGGTCGCCGCCGTCGTCGCCCCTGCCCGCGTCCAGGCCTCGGGCGGCATCCGTTCTCCCGCCGACGCCCGGTCGCTCCTGGCCGCGGGCGCCGAGCGCGTCGTCGTCGGAACGGCCGCGTTTCCCGACCCGGCGCCGTGGGCGGCGGAGCTCGGCGACCGGCTCGTCGTCGCGCTAGACGTCCGCGACGGCCGCATCCGCACCGCCGGCTGGACGCAGTCCGGGCTTCCGCTCGACGACGCGCTCGCCCGCTGCCGTGAGGCCCGCGTCGAGCGCATCCTCTGCACCGCGATCGACCGCGACGGGACGCTCTCGGGACCGGACCTGGCACTCGTCGAGACCGTCGCGCAGGCCGGCGCCGCGGTGCTCGCCGCGGGCGGCATCCGCTCGCCGACCGACGTCGCCGCGCTCGCTCGCGCGGGCGCGGAAGCGGCCGTGGTCGGCCGCGCGCTACTCGCCCGCGACGTCGCGCCGTAGGAAGACGAGGTAGCCCGCGGCGAGCGGCACCGCCGCGTACGCGGCGCAGAGCCAGGCGGCTCGGACGACCGGCACCCAGTCCGTGGGTCGCCGCAGGAAGCCGTGCCAGGCGTCGAACTGCGTGCCGAGCAGGTACGGGCGGATCGCCTCGGTGCCCGGCAGCACCGAGAGGAGCTGCATCAGGAGCGCGAACATGAGCGTCCCGACGACGGAGGCGGCGCTGTTCCGCGTCACGGTCGAGATCAGCACGCCGAAGGCCGCGATCGCGAGCATCGGCCACAGGTAGACGCCGACGCTCGCCGCCAGCAGCGCGACGGCTTTGCCGCCCGAGATCGTCGTCCCCGACAGCGACGTCAGCGGCTTGAATCCCCACGCGGCGCAACCGGCCACGGTGCCGACGACCGCCATCGCGATCACCGCCACGATGGTGTAGCTGAAGGCCGCGAGCACCTTCGCGGCGAAGATCTCGCCGCGGTCGCGCGAGCGCGTGAGGATCGTCTTCAGCGTCCCGTTGTGCGTCTCGGCCGCGACGATGTCGCCGGCGACGAGCGCCGTGATCAGCGGAAACGCCCAGATCGACATGAAGAAGAGGGCGACGAACGGCACCGCGAGCCCGGTCTCGCGGATGTAACGGCCGAGCGGGACGTCGTTCGGCCCGCCCGTCTGGAAGAGCAGCACGACGACGAAGATCGACGGGATCGCCGCCGCGGCCCCGAGCCCGAGGTAGGTGCGCTTCTGCGCGAGCAGCTTCAGCACCTCCCACTTGTAGACGCGCGTCACGCCCGGAGCCTCGTTCACGCGGTGCCCGTCGGCGAGCAGACGGACGCGCGGGCGAAGCCCGCACGTCCTGAAGTCGGCGTCGTCGAGCACCGCCTCACGCCGCCGCCTCTTTCACGCGGTGCCCGTTGGCGACGCAGACGGACGCGCGGGCGAAGCCCGCACGTCCCGAAGTCGGCGTCGTCGAGCGCCGCCTCACGCCGCCTCCTCCTCGCGCGACTCCGTCAGCCCGAGGAAGAGCTCCTCGAGCGTCGCCGTCTGCGGCACGAGCGCCGTGATCTCGATGCCGGCGCGTCCGAGCGCGACGCTCGCGACGCCGATCGCCGCCTCGTCGCACGCGACGACGAGCTCGCGCTCGCGGACCTCGACGCCCGCGACGCCGGGCTGCGCGAGCAGCACGAGCCGCGCCCGTTCCGGATCGCCGACGCGGAGCCGGTAGCCGCCGCCGGCGCTGCGCAGCAGCTCGCCGAGCGCGCCCTCGTAGACGATCCGGCCCTTGCGGATGATCGCCACGCGGTTGCAGAGCTCCTCGACCTCGGCGAGCAGGTGACTCGAGAGCAGGATCGTGATCCCCTCGCCGGCGAGGCGCCGGACGAGCTCACGCATGTCGCGCATGCCGGCGGGGTCGAGCCCCGTCGCCGGCTCGTCGAGGAGCAGGAGCCGCGGCTGCCGCAGGAGCGACGCAGCGATGCCGAGCCGCTGCCGCATCCCGTGCGAGTAGCCGCCGACACGGTCGTTCGCGCGGTCGCGGAGCTCGACGAGCTCGAGCACTCCCTCGATCCGCCCCCCGGCGCCAGCGCCGTCGAGGTCGGCGAGCAGGCGCAGGTTGCGGCGGCCGGACAGGTACGGGTAGAACCGCGGCCCTTCGACGAAGCCGGCGACGCCGTCGAGCGCGCGGGCGCCGTCGTGGAGCGGGTCGCGGCCGAAGAGCCGCACCGATCCCGACGTCGGACGGATCAGGCCGAGCAGCATCCGCAGCGAGGTCGTCTTCCCCGCTCCGTTCGGGCCGAGGTAGCCGAAGACATCGCCGCGCTCGACCGTGAGGTCGACGTGGTCGACCGCGAGGATCTCGCCGTACCGCTTGACGAGCCCGCGCGCGACGACCGGCGCCGCGTCGCTCAAGCGAGCGCCGCGGCCGCAGCCTCGGCGTCGCCGGCCGCGACGGAGCCTGCGAGCGCGAACGAGACGCCGCCCTGCTGCCAGTCGAGCACCGTCCCGAGCTCCGTCGCGAGCTCGTGCGCGGCGACGCCGTTCACCTCGACCGTCGGCAGGTTGCCGAGCAGCCCGCCGCCGGGCTGCTGCCCCTCCGCGGCGCGCTCGACGACGACGATCGTCCCGAGCCCCTTGCCGTACGTGACGACGACGTTCTTCGAGCCGACGAGCCGCACCTCGTCGCGTGCGCGCCCCGCGAGCGAGTCGGGCGCGACGACCTGGAACGGAACCGCCGCCTGGACGGCTGCGAGCCCCGTCACCTCGGGCTTCTGCTGCTCGCTGCCGCCGGTCGGCAGGCTCAGGTCGACGACCTTCGCCCCCGCCGGCGGCGGCACGTCGACATCGGCGTCGGCGACAGGGCCGAACGAGATGTCGGTCGCCACGAGCTCGAGCGCGGGCGCGCTGCTTCCCTTCGCGTAGACGGCGAGCTCGAGCGGCACGCCGTGCGCCGCGTCCCACGCGAGCGCGACCGAGGCGACCAGGCCGCCGTTCTCCTTCGGCGAGACGCTGACGCTGTACGAGCCCTGGCCAGCGACGACGCCGGGCATCGCGCCGGAGACGTTCGCGTAGTCCGCGAGCTTCGAGAGGAAGGCGCTGATCTGGTCGATCGTCGGCGGCGTGCCCTGCCGGTCGGGCGTCGTCGCGTGCGCAGGCAGGGCGAGCTCGTAGACCGTGTTCGACGACGCGTCGTAGACGGTCAGCTTCGTCTGCGACCAGACCACCTGGACGTCGCCGGCGTCCGACTGCAGCTCGATGCGGCCGCGGCCGTCGTTCGTCACCCAGAGGCGGCCGGACGCACCGGAGAGAAGCGGCGAGGAGACGCCGGTCAGCGCAGAAGACGGCAACAGGTTGTTCGTGAACTGCACTCGCGCCGTGAGACCGTCGGGCGCGGACGCGGTCAGCGCGTCGTGGACGGCCGACGCGAGCGGTCGGGGAGGCGGCGGCGTGCCGCCCCCGCTCGCGGCGACCGCGATCGCGGTCCCGCCGGCGACGACGGCGAGCAGGCCGGCCAGGAGCGCGAGGAGCCGTGCCGTCGAGACCGTCCGGAGGAGGCTCACGACGGCAGGCTACCCGCGCCGCCCGCCGTGATGCGTTAAGCGGTGATGAGAGCGAGATCCCGTTCGAGCTCCGCGAGGTCGAACCCGTTCGGCGCCTCGCTGCGCGCGAGGAAATCCGGGCTCAGCAGGGCGTAGACCTCGTCGCAGTACCGATCCCAGAACGCCCACGTCATCTCCTTGAGCCTGCCCCAGGTGACGAAGGTGAGCGTGTTCGCGTCGTAGCCGACGACGTCGACGGCATGCCCGCCCCACGAGCCGGGTCTCGCGCGGCCGTCCAGCCGGCCGGTCCAGTCCCACACCTGCTGGCGCTGCGCCGACAGCGGCAGCTGGACGCCGATGTAGAGCCCGCCGAACAGCCACGCGCCGGTGCGGACGAGCGCGTGGTTGTGGACGTGGACGCGCGCGAACGCGCCGATCCGGTGTCGCGCGATGCCCGTTCGCCGCCAGTACTTGAGCACGTCGAGCTCGACCGCACCGGCCTCCCCGGTCGCGGGATCGATCAGCTTGACCGCGTCGAACGCGCGCAGGACCGCGCGCTCGGAGACCTCGACCGCCCGCCCGGCCGACGCCGCCGTCCACGCCTCGATCATGTGCGCGGCGGCGGCGCAGGTGCAGTCGCCGATGCGGTCGTTCGCGTACATCGGCCAGTCGGGAACCGCCGTTGCGAGGTCGAGCAGGGCGGGCGGCGCCGGCAGCACCGCCGTATCGACGTAGCGTGCGAGCGACAGCGTGCGCACGTCGACCCGGACCGGGAGCTTGCCCAGTCGCACACGCGTCTCGAGAGGGGTCGTGGTTGCCATAGCGCCTCCTTTGGGCTCGGGGCGCCGCAGCCTGCGTCGGCGACGCTAGCGACGCGGGCGCGTCAGCGCAAGAAGGCGACGAGCCCACGCGCGAGCCCCTCCGCCTCGCGCTCGCGATACGGGGCTGACTCGAGCCGCCGTGCGTCGACGGCGTTACGCATGTTCCCGGTCTCGATGAACACCTTCGGCACGTTCGAGAGGTCGAGCCCGCCGAGGTCGGAGCGGACGTCGAGCCCGGCGCGCCCGACGTAGGTCGCGTACGGCTCGCCGGTCGCGGCGGCGAACGCGTCCCGGATCGCGAGCGCGAGCCGTCTCGACGCTGCCGCGATGTCGTCCGTCAGACGCGGGATCGGCGGCGGGTAGATGACGTGGAAGCCGCGGCCGTCCGGTGGCCCGCCGTCGGCGTGGATCGAGATCGCCGCGTCGGCGTGCGCACGGTTGCCGATCGCCGCGCGCTCGGTGATGCACGGCCCCCAGCCGACGTTCGTCGTGCGCGTCAGCACCACGCGCGCGCCGTCGGCCCGGAGGATGCGCGCGAGCCGCAGCGCGACGTCGAGGTTGTACGCCGCCTCGGTGTAGCCGTCGTCGGTCTCGGTGCCTGTCGTGTCGCACGGCTTGCGCAGCGTCCCGGCGTCGACGAGCCGGTCGATCTGCGCGCCGTGGAGCGCGTTGCCGCCGTCGTGGCCGGGGTCGACCGCGACGGTCTTCCCGGCAAGCGGCACGAGCGCGATCGCGACGGCAGCCACGAGGAGCACGGACGGACGCTACCCTCAGGCGATCCTCCGGCTGCTTCTCGTTCTCCTGCTGACGCTGCTCTCGACCGGCTGCGGCGGCGAGAGGAAGGCCGCGACGACGACTCCAGCCCGAACCACCTCGCCGGTGGCGACGGCGGACTGCCTCAACTCCGTCGAGTTCCTCGTCGAGGCGAAGGGCGCGACGGTGACCGGAAACGCGCCCGACGGCGTAGCGTTCGTGATCCGGTTCTACCGCTCCGACGCGGAGGCGGCCGCCGCCGCAGCGCGCCTCGGGCCGAAGTTCTCGCGCGCGATCGGCCGCGCGGTGGTCGACGACCGCGGCAACCCACCGGCGCACCCGGGCGGTCCGCCGATGGTGCTGATCCACGACGACTTCGCGTCGCTCAGACACTGCATCCTGCCGAGGTAGACTGTGCGCGCCCGCGGCGCTGCGAGGCTCCGAACCGGGTCAGATCCGGGAGGAAGCAGCCCTAAGGACCCCTCGCAGGTGCCGCGGACTAACAGGTTCCCGGGCGCATAGCTCAGCGGGAGAGCGCTCGCTTCACACGCGAGAGGTCCCTGGTTCGATCCCAGGTGCGCCCATCAGAGAAGCGCCTGCACGAACCCGCGCCAGTCCGACAACTTGCCGGAGGTTTCTGGGCAGCCCGCTCCTTAACTACGCTGAGAGCGTGAACTCAGAGACGCAGATTCCGCGGCCGAGCTGGTACGGACCCGACTTCCCCGAGTACCGCGTCAGACGACCGTGGGTCATGGAGGACATGATCGCGGCTCAGGTCGACTTGCCGGCCGTGCTCGCGGAACAGGATGGAGTGGTCGCGAGAATCGCGAACCGCGTTTCCGCGGCCGTTAGCAGTGGGGCGCCGGTGACCGTCACGGGCTGCGGCACGGCGGGGCACGCGGCGCGGGGATTCGCCGCCGTCGTGAACGCGGCGCTTGCTGAGCTAGGCGTTGCGGGAGGCCCGGTGCAGTGGCGGCAGCCGTTCGAGGCGGCGGGGAAGCCCTGGCCCGGCCTTCTCATCGCCGTCTCGCACGGCGCGCGAAGTACAGCCACATTGGCGGCGCTCGAGGCTGCCCGGGGTCGCGGCGCCGGCACCGTGCTCGTCACTGCTACTGCGCGCGCGGGAGTCGATGAGCTCGCGGATCTTGTCCTCAACTTGCCGATGCGCGATCGATCCTGGTGTCACACACTCGCGTACCTCTCCCCGATCGTCGTCGCGGCTGCCGTCGCCGACCACCTCCGGGCGAAGCCATTCCAACCCGCGCCCCTCGAGCAGCTGATTCGACAGCTGCTCGGCCCTTCCGCGGCGTACGGGGCCATCGCGTCGGCGATCTCGCGCAACGAGCGCATCGCCACGGTCGGTACCGGTGCTGACCTCATCACGGCACGTGAGCTTGCGCTCAAGATCAGCGAGGCGACGTGGGTCCCAGCTTGCGCCCACGAGCTGGAGGATGTGCTGCACGGGCATCTGGTACCTCACGACGAGCGGAGCGCGCTGATCGCAGTCGTGACGGAATCCGGATCGACCAGATCCATCAAGCGAACGGCTTCACTGTTTCGGACAGCGCGGCGGATCGGACTGGCGACTGCCCTCGTTGCGACAAAGAACGCCGGCGCCGAGGAAATAGACGAGGAGCTCACAAGTGCCGGCCGAAGCATCGCCCCTGATTCGTCCGAGCTCGACCAGACCGTTGGCTCTCTCGTCGCGGGTGGCGTCGCCCTCCAGCGATTGACGCTCGAGCTCGCTCACGAGCTTCGCAGGAATCCCGATCTGCTCCGCAGGGACGAGGCCGCGTATCGCGAGGCTCGCAATCTGGCGGAGGCGAAGCTCCCGGATGAACACGCCACCGACGTGACTGACGAGAACGAGCGAGCAGCGCCGGGAGGTAGGGGCCCCGGAACGCGCACCAGCTAGCCGTGGATCTTCCCCAAGCCATCGGCGACGCCGTCGAGCGGCGCCGCGACCAGCTGGTCGCACTTGTCCGGGAACTCGTCTCGTACCGCTCCGAGAACCCGAAGCTGCTGCCTGATCTGGGGCAACAGGAGCTCGCACGGCTGCAGGAGGCGGCGTGCCAGGACTGCATCGCCGAGCACCTCCGCGGCCTCGGGATGGCGATCGATCGGTTCGAAGCGCTGCCAGGACGCGACGACGTCGTCGGCATCCTCTCAGGCGCCAGCGACGGCCCGTCGCTGATCCTCAACGGCCATGTTGACGTCGTGCCGGCGGGAGATCCGGCCCTCTGGCCGTGTGATCCCTGGTCGGGAGAAGTGAGCGGGGGGAAGATCTGGGGCCGCGGCGCGTGCGACATGAAGGGCGGCCTCGCTGCAGCGATCGGCGCTCTCTCGGCGCTCGGTGACGTCGGCGTGCGGCTCGCGGGCGACGTCGTCGTGCAGGCGGTCGTGGACGAGGAGAGCGGCGGTCCCGGAACGCGAGTGGCGGTGAAACGTCACCGTGCGGATGCTGCGATCGTCCTCGAGCCGACCGCGGGGTCGATCATGCCGGTGGAAGGTGGCCTCGAGTGGCTCCGGGTGGTCGTCGCCGGTCGCTCTGGGCACTCGGCGTTGCGCTACAGGTCGGTGCATGCCGGAGGTCGCGGCGTTGCGGTGAACGCGATCGAGAAGGCGGTCAAGGTCTTGAACGGGGTTCAGGAGCTCGAGCGGTATTGGGGGAACGTCAAGGTTCACCCGCTCCTGCCGAAAGGCATCACGACGATCAACCCGGGACTGATCGAGGGCGGCTCGCCGGCGCTCTCGACGATGGCCGATCGGTGCATACTTGGGCTGTCTCTCAAATACCTCCCGGGCGAGCAGCTCGATGAGGTCAAGCGGGAGTTCGAGGACCACATCCGCGCGGTCGCACAGACGGATGCGTGGCTGCGCGAGCACCCACCGACGGTCGAGTGGGGTGTCTCAGGGGTCTCGTTTCCTGCATCGGAGATTTCGACGAACCATCCGCTCGCGACGGTGGTGGCGAACGCTTACAGGTCGATCCGCGGCGAGCCGACGTGGGCGGGATTCGAGGCGGTATCCGACCTTGCCTGGCTCGCTGAGGCGGGCGTGCCTGCGCTTCTCCTTGGCCCAGGAGATCCTGCGCAGGCGCACACGAGCGCCGAGTACGTCGAGATCGACGATCTGGTGGCAACGACATCGATCGTTGCTCTCGCCATTGCCGGCTGGTGCGGGGTGACCTGAGAAAGCCGCCCGTCTTGCGGTCCGGCTCACTTCGACGGCGCTGGACTAGGCTTCGGCGCGATGTTGGTGCCGACCGAGCTCGGCGAGCTACGGTTCGCATTCCTTCCTGGACTGGCGCGGCTGCTCGAGCTGCATGCAGCCGAGTTGCCGCAGAAGGACGACCTGTGTGGGGCTTTTTGCGGGAGTCTGGCGCTCCGGCTCGCGGGCGTCGTTGCCGTCGGCGGAGCGTCGCTCTCTCAGGATCTGGTCGCCCTCCACGCCGGAACCGCGATTTCTGCAGGTGAGCACGACTCGTTTCCTCCGGGCGAGGAGGGCCGCCGCGACTACGTGATCGAGCTGCCGCAGGCGCCCTCTCCACTCTCGGGAACTTCGGCGGCCGGTCTCGTCAGAGCTGTGGCGGAGCTGGCGGAGGGGCGATTGTGCGTTCTTCCGCTTGTCGCCGAGTGGGAGCGCTCTTCGGTCGAAGCGGTTCTCGAAGCCGCGCGCGCGGCGGGCGAGCCATGTGCGGTCATCGCGAACATCGCGACGCGCTTCTTCTGGGGCACTCACCCGACTCTCCTCCAACTGTTGCATTACCTCGAGTTCGGAGATGCGGACGCAGGACCTCCCGCGGAGTGGGACATCGGCCATTTTGTGCTCCTCCTCGGATCGCTACTGGGTCGTCGTGGAACTTGCGTCCTGGTCGCTGACACGTACAAGTCGTTCGGCTACAACGGTGTTCATCTGCAGCCAGCTGAGCGTGTGGCCGCGGCCCTTCGCAGACCCGGAATGACCGCAGGCGGCCTGCTCCTCGTCATTCCGCCCGAGCAGGCAGAGCGAGCGGAGGTTGCGCTGACGGAGAGCGGAATCAGCGTCGGGGTCTGGGACAACGGCAGCGTGGATGCGGCCACCGTCGGCACGTGAGCGGCACTTGTCTCGTCGCGCGTGCGAACAGCGCTCGATGCAGCGTGCTCCGCGGGCGTTACATCCCGGAATCGGAGCTCGGCGGGCTCGGCGACGACAGGTAGTCGGCTCCGGCGGCGCTTGAACAAGATGCGGTCCTAGTCTCGTGGCTGCCGTCGCGTATGCTGAGGCCTATCTCGCCGTCGAGAAGACCGAGCTGGCGGCGCTCGACGGGCTAGACGATGAAGCCCGCTGCCCACGCTATGCCGCGGTCTACTGACCTCCTCGATTCGCTGCTCGCGGCGATCAGAGTCGAGACGCCGGCCGCGATCGCTCTCCGGCGCAGACTCCACGCCTCGCCCGAGCTTGCGCACGCCGAGCATGCGACGGCGGCGCGGGTGGCGGAGGGGCTGGGAATGCCGACGAGGCCGGCCGCGGAAACGGGCCTGATAGCTCGCATCGGTGACGCTTCAGCAGCGGCTGTCGCCGTGCGTGCGGAGCTCGACGGCCTCCCGATCGTCGAGGCGACGGACGTGCCCTTCGCGTCGACCAGCGGCGCCATGCATGCCTGCGGACACGATGTCCACATGGCGGCACTGGTCGCGCTCGTTCGAGCGGCCGCTGCGCTCGAGCCTGAACTACCGTCGCCGCTGCTCGCCGTGTTCCAGCCAAGCGAGGAGGCGTACCCATCTGGAGCCGAGGCCCTCGCCGCCGATGCGGCGTTGGAGGACGCCGCGATCGTCGTGGCCGCGCATCTTCAGCCGGAGCTCGAGTGGGGTTCGGTCGCCCTCGACGCCGGGCCTGTTAACGCATCGAGCGACAATGTCGAGATCAAGATCGAGGGCGGCGGAACGCATGCCGCCTATCCGCATCGCGGCAGTGATCCGGTGCTTGCGCTCGCGCAGACCGTAGTCGCGGTCCACGCACTCATCGGCCGGCGAATCGACCCGCTGGCGGCCGCTGTAATCTCGGTGGGAGAGCTCAGAGCCGACGGCGCCGAGAACGTCGTGCCGCCGGCCGCATACGCGCGCGCGACGCTGCGGGCGCTGCAGCCGGCCGATCGTCAGCGGCTGTGCAGGCTGGTGGTGGAGGCAGTCGAGGGCGTTGCGCGTGCCCACGGTTGTCGTGGCAGCGTCTCCTTCGTCGAGGGCGAGCCTGCGCTCGTGAACGACGCGGCGGTCGTCGAGGCGGTGACGCCGGAGCTTTCGCGGGCTGGATTCGCGCCTGCGCCACCGTGGCGATCGTGCGGCTCCGATGACCTCGCGTTTCTCAGCCGCCGAGCGCGGCTGGCGATGGCGTTCGTCGGGCTGAACGGGATGCCTGGCTTCGAGGCGCGACCACTCCACCACCCCGAGTTCCTGCCGCCCGACGAAGCGGTCGAAGCTGTCGCCCGTGTGCTCGCGTGCCTGTACGTCGGGGCAGCATCCGTGGCCGGCCGTCTGGATCTCTCAGCCCGCGCCGGCGCATGAAGGCGTTTGAGTCGACAGGACTTGCGCGAACTCGGCGAGTGCGTCGAGGTTCGCTTGCTCGCATCGGCGTCGCCCCGCTTCGATCTCGTGGATCAGCTCGAGCGTCCTCGCCAGTAGGGGGCCCTCGACGCCGGCGAAGAGCGCGTCGACCTCCGTGGGCCGTCGACGGACAGCGAGGTCGCGGTGGATGCCGGAGTGGGTCTTGCCTGACGATCGGTTGAAGTCGGCGAGCCGAGTAATCGAGCCGTCGAGGTCCTCGGGATCGAAGCCGTCGAAAGACTCGGGCCTCGCCTTCGCCTGGGCGAGCACCTCGCCTGCGAGAGCGACGAACAGCGGTCGATAGCGCGGCTCGTCGAGTGCTGCCACCATGCTCAGGTCCGAGACCGCGGTCGCGGCGAGAATGGCGGCGTAGGCGAGCTTCGACCAGAGGTAGCCGAAGATGTTGTCGGTCGCGTGCGAGTAGCGGATGTCGCGAACGAGGTTGGCGACGCGGTCGCTGGGCCGCCCGTCGAGTTCTCCAATGAAGAAGGCGCCGTGGCCCCCGAAGAAGATCCGGCCAGGTTCGATGTAGTCGGCGCCGAAGTTGACGAAACCGCCGACGGTTCGCGTTTCGCCGACCGTGTGCGCGATCACGGACTCGTTCAGGCCGTTTTGCAGCGAGACGACGAAGCCGTCCGGCGCGAGCCGTGACGTCAAGTCCCGTAGCGCCGCAGCCGTGTCTTGCGCCTTGACCGAGAGCAGGACTCGATGCAGGTCGGTCGGGAGGTCGGCTGGGATCACCGCGGGTGCCTGAACTCGTAGTTGCTCTACTGGACCCTCGATCCTCAGGCCGTCCGAATTGATCGCACGTACGTGATCGACGGCCACGTCGCAGAACAGAACCGACTGGCCGTCGGAGACGAGGCGCGCGCCGACGGTTCCCCCGATCGCACCTGCGCCGACCACGACGTAGTCCGGCGTACTCTCGGGCGCAGTCACGGCACGCGACTATAGGACGAGATCGTCGGGTCCGCAGCCGACCTAGTCTCTCGCCGGCACTCGACCGGCTACGCAGCGGGCGACGGGGCTGCCGAAGAGCCACCCTCCGCTCGCGCGAGTCCGGGAAGAGCAACACGCCGCCCCCGATGCTGATCGCAAGCGCGCGTTCCGGCCGTCGCGAACGAGCAACGAAGCCGCCGGTCGTAGAGGACGCCTGCGCCGGCTGCTTCTGGCATCGGCGATTCCATCAGGCACTCGCTCTCGCGGGTGCCGGCTCGGGTGCCGACTCGCGATCGTACGCAAGAGCACCGAACGACACCGAGCGCGGCCCCGCATCCGTCCAGACCCCGTGCGGCGACTCCGAGGGCAGGCCTCCGAGACAGGCTGGCGACGCCGTTGAAGAGCGCGACGAGGAGCAGCCCGAGAGCGAGCCGTGCGGGCTCCGAAGCGGTCACTCGCTGTGCCCGCCGGCCGCTGGAGCGTCGACTGAGTGAGATAGAAGGCGGATGTGGAGAGGCCGATCGTCGCGAGCGAGACGCGTCCGTCCGCGAGGGCCCGTCACGCTCGCTGCTTGAGGGCGCCTGCAAAGAGGTCCAAAATCAGCCGCCGTGGCTGATCGAGGCGTGGCTGTCGTGACCGGTGCTGGGGGTGCCATCGGCGCCGCGATCTCGAGCCGTCTCGGACGCGAGGGTTTCGGTGTTGCGTGTGCCGATCAAGATGTCGAGCGCGCGAAGGCGACCGCTTCTGGGATCGAGGGCGCGCAGGCGTTCCGGTGTGACGTCCGCAGCGAATCGAATGTTCTCCGGCTCCGCGACCAGGTCGAGCGTCGGCTCGGGCCCGCCGGCGTGCTGGTCAACGTCGCAGGGGTGTTCTTCACCCACAGCATTCCTGACCTGACGACGGAGCAGTGGGCGCTGCTGCTCGACGTGAACCTGAAGGGGACATTCCTTACTTGCAAGGCGTTCTTGCCCGGGATGATCGAGCGCCGCTCCGGGTGCATCGTCAACATCGCTTCGACGGCGGGGATTCGTGGCGGCCGGGACCGCGCGGCCTACTGCGCCTCCAAAGGGGGGGTCGTGCTCTTCACGCGCGCGCTCGCCCTTGACCATGGACCTGACGGCGTGCGCATCAACTGCGTGTGCCCGGGCTTGATCGACACGCCGATGGCGAACTGGTTGACGCAACGGCCGAAAGCGCTGCGGGCGTGGGAGCAAACCGTGCCCGCTCAGAGGATCGGCACGGCGGAGGACGTGGCGCGAGCCGTCGCCTTCCTCGTCTCGCCGGACGCGGCGTACGTGCACGGGGCCGCGCTCGTCGTCGACGGCGGCGACAGCGCCTGAGCCGCGACTTCGCGAGGTTCGCGCACGATACGGTAGGTTCGTCTCACCAGCGGCTGGATCAGCTGTTTCAGCGAGGTTCCGGGAGGTCACCGATGCAGTTCGGGTTCGGTCTGATCACATGCCAGAAGTACCCCGGCGACGCGCGCGACTTCGCGCAGCTGTACGCCGACGCCCTCGACCTTGCGGCGGAGGCCGAGCGACTGGGCTTCGACTCGGTTTGGGTGTCGGAGCATCACTTCGTCGACGACGGCTATATGCCCTCTCTCCTCCCGGTCTGTGCCGCGATCGCTGCACGGACGCGGAAGATCACGATCGGCACAGGGCTCGTCCTCGCACCCCTGTACGAACCGATCCGGCTGGCCGAGGACGCCGCGACCGTCGACCTGCTCTCCAACGGCCGCTTCGTCCTCGGGCTCGGGCTCGGCTGGCGTCCCGAGGAGTTCGAGGGCCTGCAAGTGCCGCTGTCCGAACGCGCGGCACGGCTCCGGGAGACGGTAACCGTCTGTCACCAAGCCTGGGGAGGGGGCCTCGTCGAGAGCCGAAACGTGGCGGTGACACCGAAGCCGTCGCGCCCCGGCGGGCCTCCGATCTGGGTCGGCGCGCTCGCGGAGCCGGCGGTGCGACGCGCGGCCCGTATCGCCGACGGCTGGATGGCGACCCGGATCACGCCGGAGAGCTACGCAGAGCAAGTGCGCTGGGCGCGGGAAGAACTCGATCGCACCGGCCGCAACCGGAGCGAGTTCACGTTCAGCATGCATGTGCCAACGTTCGCCTGGGAAGAAGAAGACGCGTGGGAACGAGTACGCGACAGCTTCAACTTCGTCGAATGGAAATACACGGACATGCTCGATGCGCGCGCACGCACGTCACCTTCAGCTCAGCCCCCGACGCTGACGCCCGAACGCGAACAGATGCTCAAGGCCCAGATGCTGGTTGGCTCGCCGGAGCGGGTTGCGGAAGAAATCTCGCAGTTCCAGGCCGTCGCCGAAAACGACATCCACTACATCGCACGGCTGTACTGGCCCGGAATGGACCCTGCAGCCCAGCGAGAGGCGATGGCTTGCTTCGCAGAACGCGTGATGCCGCTGCTCAGCTGACGACGTCGGCACCCCGCGCTCGAAGCCGTCTCGATTGCAGCGAACCAGGCCCGGGGACGGCGGTCGCGTCCTGGAAGAGGGCGAACTTTCGGCCGACTGACTCCGTCAGCTCCAGCCGCGACAGCGCATCGTCATAACGCAGGGCGACCATGCTGTTGGCGAGCGTCTCGGCGATGAAGATGACCGAGAGCGCGGAATCGAAGAGGAGTACGCTTTCTGACAGTCCGGCCAAGACAACATCGGCGCGCGGGGTGGCGGGACCCGCGACCGTGTCGGTGATCGCGACGACGAACGAGCCTGCGGCGCGTGCGTACTCCATCGCCTGGAGCGTCATGCGCGTGTAGCGGCGCACACTCAATGCGAGCAAGACGTCGTCGCGGCCGAGGTCGATCAGCCCCTCCGGAAAAGTCGATGTGTCCGGGCGCGCCAACACCACATTCGGGCGGACGGAAGAGAGGAGGTAATGCAGGTAAGCGGCGAGCCCGAATGACTTGCGCAATCCGACGATGAGGATCTTGCCCCTGCAAGCGGCGAGGTGACGCGCGACGTCGTCGAAGTGATTCGACGACACCAGACGCGCGTGCGTTCGCTGCAGGTTGTCCAGAGCGCGCTCGAGCGCCGCGTTGACGGTCTGCGGTCCGCTCGATTCCGTCCGCTGCTTGACCAGACGCGAGGGCGAGGCCAGCAGTTCAGCGAAGTCGGTCTGCAGCTCACGCTGAAGATCCTGGAAGCCCTCGTAGCCGAGGCGCGCGGCGAAACGGACGACGGCGGACTTGCTCACCCCTGCGGCCTGGGCCACCTCTTCGACCGTCCCCCACGTCGTCTGGGGATATGCCAAGAGCAGGTAGTCGGCGATGCGGCGGTCGTTCGGAGAGAACGCGTGGAGGGCGCTCTCGATCCGGCCGAGGAGCCTCGGGCTCGTCATCGTCGGCTCGCCGGGCATCGTCCCCACCTCGGATCGTTTGTTCCGTCCGACAGATCGTTGACCCAAGCTGCCCGAAGTTCTAGCATGTCGGGTCTCGCGACTCAGCATCCTCGATCGCAAGGATCCATTCCATTTTCGGCGACCCGCACCATGGCTGGCTAGGTTGGGTCGACCCGCTACTACTGCAGGAGGAGCGCATGAAGCCGGAAATTCGCCGACTCTTCCCTCGGCGATCCACGCTGTTGTTTGGCACCGCGACCGTGGCGATCGTCGGGCTTGCGATCGGTATCGGTTCGGCTGGCGCACGACAGGCGACCACGGCACCCGAGCCGACCGCCAAGTCGCTTACGTCCGGTTGCAGCAGCTTGCCGGTCAAGACGGCGAAGATCGGCATGCTCGTCCCGATCACTGGCGCGTTCGCTGCTGATGCGAAGGACGTCGTCAACGCCGGCAACATGGCGATCGGGGAGCTGAACGCGGCCGGGGGCGTCTGCGGCACCAAGAACCGGTTCAAGTTCCAGTCCGTCGTCGCCGACACCCAGAACCAGCGTGCAGACGCAGTCATCAGTGGATTCAAGCGGCTGTCGACGACTTCCGACCTGAACTTCGTCATGACGGCCTACGCCAGCACCTCGAACTTCGAGGAGACGCTCATGGCGAAGGCGAACATGCCGTACCTGATCTCGGCGAATGCCGCTCAAACGCGTGGGATCATCTCCAAGGACCCGTCGAAGTACCCGACGGTTTGGTCGCGTGTTCCTTCCTACGATGCCTACGGCACGGCGCTGCCGATGCTGCTCGAGCAGTGGGGCAAGGCGGGTTACCTCAAGCTCGGCAACCGCACCGCCTACATCATCAGCTCGGATGACCCGTACGGCTCGACGATCGCCCAGGGCCTGAAAAAGACGTTCACGTCGCTCGGCTGGAAGATCCTCGGCTACCAGACAGTCCCCGCGTTCACGGTCACCGACTGGCATGCGACCCTGGGAAAGATCGCCGCGAATCCGCCAACCATCATTATCCTGACCGATTCGGCGCCACCGATTGACGCGGCGTTCCAGAATCAGTTCATGGAAAAGCCGATGAAGTCGCTGGTCTTCCTGCAGTATGGCCCGTCCGTTCCCGAGTTCCAGAAGCTGACGGGGAAGAACGCAAACGGCGTCATCTACAACCTCCTCGGCGGCGCCATTCCGACTCGGGCCGACACGAAGGCGATCACCGCCAAGTACCAGAAGAAGTACGGCCCTGGCGGCTACTTCATGGTGGCTGCGTACAACGAGGTCTACTTGTACGCGTACTGCGTGCACAAGGTTGGCGATCCGACGGACCGCACCGCGATCGGCAAATGCTTCAGCACCATGGACATCGACTCGCCCGCCGGCAGGATCGTCTTCGACCAGAAGACACACCTTGCCCTGCAGGGCAACCAATACATGCCGATCCTCTTCTACCAGTTCCAAAACGGCAAGCGGGAGCTGATCTACCCGCCGAAGTACGCGTCAGCGCACGTCGTCAGCCCGCCGTGGATCACGAGCAAGTAGACGACTAGCTCGAGAACTCGACCAGCCAGCGTGCCGCTCTCTGCAGCTCCGGCACGCTGGCTGATTTCGCGCCACCAATGAGCAACGCCGCGGCCAACGTCGTCCTTTCGGCCCGCGGGGCCTCGAAGTCATTCGGGAGCCTTCGCGCGGTTCACGATGTGAGCTTCGACGTCTACGAAGGGGAGATCTTCGGCATAGCCGGCCCCAACGGCGCCGGGAAGACAACCCTGTTCAATTTGATCACCGGCATTCCGTTTCATGCCGATACGGGTGCGATCGAATTCAGAGGCCAGCCGATCACCAAGCTCCCGCCGCACAAGATCTTCAAAGCCGGCATCGCGCGCACCTTCCAGAAGGAGGCGGCCTTCGACAGTCTTAGCGTGACGGAGAATGTCCGGCTCGCTGCTGCGTTCGGCGGCTCCGGCAGCCGCCGTTCACGCGCGAGCGATGTCCGTGAGGCGCTCGACGCGCTCGAACTCGCGGAGTTCGCCGATCGGCGCGCCGGCACGCTGCCCCTCTACGCGAAGAAACGCTTGATGCTGGCGTCCGCACTCGTCGAGAAGCCGGCTCTGATCATGCTCGACGAGCCGGGGGCGGGGCTGAACAGCGTCGAGCTCGACCAGTTCATGCAACTCGTGCGCAGGCTGAACGCGGCCGGTCTGACCGTGATCGTGATCGAGCACGTCCTCGGCCTTCTCTTCGGGATCTCACACCGACTGATGATCATGGACTCGGGCCGGAAAATCGCGGAGGGCCAACCCGAAGTGATTGCGCGCGACGACGCCGTCATCGAGGCGTACCTCGGAGAACGCGGAAAGAATGCCTTCCATGCTCTTAAAGGTTGAAGATGTCTCGGCCGGTTATGGCCGGATCCCGGTTCTGAACGGGATCTCGATCGAAGTCGGGCGAGGTGAGCGCGTCGGCCTCTTCGGCCCAAACGGCCACGGAAAGACGACGCTCCTGCGGACGATCTCCGGCCTGATGCGGCCGACGCACGGGCGGATCACCTTCGACGGCCGAGACATCACGACCACTGCGCCGAAGGACATCGTGTCACTCGGACTGATCCACGTGCTCCAGGGGAACACGCTGTTCCCGCGCATGACGGTGCTCGAGAACGTCCTGCTCGGCGCGTACTCGAAGCGCGCGTGGGACGATCGAGAGGAGAATCTCGCTCGAATCTACGAGCTCTTCCCGATTCTGAAACAGCGTTCGCGTCAGCTCGCACGCACTCTCAGCGGCGGCCAGCGGCAGATGGCGTCGATTGCAACCGGGCTGATGGGTATGCCCGTGCTCCTCATGCTCGACGAGCCGACGTTGGGTCTCGCGCCGAAGGTCAAGGACGAGCTCGCGACCGCGATCAGCGAGATTGCCGAAACGGGCGTCACGATGATTCTCGTCGACCAGGACATCGAGCTGCTGCTCAGCGTCTGCGAGCGGCTGTACCTGGTTGAGCGTGGCCGCGTCTCGCTCGAGACGAGACGCGGCGAGAAGATCTCTCAGGAAGACGTACTCGAGATGTACTTCGGCAAGGCGGCCTCGGCGTGAACGCACTCGCCCCGATTCTCTCGGCTGCCCTCGTATCGGGCTCGCTCTACGCACTGCTCGCGAGCGGTCTCTCCTTCGTCTGGGGAACAGTCCGGATCTTCAACTTCGCTCAAGGGGCGTTGCTCATGATCGGAGCCTACGTCGCCTGGTACGTGACTGATCCGAGCCGCGCCGGCGCGGGCCTCGGCGCCGGCTTCACAGCCGCGCTCTTTGCCTTGGCGTTCGGTGGCGCCGTTCTGTACCTCGCGATCGTGCGACCGTTCATCGGGCGCGCCAACAGCGATCTGATGGTGATCATGACAACGCTGGCGGCGGCGACGTTCTTCGAAAACGGCGCCGACTGGGTCGCCGGCCCCCGCTACAAGAACCTCCCGCGCCTCGCCACCGGGAACATCCAGTTCTCCAACACCGCGGTCAGCATGCAGGAGCTGATCATCATCATCCTTGGTCCATCGCTGCTTCTCGCATTCGCGGTCTTCCTCAAGCGGGCGAAGCTCGGGATGGCGATCCGGGCTGTGGAGCAAAACCGCGATGCCGCCTTTCTCGTCGGCATCGACATTCGCAACATCTATGTGATCGTGTTCGCAGTCTCCGCCGTGCTGGCCGCAGTGGCGGGAGTTCTCTACGGCGGCGAGTACTTCATCACGCCCACGATGGGTGACGACCCGCTCCTGAAGGCGTTCATCGTCGTCGTCTTCGGCGGCCTGGGCAGCCTTCCGGGAACCGTCGTCGGTGCCTACATGATCGCCCTGATCGAATCCGTCAGTCGGTACTACATCGGTCTGTACTACACCCCGCCGATCCTCTTCGGGGTCCTGATCGCCGTGATGCTCGTCCGACCGACCGGACTCCTCGGGCGCGCCTACCAATGAAACGGCTCCGCTTCCTCCTAACGCTGGCTGCTGTCGGGGGAGTCGCGGTCGTCCTTCCCTTGCTCATCACCGGGGCGTACTACCAGAACCTGTGCATCCTGACCCTACTCTACGCCGTCGTGGCGTCGAACTGGGATCTGACGATCGGCTACACCGGCCTATTCAATTTCGCCCACATCGCATTCTTCGGACTCGGCGCCTACACCTCGGGGATCCTCACCGTCAAGTACGGAATCTCGCCCTGGCTCGGAATCGCCGCAGCCATCGCGCTCAACGTCGTCGTCGGAGCGGCAATGGCGTTTCCGGCCACGCGGCTACGCGGAATCTATGTCGCTTTGACGACGTTCGCCTTCACCGAGCTGGCGTCAGCGCTGATCGTCAGCCGAACATCACTCACCGGCGGGTCGGCCGGACTTGTGCTGATCCCGAGCATCTCGTTCGCCGGATACGACTTCGGCGTTCACAACAACGGCTACTTCTATCTGGGCGAGATTCTCCTGATCGTCTCGACGTTCCTCCTACGAGCCCTGCTGAAGTCCGACTTCGGTCTCAGCTTCGTCGCCATCCGGGAGTTCGAGGACTACGCCGCCAGCCGCGGCGTCCCGGTCGCGAGACAGCGACTCGTCGCGCTCGTCGTCAGCGCCGTCTTCACGAGTGCGGCCGGGGCGATCTACGCACACTACCTGGGCGTCGCGTCGCCGGACATCTTTGGCTTCGGTTTCGTGACGCTCTTCCTCAGCATGGTGATCCTCGGCGGATCGGGAACGCTGTACGGGCCGATCGTGGCGGCCGTCGCCTTGACGTTCTTCACCGAGTGGCGCGAGCTCGCAGGCTATGGCGACCTGCGCTTCATGATCGTCTCGGGTGTCATCGTGGCGGTGCTCTTGTTCGCGCGCAGCGGACTCTGGGGCGCTCTCGAGGCGATCTGGCGCCTGGCGCGCGGCCGCCGCCGTACGTCCGATGCCGCCGCTGAGGCGGTTGCCGAACAGAATCGAGTGCCGACCGAGGCAGGGCCGGCAGCGACAGTCACCGAACCACAGGCTCGGTGAAACCGTGCGGAGGTGGAGATGACGGCAATAACCTGGCCTGACGGGAAGCGCGCCGCTGCCGCGTTTACGTTCGACGTCGATGCCGAGTCGCCGTGGCTCGCGATGGACCCGGAGAACGCGAACCGGCCGGGCGTGCTGTCGCAGGCCGTCTACGGGCCGAAGATCGGCGTCCCGCTGATCCTGGAGGCGCTGGCCCGCCGCGACATCCGCGGCAGCTTCTTCATCCCCGGCGTGAACGTCGAGCTCTATCCGGACGTGGTTCGTTCGATTGTCGCCGGTGGACACGAGATCGGACTGCACGGCTACACACACCGCTCGCCGGCGCAGCTCACTCGCGAGGAGGAGAGCAACGAGCTCGACCGCGCATACGAGCTCCTCGTCGGCGCCGGCGGCGCCGTCACCGGCTACCGCTCGCCCGCTTGGGATGTGAGTCCACACACGCTCGACCTGCTCGAGACAAAGGGACTTGCCTACGCCAGTCAGTTCATGGACGACCTTCGTCCCTACCGACATCCCGGCCGTCGTCTGATCGAGCTTCCGATTCAGTGGATCCTGGACGACTGGCCGCATTTCGCCTGGTACGCGGCCGACTCGGCGCGGACGATCCGCAGCACGCCCGAGGTCGAGACGATCTGGAAGGAGGAGTTCGACGGAATCCGCGAGTACGGCGGCTGCTACATCCTGACGATGCACCCCCAAGTCATCGGCCGCCCCTCGCGCATCGCACTGCTCGGCCGCATGCTCGACTACGTTCAGCGTCACGATGATGTCTGGCTCGCGACCTGCGCAGAGATCGCCGCGCACGCAGATTCACAACTTGCGCGGGTGGGACGGTCGACGTGAGTAAACAGGTCCGGCGCGCGGCGATCGTGACCGGTGCCGCCCGCGGCCTCGGCGAGAGCGTGGCCGCGCGGCTCGGCGAAGACGGATGGTCGGTCCTCCTCTTCGACGTGCGCCCGGAGGTGGAAGAAACAGCACGCCGACTCCGCTCGCAACTGAAGCTCGACGCGGGAGTGATGATTGCTCGCGTCGGATCGGTTGCCAGCGCCGTCGACATCGAGGCGGCGGTGCAGCACGCAGTTGTCACCTTCGGCGGACTCGACCTGGCGGTAGCGAACGCCGGCGTCGGCGGAGCTGAAGTCGACCTCATCGACCTCGACCCCGAGGAGTTCGACCGCATCGTGGCCGTCAACCTCCGCGGCGTGTTCCTCACCTGCAAGGCGGCCGGTCGCGTGATGCGCGCCGCCGAAAGGGGCTGCATCGTCACGATCAGCTCCATCTTCGGCTGGGAGCCGTACCCGCGGACAGCCGCGTACTCCGCTACCAAGGCGGCTGTCATCGCCCTCAGCCAGGCGCTCGCAGCCGAACTCGCACCACACGGCGTGAGGGTGAACAGCATCGCGCCGGGGTACATGGCCACGGAGATGCAGTGGGAGGGTCTGCGCGCACGGGCGAAGTACGCAGGGATCACGTTCGAGGACGAGGTGGCACGCGTCCGCGCAATGGTGCCGCTGGGCCGGCACGGCACGGGACCCGACATCGGCGCCGCCGTGGCGTTCCTCGCCTCAGACGACGCTTCCTACATCACAGGTGAGACGCTCGGCGTAACGGGCGGTGTTGTCCGGCGATGAACTCCGGTTTTGTGGCGCAGGCGTCGTATCCGCGCATCAATGCAGGTGGCAGCGCACGTGCTCGCGGACTCGCACACGGATCCCAAGCGAGCGAGCGTGTTCGTCGAAGCGTCGAGCTGTATCGCGACGTCTTCGCCCATTACGCCAACTGGACCTGGGACGAGGTGAAGCGACATGCGTTGGCTTTCACGAAGCCCATCGCAGCCGTCCATCCCGATTATCTGGAGGAAATGAACGGCATCGCCGAGGGCGCCGGCGTTGCATACGAAGACATTCTCGCGATCAACGTGCGCACGGAGGTGATGTTCTCAGCCGTGGCTCGCGCCGCCGCCGTCGAGTGCACCTCGTTTGCGGCTCTACCGGAGGCGACGGCCAACGCGCACGTCCTGGTCGGCCAAAACTGGGACTGGAAGCCGCACACGGAGGAGACCGTGATCATCCTCGACGTCAAGCGCGACGACGGCCCCGACTTCGTGACTGTGGTCGAGGCCGGGCTGCTGGCAAAAACCGGTATGAACTCGGCCGGGATCGGCTTGGTCACGAACGCCTTGATCAGCGACGAAGACCGGGGCGAGCCCGGACTCCCCTACCACGTCATCCTCCGGGCGATCCTGGACGCCGAGACCCTGCCGCAGGGGCTCGACGCTGTGACCCGGCATCCCCGTGCCTCGGCCGCGAACTACCTGATCGCCCATCGCACCGGGCAGGCAGTCGACGTGGAGGCAGCCCCGGGCGACTTCAGCCAGGTCTGGCTCGCTTTTCCCGAAGGCGGTCTCCTCTGCCACGCCAACCACTACATCTCTGACACGCGCGGGATCAAGGACGTGAGCCGCTGGTACGTCCCCGACAGCCCGTTTCGCCTCGACCGGATCCAGCGGCTGCTCGACGATCGCGATGATGGCGTCGACAGCCACGCGATCGAGGCGGCGCTCCGGGATCACGCCAGCCACCCCCTGGGGATATGCAAGCACGGCGATCCCGCCGTACACGAGTACGAGCAGTCGGTGACCGTCGCGTCCGTCATCTACGACTTGACAGCTGGAACGATGCTTCTCGCCGAAGGGAGGCCGTGCGAGCAGGAGTACCAGCTGCTCGATTACTCGAGCTGGGCGCAGCCGACGGAGCAAACCGTCTCGACGCCAACCGCCGGCTGAGAGACGACGCGAACCACGTGCTGGCGCTGCAACGGAGCCTGGAGACGATCGCTGCGGGCGTCCGAGCCGAATGGGGCATCTTCGTGAAGTTCCTCGACAGCGACGAGGAAGTGGCCATCAACGCGGAGACACCCATGGACACGATGAGCGTGATCAAGGTGCCGCTCCTGCTGGAGCTGTACCGCCAGGTGGGAGCCGGGACGGTCGATCTCGACCGGCGGCTTACGCTCGGCGACGAGGACCGACGATTCGGAACGGGTGTTCTGGCACTGCTCGATCCCGGGCTGACGCTCAGTCTCCGGGACGCCGCGACCCTGATGATCGTGCAAAGCGACAACGTCGCGACCGACCTCTGCTTCGACGCGGTCGGCGGGCCAAACGCGGTGAACCGGCTGATGGAGGGGCTCGGGCTCCACTCGATCCAGGCGCTCGGCACGGCATTCGAGTGGTTCCGTGAGCTCGCGGCGACCATGGACGCCAGCCTTGCGACCCTCTCCCCGGCCGCTCTCTACGCGACGGGCTACCCGCCGCAGACACCCGACGAGCGCATTGAGGCGCGCGCCGCCTACCACTTCGGTGGCGGACGGCCGTTCGGCTTGGCAACCGCGGCGGACCTAGGCCGTTTGCTGGAGCGAATCTGGCGCGGCTCCGCGGCGGACGGAGCCGCCTGCGAGCAGGTTCTTCGGATCATGCGCCTGCAGCAGCACCGCGCACGGATGCCGCGGTACCTGATCGGAGCCACGTGCGCCCACAAAACGGGTGACTTCGAGCCGTTCATCGCCAACGACGTCGGCATCATCGAGCCGTACGGTGCCCCGCCCGCGATCGCCGTGTTTCTCAACTCCCGCCATCGCGGTTTATGGGCGAATCTCGAGGAAGCGGTGGCCCGGATGGCAGAGAAGGTCTGGGAACGGGCGCTCTCGCTGGCGGATTAGGAGGAGAGGTGGAGACGAGCGCGCAGATCGACCCGATCACCTTCAGCGTCCTGCTCAACCGGCTCAACAGCATCGCCACCGAGATGACGGTCGCGCTCGCGAATACGGCGTCGTCTGCGCTGCTGGCGCTTACACACGACTTCTCCTGCTGTGTCTACGACGCACGCGGACGACAGGTGGCGATGAAGGACGCGCTGCCGATCCACACGAACTCGATGCATCTCTTCATCGAGCGGATCGTCAGCCGGTACGTAGGGGACGTGCGCGAGGGCGACGTGATCGCATGCAACGACCCATACTCGGGGAACACCCACATCGGCGACCTCGCCACCGCCGCTCCCGTGTTCCACGAAGGCGAGTTGCTGTTCTGGACGGCGGTGCGCGCACATCAGCTCGACGTCGGCGCTCCCGTCCCGACGAGCGGCTGGGCCGCCGCGCAGGACGTCTGGCAGGAGGGCCTGATCATCCCGCCAGTGAAGTTGTACGAGGGCGGCAAGGCTCGCCGCGACGTGATCGAGCTCTACCTCGCGAACGTTCGTTGGCCGGCCATGCTCGAAGGCGACCTGATGGCGCAGCTCGGGGCGACGCGGATCGGCGCGCAGAAGCTGCAGGCCCTCGCAGAGCGGTACGGCGCCGGGACGTTGCGGGAGTTCTGCGAGGAAGCGATCGAGTACGCCGCCCGTCGGGCCTCCGCCGAGATCCGCGCCATGCCCGACGGCGTCTACGAGAGCGAAGCCTGGTACGACTTTGGCTCGGACGGGCAGCCGACGACGATCCGCTGCACGCTGACGATCCACGACGACACGATCAGCGTCGACTTCAGCGGCAGCGACCCGCAGCTTCAGGCCGGCGTCAACGCGAGCTACGCGGTGATGCAAGCCGCCGGGGGCATCCCCGTCATGATGGCGATCGACTCCGACATCCCGCACAACGAGGGATGTCTACGCCGCGTCGGCGTCTCCGCACCTGCCGGCACTGTTTGCAACGCCTCGTATCCGGTCGCAACGTCGCTCGCGACCGTTCTCCCCGCGGACGTGATGCAGGAAGCGGTGACGAAGGCGCTCGCACAGGCAGTCCCGGAGCGCGTGCCCGCCGGCAACGCGCATTGGTCGAACGTGCCGATGATCTCGGGCGTCGACCCGGCCGACGGCGGCTTCTGGGGCCATCAACCGCTCAACGGCGGCGGCGGCGGCGGGGCCGCACAGGGGACCGACGGGTGGCCGCTGATCTCGACGAATGCGGCCTGGGGCGCGCTCCACGTCGGATCGGTCGAGCATACCGAGATGCTCTATCCACTCCGGGTCGAGCAGTGGGAGCTCGAGCCAGAGTCGATGGGCCTCGGACAGTGGATCGGCGGCCCTGGTGTCCGCTTTGTCATCCGGCCGTTTCACGACGTCGATGTCATCTATGCGAGCGACGGCCTCATCAACCCGCCATGCGGCCTCTTCGGCGGCTCCCCCGGTGCGGGCGGCGGCAGCTACGTCGTCCGAGGAGAGGCCGGACGGCGACAGTTCTTCGGCCCGGAGGCGTACGCGCGCATCCGTGCCGGCGAGCTTTGGGTCGGCATCTCGAGCGGCGGCGGCGGCTACGGGGACCCACTGCAACGGTCGCCCGAACGCGTGCGCGAAGACGTCCTCGACGGACTCTACAGCGCCGAGACGGCGCACCTCTTCTTCGGAGTCGTGTTCGCGGGAGCCAAGCTCGAGCTTGATCGCGTCGCGACCGAAGAGGCGCGACGGCGACTTGCAGCCTGTCGCGAACCGCTCTCTCTCTCGCTGCCAACCCGCCCGTCGGCCTCGGGGTGGCTCGAGCGGACGATGCAGCCCGGCGACGAGCAGGTCGACGTCCCACCTGGTCGCGGCTTGTAGAAGTGTCCTACCGCGTCGGCGTCGATATCGGCGGCACGTTCACCGACCTCGTCGTTACACGCGAGGACGGCTCGACGCTGCTCTGGAAAGAGGAGACGACGCCCGACCGGCCCGAGCGAGCGGTGCAGACGGGACTCGAGCGCGTCGCCGAGCTCCTCGAGCACGACCTCGGGTCATTCCTGTCGAACGTGACGCTGCTCGTCCACGGATCGACCGTGGCCACCAACATGGTCGTCCAGCGCAGCGGGTCGACCGTCGGGCTCGTTTGTACGCGCGGCTTCCGCGACATCCTTTACTTCCGCGACGGGTTCAAGTGGGACCGTTTCAACCCGCGCCTGCCGCGCCCGGACGATTTGGTGCCACGGCGGCGGCGGGTCGCCGTTGCCGAACGGACGAGCGCCCACGGCTCTGTCCTCCAGCCGCTCGACGAAGGCAGCGTCCGTCGAGCTGCGGCGACGCTGAAGCAGGAAGGCGTGGACGCTGTCGCGGTGGCGCTGCTTTGGGCGCATGCAAACCCGGCCCACGAGCAGGGCGTTCGCGAGCTCCTCCGCCAGGAGCTCCCAGGAGTGCCGGTGCTTCTCTCGTCCGAAGTCCTACCCGAGCTCGGCGAGTGGGTCCGCAGCTCAGCAACGGTCCTCTCGGCCTTCGTGTACGCCGGCAGCCGCGACTACCTCGAGCAACTCCAACAGTGGCTCTCGACGAGGGGTCTGCGGACTGGACTGCTTGTCATGCAGGTGAACGGCGGTTGCGCGAGCGTCGAGCAGACGCTTCGCGTTCCGGTCAGCACCATCCACTCGGGACCGGCGGCCGCACCTGCCGCCGCACTCCAAGTCGGAAAGCGCGCTGCCGCACGCGACATGATCACGATCGACATGGGCGGCACCTCGTTCGACGTCTGCCTGATCGGGGACGGCGAGGTGCCGCGATCGCGGACGATCGAGATCCAGCACCAACCGATCGGGATCCCGGGTGTCGAGATCCACTCGATCGGGGCCGGCGGCGGGTCGCTCGCCTGGATCGATACCGGCGGAGCGCTTCGCGTCGGCCCACAGTCGGCCGGAGCCCGCCCAGGCCCCGCCGCATACGGGCAGGGAGGCGAGCGACCAACCGTCACGGACGCGAACGTCGTCCTCGGCTACTTGTCGCCCGATGCGTTCCTTGGCGGGCGCCGCCAGCTGCGGAGCGATCTGGCCGCCGACGCGATTCGGCAGCACGTCGCGGAGCCACTCGGGGTGGAACTCGTCGCTGCCGCGGCAGGGATGATCCGGGTCATCAACCAGAACATGGTCGACGCGATCGGCGTCGTCTCGGTCGAGCGCGGAATCGACCCGCGTCCTTTTTTGCTCGTTGCGGGCGGGGGCGCGGGAGCGCTACACGCGGGCCGACTCGCTGCGGAGCTTGGAATCACGCGAGTACTCGTGCCAGCGGAGGCGGGAACGCTCTCGGCGTTCGGGATGACCGTCAGCAACGTCCGCCACGACTATGCGGCCGCGCATCACGCAACGTCCCTTGATCCGCAACGAGAAGCAGTGAACGCGCTGCTCGGCAAGCTCGAGCGACGAGCTCGTGTCGACCTCGTGCAAAACGGCTTCAGCGCAGTCGACGTCGTCGTGCAGCGCTTCGTCGACGCTCGCTATGTCGGGCAGGTACACGAGCTGACGGTGCCGGTGCCGCCGGGCCCGCTCGGCCGTGAGGAGCTGGACGCGATCGTCGGCGCGTTCCACCGTCTGCATGAGGAGCGCTACGGCTGGTCAGCCCAGGACCGTGGCGTCGAGTACCTGCACTGGCGCGTCACCGGCACCGGCTTGATCAGGACTCCGGTGGAACCGTTGATCGACGAGCTCGCGCCGACGCCCGCGGATGCAGCCGCCACCGGCTCCCGGCCCGCCTGGTTCGACGAGCTGGGAGGCTTCGTCGAGACTGCGACGTATGCCGCCGATCGCTTCGCAGCAGGAGGGGAGGTCCACGGTCCGGCCCTTGTCGACGGCGCGACGATGACGATCGTCGTCTTCCCCGGCCAGCGGCTACTGGCGGACGGCCGCGGGAGCTTCCTGCTCGAGACGCCGACGCCGTGAGCGCTCGGGCGGCGTGGCGCTTCAGGCCGTGGCGGGTCGACGGCCGGAGCGGACGTTCGAGCCTCTGGATCGAAGAAGCACTCGCCGCTGAGCCCGACGCGTGGGCTGGGGCGCGTAGGCTCGAGGGGCGCGTCCGCGCCGACGTCTGTGTCGTCGGCGGTGGGTTCACGGGACTCTGGACCGCGATCCGCCTTCGCGAACTCGATCCAAGCCTGACGGTCGTTCTCGTCGAGGCCGAGCTGTGTGGAACCGGCGCGAGCGGGCGCAACGGCGGGATGGTGTCGGACTGGTGGGTGAAGCTGCCGACGCTCATCCGCTATCTCGGTCGCGACGACGCTCTCACGGTTGCAGCAGCGATCGAAGCCGGCGCGCGTGAGATCGACCGCTTCTGCGGCGCCGAGGGTATTGACGCCGAGATCAGTTTCCCCGGCCTCTACTGGACGGCGACGAACGCCGCTCAGGTCGCGACAATCGAACAAGTGGTGGCCGCCGCGGATGCGGCGGGAGTGGGACCGTTCCGGGTGGTCCCGCGCGACGAGCTCATCGAGCGCCTCGCGTCGCCGTTACATCGCTTCGGCGTTCACGATCCTCGCGGCGGCGCACTTCACCCGGCGCTGCTCGCCCGTGGCCTACGCCGAGCGGCGCTCGAGCACGGCGTCGACGTCCGCGAGCGGTCACCGCTGAGCGCGATCGAGGCGGGCTCGTCGATCCGGCTGCGCTGCGGCGATGCATCTGTCGAAGCGGAGCGGGCCGTGCTGGCCGCCAACGCGTGGATGGCGCATTTCCGCGAGTTGCGCGGCGATGTCGTTGTCGTCTCGAGCGATGTCGTCGCCACGGCCCCCGCGCCCGCGCTCTTGACGCAGCGCGGCTGGCCCGACGGTGTCGGCGCATTCGACGCGCGCACGCTGATCGACTACTGGCGAACGACCGCCAACGGTCGGGTGGTCTTCGGGCGAGGCGGCGGCACGCTTGCTCCCGCAGCCCGCATCGGGTCCCGGTTCGAGCACTCCGAGAGACGTCGGCGATGGGTGGAGGCCGAACTGCGGCGGCTGCTGCCTCCACTCGTCGAGATTCCCGTAACGCATTCGTGGGCCGGCCCGGTCGAGCGAAGCGCCACCGGGCTACTGCGTTTCGGTTGCCTCGGCGGCGACGACCGGCTCCCGTACGCAATCGGCTTCGCAGGCAGCGGCATCGTCCCGGCGGTTGCCGCCGGCCGCTGTCTCGCGTCGCTCGCCCTCGGACGAGACGACGACTGGGCCTCGCTCGCACGGCTTCTCGCGGCCCGCGGACCCGGCTTTCCACCGGAGCCGTTCCGCTACCTCGGCGGCCTAGTCGTTCAACGTGCGATCGCGCGCAAGGAGGATGCCGAGGATCGAGGCGGCATGCCTTCGGGACTGGTGCGGTTTCTCGCCCGCTACGCACCGGGCGGTGTGGCCTCTCCGCCTGGTCGCTCGTCCTGACCATCGGCGGCGACGGCGGCGAGCACCTCACGGAGCAGCGGGGCGATCGTATCTGCCGCGACCGGTATCTCCAGGTTCATCGCGTCGACTCGTCGATGCACCTCTCGCTTCGCGTACGTGCGCAGGTCGTGCGGCAGCTCGAGCAAGCAACGGGCGAGCGCACCCTGCGCGGCCTCCGACCAGACCTGCTCGTACGCGAAACGGGACGGCCCGCGGTCGATCACCGGGCGCCAGCCATTGGTCCGGAGACGGTTCCGGAGCTCCGCCGTCGCGTCGGCGTCGAGCACGCCGTCGCGGAAGACGACGCCGTAACGAGCAGCCGCCTGCTCTTCGCTCAGGAGCGCTGCACGCACGTCCGCTGCAACCGCGTCAGGGTCGCGATCGAGCGGGTTGCCGAAGCCGCCGCCGCCAGCTCCGCGGATACTCACACGCTCCCCCGGGCCCAGGTGCAGCACGCTGATCCGGCCGAGCTCGCGTTCCCCGACGCTGCCCTCGTTGAGCACCGCGCTTGCACGTCCCGACGCCTGCCCACCGGAGAGACCGAACGGCTCGAAGCACGTCCGCTCCATGCCTCGCGCGGTCACGATCGATCCGGGACGCAGCGTGCGGAAGTCGAACCGGACGCCGAAGCCGCCCCGGTACCTGCCGGCGCCCGCCGAATCGGGGACGAGCTCGTAGCGCTCAGCGAGAACGGGGATGTGTGCTTCGATGCTCTCGATCGGCGTGTTGCGGAGAAAACCGGCAGCCGAGTCGTTACCGGAGGCGCCGTCCGCGACCGCGGTCCCGCCGCCACCCCCGAACATCGGCTCGAGGACCGCGACCTGCCGACTTCCCGTCTCCGGGGGCGACACTGAGAGCACGACCATCGCAGCCTGCCCTGCGCCCGCGGCCGGGATCTTGCCGGGTACCGCCTGTGCCAACGCGCCGAGGACCACGTCGTAGAGCCGGATCACGGTCGCGTATCGCACCCCGACTGCCGCCGGGAACTCCGGGTTGACGACCGTGCCTCTTGGCGCCCGCGTTCGGATCGGGCGCATCACGCCGCCTGTCAAGGGAAGGTGCGGCTCCTCACTCAGGAGGTAGTTGATGATGCCCTGGGCAAGGAACGGATGCCGGTCGCCGAACGCCGGCAGGTTGAACGCGGACTCGACCTGCGGGTCTGTGCCCTCGTAATCGAGCTCGAGCTCGTCGCCACGAACCCGGAGCGTGACCGCGAGCCTGATCGGGATGCCGTCGCCATCCTCGTCGAGGTAGTCGGCGAAGGAGTAGTCGCCGTCCGGGATCTCGGCGATCAGCGATCGCGCACGCGCCTCCGTCCACGCAAGCATCTCGTGCATTCCTTCCCGGACGACGCCCGCGCCGAGCTTCTCGATGAGCTCTCGGATGCGGTGCTCGCCCGTGTTGAGGGACGCGATCATCGCGTTCAGGTCGCCGGCGTTCTCGGATGGGCTACGGCAATTCGCCAGAAACAGCTCCAACAGCTCGCGATCGAGCTCACCGCGCCGGAAGAGCAGGCGTGGTGGCAGTCGAAAGCCCTCCTGAAAGAGGTCGTGTGCGTCCGGCGAGATGCTTGCCGGGGCGAGCCCGCCGACATCCGAGCAGTGGATGAAGCACCAGGCGATGCAGAAGAGCTCACCTCCGTCGAAGACAGGCTTGAACAGATGAATGTCCGGCAGGTGAGTCGCCAGTCCGCCCGTCGTGAACGGATCGTTCGTGATCACGACGTCGCCTGGCCGAAGCGGCCCAACCGCTGCCAGCGCGGCAGACATGTTCAATCCAAGGAAGCTCGTCACGCCGATCGAGCGCGGGTACGCGAAGAACTCACCGGCCGGCGTCGCCAACGCCGTCACGAAATCCGCCGTCTCCTTGACGAACGTCGTGTGGGAGGTACGCTCGAGCGTGTGCCCCATCCCGTCCGCGATCGCGACGAAGTAGCTCTTGAGGACTTCGAGGGTGACCTTGTCAGTTCGCATCTCGCACCTTGCGGGACGCGAGCAGATTGCCGCCGGAGTCCACCATGACGTTCCAGCCCGGCGGGATGAGCGTCGTCGCGTCCGACTGGTGGACGACGAGCGGGCCGTCGAGCTCGTCGCCCGCGGCAAGAGCGGCGCGAGCGTAGACAGGCGTGTCGTGCAGCCCGCCGCCGATCAGAACCCGGCGTCTTCCCTCCGGCCGAGGCGATTGCCGGCTCGGCGGCAGCGGGGCCGGATCCGGCGGATGGTCGACGAGGCCTACAGCTCGCACGCGGAGGTCGACGACCTCAACCGGCGCCTCGCGGTCGGCGTGGAAGAAGACACGCTCGTGCAGGTCGTGGAAAGCCGTCGCGAGCGGACCGAGAGCCGATCGCTCGAGCCACTCGGGCCGCACCGGCACTTCGAGTTCGTACGCCTGCCCGATGTAACGCATCTCGGCGGACAGTCGCAGCTCGGTCCTGTGGGCTGTGGGCGCCTCCCGCTCGAGCCAGGCCCGACCCCGCTCGACCGACGGCGCAAATGCCGCCGCCAGCTGTCGTCCGTCGAGCTGTGAGAGCGGCTCACGCACGGTACGGACGATGTCCGTCATGGCGGCGGCGCGAAGAGCGCCCTGCGCGCAGAGGGTTCCAGGGAGAGGCGGCACAAGCACGCCTCCGATGTTCATCTCCTCGGCGAGCAAGCAGGCAACGAGCGGGCCGGCGCCCCCGAAGGCGACGAGCGTGAACGCGCGCGGGTCGAGCCCGCGACGGTCGAGCACGCCGGTGAGCTCGGCGTACATGTTCGCCAGCGCCACACGGACGATCGCCTCGGCCGCCTCCGTCCGCGAACGTGCCAGGGCCGGCGCGATCGTCCCCAGCGCGCGCCCGGCGGCCTCGGCGTCCAAACGGAGGCCGCCGGCAAATCGCTCCGCGTCGAGGTAGCCGCAGACCAGAAAGGCGTCGGTCAGCGTCGGCTCCTCGCCGCCGAGACAGTAGCTGGCGGGGCCGGGACGGGCGCCGGCGCTGCGCGGGCCGACCTTCAGAACGCCTGTAGCGTCCAGCCACGCGACCGAGCCGCCCCCAGCGCCGATGCTGGAGATCGCCACCGCAGGCACGATCACAGGCAGGTCCCCGACGCGCCCGTCGTGGCTGGAGCCGATCTCGCCCTGCTCGACAACGGCGACGTCGGCGCTCGTTCCGCCCATGTCGAGGGTGAGGAGATCGCGAAAGCCGGCCCGGAGTGCGATGTCGGTAGCCCCGATCACACCCGATGCCGGTCCGGAGAGCAGCGTCTGGACAGGCTCGTCTCTGGCCGCACCGGTGCTCATGATCCCGCCGTTCGAGCGGGCGATGTACGGGCGCGCGCGGATGCCGGCGTCGCGAAGCGTCGCCTCGAGACCGGCGAGGTAGCGCACCATCGCCGGCCGCACGTAGGCATTCATCGCCGTCACCAGCGCCCGCTCGTATTCGCGTGGCTGCGGCCAGATCTCGCAAGAACAGGTGACGAAGAGGCTTGGCGCCCGTCGAATGAGCCCGTCTCGCAGTTTCCGTTCGTGAGTGCCGTCTACGTACGCGTGCAGCAGGCAGATCGCGACGCCCTCGACGCCGAGCGCGGCGACCGACTCGACGACTCGGTCGACCTCCACGTGCTCGAGCGGCACCTCGACTTCGCCGTCGTGTCGAATCCGCTCGCGAACAGGCACGACCAGCTCGCGAGGGACGAGTGCGGCTGGCCGGCGGCTGTAGAAGCTCCAGGGGACGGGTAGCCGAAGTCTTCCGAGCTCGAGCACGTCGCGAAAGCCGTCGGTGACCAGAAGCGCGATCCGCGCTCCCGAGCGCTGGATGATGCTGTTGACCGCGATCGTGGTGCCGTGAACGAAGTACTCGATCGTGCCGAGGTCGACTCCGCGCGCGCGAAGCTCACCCAACCCGGCCGCAACGGCGCGCACGGGATCGGCGGAGTCGCTCGGGACCTTCAGCCCCAAAGACGCACCTGTCTCGGCATCGACGAGGGCGAAGTCGGTGAAGGTGCCGCCGATGTCGACGCCCAGCCTCGACCGCCGTGCGAACTGCGGGTGGTTCAACGTCCCCGTTCGCCGCCGGCAGCGGAGACCATTGCGACGAGATTTCGCTCCGGCGCCCCCGGAGGAACCGAGCACCCCGGCGCGACGACGAGTCCGGCTCCGCCCGTCTCGACGATCGCAGCCCGGACGACGCCTCGCACGGTCTCCACCTCGCCGTCGACGAGAGCAGCAACGTGCGGCACGCCCCCAAACACGGCGGCGCCGGTACGCGCGCGCACCTGCGCGAGCGACGGGTTTCCGGCCTCGTGCGCTGCGAGGCTGATCGCGTCGATGCGGAGCGCATCTGCGAGGCGCAGGCGCACCCGTGGGCCGCAGAGGTGAAGGACGACGGGCACGGACGCCGGCACAGCCGCCAGCACCGTCCGGTCGTGGGGAAGGAGTAGCTCCTCGTACTCGCTCCACGAGAGGGTCTCTGCGCTCGCGCCCGCGCCGACTGCGTAGAAGATCGCGTGCGCGCCGGCGGCGACGGAACCTTCGACGAAGGCGACGAGGGCGCTGGTGACCACGCCGAGAGCGGAGGCGAATGCGTCGGGCCGCTGCCGCAGATGCGCTACCGCGCGCGCCTCCGCCTTCGCGATCAGGTCGGGACGGCTGCGCTGCGCCTCGGCCTGTCCGTCCGCGGCCAGGTAGCTCGCCACGGTGAAGGGGGAGAAAACCGTCTGGAGCACAGGTCGCTCGTCACCGATCTCCCGCACGACGACGTCTAGCGCCCGGATCTGGTCTGCGAGCGGCGCCGCGCCGGCGTCCGCCTGAATCAGCTTCTGCCAGTCGTCGGGACGGCGGATCGGCCACGAGACCAGCCGGGGCGCCTCGAATGCCCCGCCGGAGACGCGATAGACAGAACCGAACGCCTCGGCGAAGCAACTCGCTCGCGGCTGGAGCTTGATCAGATCGAAGCCGAACTGCCGAGCGCGACGCACCGTCGATTCGGCGAGCGCGCCGGGGGACCACTCGGCGAGGAAGTCGTGTCCCCACGCGGTGACTGGCGGGCGATCGACCGGGACGCCTTTGAGGGCCGCCTCGAAACGCTGGCGAGGATGAAGCGGCCAACCGGAGTGCACTCAACGCATTTTCCTACAATCGGGCGGTGGCAGTCGCATTTCGCGCTGACCGGCTCTTCGACGGCCGTTCGGACAAGCCGCTCGAGGATGGCGTCGTCGTCGTGGACGGCGAGACGATCGCCTATGCGGGGCCGCGCAGCGGCTGCCCGCGCGTTTCTGAAACCGTCGACCTCGGGGATGCGACGCTTCTGCCCGGGCTGATCGACGCTCACGTCCATCTCGTCTGGAGCGCCGGCCCGCTTCCCCATGAACTCGTCAGGCAGGAGAGTCGCGGTCTGACGATGCTGCGCTGCGCCGGCAACGTCGCTCGGCACCTGCGTGCCGGGGTCACGACGATCCGCGACGTCGGCTCGACGGACGGGATGGCCATTGACGTCAGGAGCGCGATCGAGAAGGGTGTCCTACGCGGGCCTCGTGTCGTCGCAGCGGGACGGGCCGTGGCGATGACTGGTGGTCACGCCCACTACCTCGGCCGAGAGGCCGATGGTGTCGACGGCGTACGCTTGGCGGTGCGCGAGGAGCTGAAGGCCGGCGCGGATTGCATCAAGGTCATGGCTTCGGGCGGTGTCTACGGGCACCGCGAGGAGGTAGGCAACCCGCAGCTGTCTGTTGAAGAGATGCGGGTTGCAGTCGACGAGGCGCACAAGGCAGGGCGGAAGGTGACCGCACACGCCTACTCGAGCCAGGCGATCGCGAACGCACTCGACGCAGGTGTCGACTGTCTCGAGCACGGCAGCTTCCTCGAACGCGACGCCGCCGACCGAATGCTTCGTTCCGGCGTGTTCCTCGTGCCGACGCTATCGGTGTATCGCGCCATGTTCGAGACTGCGGCTGAGCTCGGGACACCGGAGTACATCGTGCGGAAGACCGAGCGAGTGTCGCAGGCCAGCCGTGCAGCATTGCGGACGGCGCTCGAGGCAGGAATTCGACTGGCGGCCGGCACCGACTGCGGCGCGCCCGGGCACCCCCACGGGCAGCTCGCACGGGAAGTCGAGTTGATGGTCGAATACGGCGCCAGCCCCGCGCAGGCGCTGCGCGCCGCCTCGGCCGGCGGCGCCGACCTGCTCGAGCTGGGCGACGAGGTCGGAACGCTCGAGCCGGGCAAGCGCGCCGACGTCGTCGCGGTCGCGGAAAACCCGTTGCGGGACGTCGGCGCCCTCCGCGCCGTCCGTCTCGTCCTGCTCGGGGGCGAGGCGGTCGCTTGAGCTATCTCGCCGGCGACGGAGGGGAGATCGGGGGCGCGGAGCTGGCGCTGCTCGCCCGGCTGGTCGGCATGCCGCTGCCGGAGGAGGACGTCGCCGCCCTCGGCTCTGCCTTACTGGCGCAGCTCGGCGCGATCGAGCAGCTCGACCAGCTCGATCTCGAGCACGTCCAGCCGGCGCTCCGCTTCGATCCGCGCTGGGATGAATGAGCTGGTCGAACGGACGCTCGCCGAAGCGAGCGAGCTCGTCGCTCGTCGGGAGGTCTCGGCGGTCGAGCTGACGCAAGCCGTTCTCCAACAGATCGCCGAGACCGAGCCCGTCGTCTCGGCCTTCGCCCATCTCTTTCCGGATGCTGCCCTCGACGAGGCCCGGACGCTCGACCGCGAGCTCGCCCACGGGCGTCTGCGCGGCGTGCTGCACGGCGTTCCGATCGGCGTGAAGGACATCGTCTACATGCGCGGCGTGCCGACCGATGCGGGCTCGCGGGCGCTCACCGGGTTCGTCCCCGACTACGACGCCACGATCGTGCGGAAACTGCGCGACGCCGGCGCGGTCATCGTCGGCAAGACCGTCACGCACGAGTTCGCGTGGGGCGTCAACGTTCCCGTGACTCGCTCGCCGTGGCGCGACGGCTGGTACCCGGGCGGCTCGAGCGCGGGCTCGGGCGTCGCCGTCTCTGTCCGCTCCGCCTTCGGAGCGATTGGTACCGACACCGGCGGCTCGATCAGGATCCCGGCGGCAGTCAACGGGCTGGTAGGGCTGAAGCCGACTTTCGGCCGTGTCAGCCGTCACGGAATCATCCCGCTCAGCTGGTCGCTCGACCATCCAGGGGCACTGACGCGAACGGTCGCAGACAACGCGATCCTCTTGCAAGTTCTGGCCGGGCACGACCCGGCTGACCTCGGCTCAATCGACGAGCCGCTTGCGGACTATCGGGCACAGCTAGAGAGCGGGGTCGACGACTCCGTCATCGGTGTCGAGCGAGACCACTACTTCTACAGTGGAGTGATCGAGGATGTCCGCGCTGCGGTCGAAGCCGTGATCGACGAGTACGCATCGCTCGGCGCGCGCATCGTAGAAGTCCAGCTTCCGGCGTTCGCCGCGATGCCGTCGGCGCTCCTGACGATCCTGCTCGCCGAAGCGAGTGCGTTTCATCGGCGGCTCTTCCGCGAGCGGGCGCTCGACTACGACCCGGCGACGAGACTCCTCCTCGAGCTCGGTGAGCTCGTGCCCGCGACGCACTACGTCACGGGCCTGCGTGCGCGGACGCTGCTGCGCGACCGCGTCAAGAACTTGTTCCGAGCGCACGGGCTCGACGCGCTCATCTCACCGACGATTCCGCTCCCGACGGTCCCAAACGAACAGCGCAACCAGCCTCGCGACGGAGGCGAGACCGCCTTCACCGCCTACGTCCACCACACATTCCCCGCCAATCTGCTCGGACTTCCCGCACTGAGCGTCCCCTGCGGGCTCACGTCCGACGGGCTTCCGATCGGATTCCAGCTGCTCGGGCGGCCGTTCGCCGAGGCGACGATCTTCCGGCTCGCCCGAGCATACGAACGAAACCACAGCTGGCCTGCGCTGCGACCACCCGTCTTGCAGGACCTCGGGAGCTGAGCTCAGCCCGCTGAGTGCGCCAGTTCGACCACGTCGCGGAGCATCCCGACGATCCGGTTTCGCGCTCGGACCACCTCCGTCCTCAGCACGCCGTCGGGAACTTTGCCCACCGAGGCTCGAGCGGCTGCGAGCTCGGGGAGGTGCGGGCTGTGCAGAGCAGGATCCTGCCGGAATGGGCCTTCTTGCGTGTAGAGGAGACGAACGAGCAGCCTCCCGATTCGAAGAAGCGCATCGTTGAAGGGACGTGCTGCGTGGATCGAGGTCACGCCGTCGGACTGCGCATAAAGCCGGTCAAGCGCCGCCTTGCAGTCGCTGATCGCGTCGACGGCCGCCTGGAGGTCGCCGTACGGCTCGAGTGCGGGTCGGTACTCGCTGAGTACACGTTCGGCTTGAGCGACCGTGGCACGAAAGTCGAGCGGGTGGACGACGGCGTTCGCGGTACGGAAGACCGCGCCTGTATAGAGGCGGATATCGCGAAGAAGTCGCTCGGGGTCGGCGATCTCAATCGTATCCGCCTCCGTGTGCCACTCGATGTTGCCACCGCAGCCACCAACGGCATAAAGGTCTCGCTCTCGCCGCACCTCCGGCGGAATGTTCGGTCCAAGCATGAAGTACGTCGAGATGCCGAGATTGTTGAAGGAGATATCCCCGGCACGCATCGGCGGGATCGTCACGGCCGGCGAATCCGCGAAGTCGCGGATCGCGTCCCGCGCGACTGCCTCCACTTCGGCCATGGCGACGATGTCGTCATAGACGTCGGCGTCGCGGCAACCGGGTGAGTCGCAGTTCAGATGGCAAATGCAGTTGCGTTCGAGATCGAGCGCGAAGTTGTCCGCATACCAGGTCGACCCGGCGTAGCGGCCCTGGGAGTGCCCGGACCACCATGCGACCCGGACGGAACGGGCCAGGCTTAGGCGGTGCGTCCACAGCGTGCGTGCGGCTTCGAGAAGGGTTGCGTCGCCGGTGGCGTTATCGCCGACACCGACGTGCCACGAGTCGACGTGCCCGTGCAAGAGCACAAACCGTTCCGGCTCGACGGTTCCGGCGATCTCCGCGACGAGGATGGGAATCGGTCGCCACGCCTCGTCGTGCTCGGCGATGATCGTCGCCGCGGTCGCGCCGTTGGTGATCGACTGGATCAGCTCGAGGCCGTCGCGATTGGAGACTGATACGACGGGGATTGTCGGCTTGCGTGCGAGGCTCCGTAGATCCGGCGAACCCCAGATCGGGGTGCAGATCCCTTCGTGGATGCGTTCGCCTGGCGAGACGAGCACAACTCCGACTGCGCCGCGGGCGGCGAGGTCCGCGATCCGCGCGGGCATCGGCAGACCCTCGGTCAGAACCATCCGGCCGGAGACGTCGGCCGTGCCGGCGACGGAACCTGCGAGCACCTCAGCCGCGTCCGTCGCGAACCCGACACGTTCATAGACGAGTGGCGCCGTGTCGCCGCCCGGTCCGGTCGAGCGCGCCATGCTCGCTGTCTTGGCCGGGAATAGCCGCGTGCCCACCGTAACGCTCGCAGCGCCGGGAAGACTGATCAGCAGCTCTGGTCGGTAGAGCTCGTACGGGATCCCCCAGGCGGTTAGCTTCGAGGTGATCTCGCCGAAAGCGGTGAGCTCGTCGTCACTTCCGGCATCGCGTACCAGGGTCGCAAATCGCTCGACGAGCGCCCACGCGTCATCCAACCGCACGTCATCGACAACCGTGCGTTCCGCGTTTGCGGCGGCGTTCTCGATCGCCATCTTCGTCCCCTCCCGAGCTCGTAAGCGAAGGGCACAAGCGTATCTGCGTATGATCGGACAGTCTCGTGACGCGTTTCTGGCATCCCTTCGCGGATATGCGGGTTGTCCACCAAGAGCTCGTTCTCGCGCGCGGCGAGGGAACTTGGATCTGGGACGATCAGGGCCGTCGCTACCTGGATGGCACCGCCGGCCTGTGGTACTGCAACGTCGGCTACGGCCGCCGAGAGCTAGCCGAAGCAGCCGCTTTCCAGCTCCAGCAGCTTGCCGCGTACTCCGCGTACGGCGATCTCGCAACGCGACCCGTGCTGGATCTCGCCGAACGAGTTTCCCTGCTCTCGCCGGCACCGGATGGCGTCGTCTTCTTCACCTCGGGCGGCTCCGATGCGATCGATAGCGCTGCCAAGCTGGTGCGCCGCTACTGGGACGCCGTCGGCGAGCCACAGCGGCAGTTGATCGTTGTTCGCGAAGGCGCATACCACGGCGTCAACGGCTTTGGCACGAGCCTCGCGGGCATCGGCGCGAACAGCGCTGGTTACGGTGACCTCGTTCCAGGCGTGGTCCGCCTGCCGCGTGATGACGCTCTCGCATTCGAACGGCTCGCTGCCGAGAGGGGTGGTGAGATCGCGGGCTTCTTCGGCGAGCCCGTCCTCGGCGCCGGCGGCGTCTATCCGCCGGTCGCGGGTTACTGGGACAAGGTTCAGCAGGTCTGCAAGGCCTGCGAGGCGCTGCTCGTCGTCGACGAGGTGATCACTGGCTTCGGGCGACTCGGGCGGTGGTTCGGAAGCGAGCGCTACCACATCGAGCCCGACCTCCTCGTCTGCGCGAAGGGCATCACGTCCGGCTATATCCCGCTCGGCGCAGTGGTCTGCGGCGCGCGGGTGGCAGAGCCGTTCTGGCGCGGCGACGCCGGCATGTTCCGCCACGGCTATACGTACTCCGGTCACGCGACCGCGTGCGCGGTTGCGCTCGCCAACATCGACATCCTCGAACGGGAGCAGCTCGTCGAAAGCGTAGGTGAGCGCGAAGCCCAACTCGAGGCACGTCTCCGTTCCCTCGCCGCGCACCCGCTCGTCGAGCAGGTTCGGACGGTCGGATTGCTCGCTGGAGTCGAACTCGCCGCCGAGGCCATCGCGCACGATCCGACGCTGGCCGACCGCGTCGTGGCCGCTGCACGCGATGAAGGCCTGCTCGTACGACACCTACTCGGCAAGGCGATCCAGATTTCACCGGCGTTCGTGATCTCAGAGCACGAGATCGATCTACTCGCCGCGGCGCTCGAAGCGGCGCTGGACAGGAGCGTCGCAGAGATCAGCACCGCACTGGCTTCCTGACAGAGCGTCCCAACCACGGAGCCCTCGAGTCGCTCAGTGGGCCGAGACCGCTCCGCTCTTGCCGGGCACTGTGATCCAGAAATGCCGCGCGAACGAAGACCTTACCCGGGTCCGCGCCTCTGCACATACATGCGTCCCGTTGAGACGATCGGATTCGCGTTCCATGCGCGATCCGTCGGCGCCGCGATCGTTCGGCGACGAGCGCTGCGTCGCCGGGCACGGCCTCCGAGGCAGGCGATGCGCGCATTTCGCGTCGGCTCGCCGCACGGGCAGGGCGGCGAGGAGGCTCTGCTGATCGAGGATGCAGCGGGCCGCGGTCGGCTCGGCCCGTCGGGGCTACTCGCGCCGCAAGGCTTCTCCGAGCTCGCCCTGGAGGATGACCGTGATCGCGCATTGGCCGAGGTGGATGGTCAGTTGTTGGTCGCCCTGCCAGAAGGCGCGTTCGAACTCGTCGGGGCGGAGCACGAAGCCGCTTTGTCGCGAGCCGACGTGGAAGAAGAGTGTCTCCACCGCTGACGTGTCGGCCCGCAGCAGTAGCTCTTGCAGGCGCTTGTCTGGCTCGCCGCGGTCGAGGCGGCCGGCGATGACGCCGGCGATGAACGGCGCGGCGCCGGCGCCGGAGCAGAGGACGAGCACCTGGCGTCCGATCAGCGAAAGCAGCGCCTCGAGGGTTGCCTCGTAGTCGAGCAGGCTCGAGTCTTCGTGCTCGCCGCCGCCGAGGAACTGGCTCAGCGCTGCTCGCCTCCGGCTGCAGCGCGGTCGGCACGGTGTGCGCGCATCTGGCGCGGTCGGCGCGGCTCGCCGACGAGGTTGGTGCGCGCCGCTTCCATCAGGCGACGCTGAGCGGGCGTGCCGCCGCACGTCGCCGTGTGAGCGCGAGGGTCGTGAGCGAGAGGACGACGCCGCAGACTGCGGCAAGGCTGGCGCTGGCGGCGATCAGGAGCCCGGAGGCGAGGGAGAAGTTGATCGCGATGTTCTTGCCGACGCCGAGCGTCAGCAGAATCGCGGCAGTCGCGCCGACGCTCGCGACCAGGCCGCCGGCCGTGATCGGGACGACACCTGCCGCGGCGCTGAGACAGAGCACGCAGAGGGCGGTGGTCGGCGAGAAGCGGACGCCGAGCGCGCTCAGCAGCAGCGTGCTGCCGAGCGCACGGGCGATCCAGCACGCGAGCAGGTACACGCCGGCGATGCCCGCGCTCCCGCGCCCGCGAGACGTCGTGTGCGCGGAGACGTGGCAGGCGACGCTGCGCAGGTGTCGGCTTCGACGCAGGAGCGGCAGCCGAACGAGGTGTGCGCTCGCGAGCAGGAGGATGCAGCAGCCAACGCCGAAAGCGACGACGACCAGCAGCGGCCCGCGGAGATCAGCCGAGCTGGTCGCGGTGGCGGAGATCGAGAGCGGCAGCATCGAGACCGCATCGACCATTCCCAACGAGACGATCGAGAGCGCGATCGCCTCGAGGCTGACGCGGATGCCGCCGAGTCGCCGCAGCGTCCCGATCTTGATCAGATAGTCGAGGCGAAACGGCAGCACGGTGCCGCTCGCGGCCGCCGCCCCGACCGAGGCGAGGCAGCGTGCGTGACCCGGGCACTCGTCGCGCGGAAACAGCCGGCGCCAGCCGCGCGCCCGCAGCACGAAGCCGACGAAGTAACAGAGCGCGGCTGCGCCGACGAGCAGCACGCGGGCGTGCGCAAGCGGCCAGCTCGCACCCGTCAGTCGCCTGCCAAGCAGCAGGCAGGCGACAACGGTCACGGCGGCAAACACGATGCCGGCCACGAGCCGCCGGCGTCCCGCGAGCGACGCCAGGCAGGCGCGAAGCCGTCTCAATGCGCGTGCCGGCCAGCCCGCATGCCCGGTCGCCGTCTCCCGACCCGATCCAGGTCGGCGGCAGCCCGCAGCCGGTCGAGCACACGCCGCAAACGCTTCCTCATGGTGGTGTTCCCTCCCTTTGGCCCCCAATGGAGAACTCGAACGGCGGGCTCGTGCGAGGGCAACGACACGGGAACGCTGCCCACACGATAGCCGACGAATAGGCACGGCGACCTGCTCCCCACTGGTCGCCGCTGACGACGACGCATTCGTGCGCCGACAGCCGGCCTTTGCGACGTGGCGACTCAGGACACTAGGGCAGCGGTCGCACGAGCCGCTGCGAGCTCGGCGCGAGCGGGCTCAGTACGAGCTGCACCCTTCGGTCGCCGCCGAGCTGACCGCGGTACAGGTAGCTGTGCCTGGTGGCGACCGCGAGGACCGCTCGCAGCGGCGCCGGGAGCGATCTCGCGGCTGCTCCCGAGTCGAGCAGCCCGGTGGCGATCGACGAGACCTCTTCTCCGTGGCCGATCGGCGCGAGGTCGTGCCGGCGGAAGTAGAGCGCGACCGACGGGACACCGGGCCCGGCGGCGGGCAGGAACTCCAGGACCTCCGTCACGCCGTGGAGTGACGCGAAACTGTCGAGCGCGAGCTGCACGCCCTCGGCCTCGGCGACGGCCTGCTGCAGCGCGAGCGAGGCGTTCGGCGCGTAGGCGCAGAAGAGCCCGCGGCCGCAGAACGTGTACTCGAGCAGCCCCGCCGTCGACTTCAGGAGCGGCAGCGGCGCCGTTCCGTCCGGCCGCGCGAGCGAGATGCTGGTGAGCTCGTACGGGCCGAGGGTCGGCCGCACGGCGGCGATCGTGAACGGCGGCGCGCCGGCAAGCGGCGGGTAGTGGAGACGGACGGACGCCGCCAGCGCCTCGGCGGCGGCGAGATCGATCTGCGGTCGAACCGCGGCGTGATGACCTGCCCGCGCCGGCCTCTCCGCAGCCACCCGCACGCCGGCGAAGGCGACCGCGGCCAGCACGAGGCCGAGCAGCGCGTACGCCGCTGCGAATCGCCCGCCGTACGGCACCGCGAGCCGCGGAGCGGGCAGCCTGCGAACCGCAGAGATTGCAGCCGTCATGCGACCTCCGATCGTCCTGCTCGAAGTTCATCGCTGGCTGTAGGCGCCGAGCGAGTCCCTTCAAGTCAGGCTGTGCTCGAGTCGCTGCGGGCGACGCGAGGCGCGGCGAGCGTGAAGACCGGCGGGCTGCGGCGCCGCAGCGGCCGGCGCGACGAAGCCGCAGCCAGCGCCGCCGCGTACGGTCTGGCAGCATCGAACGGTGCGGGAACGCGAAGAACTGGCCGGCCGTCTCGGTCGCCGCGACGACACCGGCGTCGGCGACATTCTCGAGCGGGCCGAGCGCGCCGCCGACGGCGCTGCGCAGGCTGCAGTCGAGAGCGAGTCGCTCGGGCTCGTCCGGCGCGCGCAGACCGGCGACACGGAGGCGCGGGAGCAGCTGATCGAGCGCCTGTTGCCGCTCATCTCGTCGCTGGCCCGCCGCTTCCGCACCGAAGGGCTCGATCAGACCGACCTGATCCAGGAGGGCGTCGTCGGGCTCCTGCGCGCGCTCGAGCGCTACGACGCGGCACGCGGCGTCCCCTTCGCCGCCTACGCGGCCTGGTGGATCCGGCAGGCGCTCCAGGATGCGCGCAGCGACTTCATCCGCCCCTTCCGGCTGCCGCCGAAGGCGCTCCGACAGCTCTCGCAGCTCAAGTCCGAGCACCAGCGCATCTATCAGACAGAGCAGCGCTCGGCCGATCTCGCCGAGCTCGCGGAGCGCACGCACGTCGCTCTCGATCAGGCGGAGGCGCTCGCCGCCGCCGACGCCCACGTGCGCAGCCTCGACGAGCCGGTCGAGGGCGGCGAAGGTGAGGTCGGAGCGCTCGGCGACCTGCTGGAAGACCCGCTCTCGGCGCAAGCGTACGAGCAGGTGCTGGAGGCCGTCGCCGGCGAGCAGCTGCGGGCGCTCCTCTCGCGGCTGACCGAGCGCGAGCGCGATGTCGTCCGCGGTCGCTTCGGGTTCGAGGGGGCGCCGCAGAAGCTCGGCCAGATCGGCGAGCGCCTCGGCATCAGCGCCGAGCGCGTGCGCCAGATCGAAGAGCGCGCGCTCGTCAAGTTACGACAGGTCGTGTGACCCTCGGGCCGCGCGGCTCCCGCCGTGCCGACCGTGTCCGTGGCGACCGCGCGACGGCGCAGGCCGGTCGGTCAGAGCGGACGCGACCCCGACGCTCCTTTGCAGGCACGTTGCGGCGCAGCCCCCGGCCGGCCGCTCGGGCTGCCGGGGGCTCGCCGCGATCGTCCGAGCGCCGGCTAGACGGCCGGGGTCGCGACGACGCGGAAGGTGTGCGTGCTGACGCCGGTGCCGCCCGACGCGTGCACGCTCAGCTTGCCGCTGTGCGCCCGCTTCGGAACGATCACCGACAGCCGCGACGGCGACAGCACGGAGAAAGACGCCCGGATCCCGCCCAGCTTCACCCAGGTCACGCCGGTGAAGTGGGACCCGTAGACCATCACCTTGCTCCCGACCCGGCCGGCGGCCGGCGAGAAGAGCGTGATCCGAGGCGCCAGCTTGGCACTGATGCCGCCACCGACGGTCGGCGGGGCCGACGCGTGGCTGCCGCTGTTGCCCCCTCCGGCCGCTGCGTGCGGCAGCGGCTGGGGCGTCACGCTTCCCGGCTGGATCGTGATCGGCCCGGTGCTGTAGTCGGTGTTGTCGACGTCGAGCACGACTGTGGCGGCGCCAGGCGAGACGCTGGACGGAACAATCGCTTTCACCCAGCGGCCGGCGGGATCGACCGCGAACGACGAGACGGTCTGGCCGCCGATCGTGACGCTCCGGGTGCCGTTGAGGTTCTCACCCGAGACGGTGATCGTCTGCCCGATCATCGCCTGCATCGGCGTGACGCCGGTGATCATCGCCTCGGGTGCGTTCGCGGCCGCGGCCGAACCCGCGAGCAGGCACGCGAGCGCGGCCACTGCGCCGACCACGGTGACGTGGAACGTTCGGGTACTCATCACTCCTTGCCTCGTAGCTCTGTCGATCTCTGTCCTTCCCTCCGCGCGAGTTGGCGCGGTGGCCTGCCCGCTGTCTGTTGTATGCCGCCGCACGAGCGGAAAAAGGCCCCGGGCGGCGAGTCGTGGATTGAGGCCGCCGCTGCGCTCCGCGACCGGCTGGCCGGGCGCGCTCGTACCCGAACGCAGGCTCGAGACCTTGTCTCGCCGGTCGTGCGGCGTATTCCATCTTCATGGAGCCGTAGCGGCACGCGTGTCGGTCGGCTTCTACGTGGGGGCTTCGGCACCGGGGGATCGACAGCCGGGCCCCCGCCTCGTTGCGCACGGATTCGTGGCCAGCCGGTCTTGGCTCGCGCACCGTGCCGCGTACCACGGTCTCTGGGAGCGTCGAGCGCGGCTCGCCGGCAGAGCGTGCGCGACCCGTCGTTCGGCTCCTGCCTTGGGGGCTTCGGCGTTGAGGGCAGCGAGGACAGCCGGGGCCCCCGCCTGGTCGCGCCGTGGTAGCCTTGGCGACGCCCTCAGCAGTCGAAGCGGGCGTCGCCTGCGGACCGCTTCTTCGTGTCTTCCCGGTCGGGATCCGACGGAAGGAGGAGTGAGCCGAGGGATGAGCGCGTTGCCGGATCCGGTGGAGGCCGCTCGGAGCGAGCGCGATGCGTACTGGCTCGAGCACTGGCTCGGCTTTCGGGTCGAGACTCCGCGCGGGCGGTGGGATCGTCGAGCGCGTGCCGGGCGACGCGAAGGGCACACCGGCGGCGATCGGACGAAAGGAGACTAAGAGACCATGTCACAGCTACTTCCTGAGCGGCGCAGCGCGACCGCGCCCGAGCGATGGAATCCGTTTCAGGAGCTCGAGCAGGTGACGGAGCGGATGCGGCGGATGCTCGACGAGACGTTCGGCGGCCTCCGATGGCCGTCGCTGCTGGCAGAGACGACCGGCTGGTCGCCGCTGGTCGACATCGAGGAGCAGGACGACGCCTACCTGCTCGAGGCCGAGCTGCCGGGCGTCAGGCGAGACGACATCGAGATCGAGCTGGTCGGCAACGAGCTCACGATCAGCGGCGAGCTGAAGCAGAAACAGCGAACCGGCATCGTGCGGCGCCAGACGCGCCGGACGGGCCGCTTCGACTACCGGGTGACGTTGCCCGAGCAGGTCGACGCCGCGAAGATCGAGGCTTCGCTCGCCGAGGGCGTGCTCACGGTTCGTGTGCCGAAGTCGGAGCGGGCGCAGCGGAAGAAGATCACGATCAAAGGCTCGTAGGGCGGCGCGATGCTCGGAGCAGGCTCACCCCAAGGCGCGATCGGTCAGAAGGGGCTCGGGCACGGCGTGCGGCTGGAGCTCGTCTGCGGCTCGTGCGGCTACGGCGTCGTCGCGAACGCGCCTCCGGAACAGTGCCCGATGTGCCGGGCGGCGAGCTGGCAGGCGCCGACGTCTGACCCGGCCGACGGCGCTGTCGGGCTCTCCGGCCGGCCGCCGGTGAGGTAGGGCGGAGGTGTGGACAGCGATCCCGTTTGGATCGCACCGGCGGCGGCGACAGGAGCGTCCACGCACGTCTCGCGCCCGCCCAGACCGCGTTCGCGAGCATGCCCGACCGGGACGCGGCTCGGCATCGTCGTCGAGACGAGCAACCGTCCCGCGCGCGACCTCTATCGCCGGCTCGGCTCCGTGCGGCTCGAGCCGGAGATCTTCCAGCGTGACCTTCCCTACGTTCGCTGAGCTTCCCGACGCCGCTCTACGAGGGTCGTTCTCCGCCGCGGTGCCGACGACGAAGGAGATCCGGTTTAGACCATCCGCCGCGGATCGGTGCAAGGCTGACGATCGACGGCCGCCGCGACTGGGTCGTCCGCCGCGCGGAGCCGTCACCTCACCCGCTCGCGCAGCGGCGCTTCGTCTACCCATTCTTCCATCTACCCGTGGTTCGACCACCACACGGGTCAGTGCGCCCGGGAGGATTCGAACCCCCGACCAACGGCTTAGAAGGCCGCCGCTCTTCCGCTGAGCTACGGGCGCGCGGGCTGCCGTGCAGCGTAGCGCCGGACGGAGCTAGTGCCTGGCGCCGAAGTCCGTCGCGACGACGGTGACGTTGTAGCCGGCGTACATGCCTGGCGCGTCTTGCTCGTACGCGGCGGCGATGCCGACCTCGCGCCAGCGGGCGGTGAGGATGTTCCGGCGATGCGCGGGGCTCGCCATCCACATGCGCATCGCGCGACCCGCGCTCAGCGACGCACCGGTCCAGAGCAAGTTCTCGCCGACCGTCCAGTACGCGTAGTGCGCGTCGGGGTAGAAGAGCGCGATCCGCTGCCAGAACGCCGACCCGTCGGCCGAGTCGTGGCTGAAGTAGCCGTCCTTCAGCATCTCGTTCGCGTGCTGCGCCGCGGCGGCGCAGAGGGAGGGGTTCAAGCGGAGCGGGCCGAGGCCGTGCGCCGCGCGGATCCGATTCAGATCGACGAGAACGCGCGACTCGAGCGAGGCGAGCGACGTCGAGCCCGCACGCGGCGCCGCCACCGCTTGCCCGCTGCCGAGCACGGCGAGGAGAACGACAACGGCGACCGCGATCCGGGGGCGAGATCGCACCGGTGTAGGTTCGCCGCCTCGTCGACAGCGTCCATAGGCCAAAAGCAGGGATTTTCCGGTCCAGAGGTCCTAGCGCGACCGGTCGAGGAGTCCCACGTTTGCAAAACGGGTGACTTACAAAGCGGGTGGCGGGAATCGAACCCGCATAACCAGCTTGGAAGGCTGGGGCTCTGCCATTGAGCTACACCCGCGGGTCGCGTGCTCCCGACGGCTCCGGCGACGACGACAAGCGTAGCCGTGACTAGCGCAGGCAGCCGGTGATCAGGGCGAGATCGGAGCTCTGGGGGTGCTCGCGCCAGAGGAGCACCACGTTCCGGTAGCGCTGGAGTACGTCGAGGATGTTGCTCCGGACGTTCGGGAACGCGAAGCGCTGGTACGCGTAGGCGATGTCGACGGCGTCCGAGTCCTTCTCGCCGAAGGCGAGCGTGACGTCGTTGTCGCTCAGCTTGGCACGGAACGCACCGCCGGTCGCCGTGGTGGCGACGAAGTCCCGCGCGCTCGTGATCTTGACGTCCTCGCTCTCGAGGCACGAGCGGGTCTTCGCCAGCGAGTAGCTCGACTGGCCGCCGCAGCCTGCGGCGACGACCGCGATCACCACCCCGACGAGGGCAAGCCGACCCACGGTCTGAGTGTAGTCAGAGAGGCGTGCGAAATCACCGCCAACATAGGCTTTCGGAGTGGTGAACGACGCCGACCTCGTGGCCGCCTACGCGCGGCTCACCGTGCAGGTCGGCGTCAACGTCCAGCCCGGGCAGCTGTTCCTGATCGACGCGCCGGTCGAGCACGCGCCGTTCGTCCGGCAGGTCGCCGCCGAGGCCTACGCGACCGGCGCCGCGTTCGTCGACGTCAACTACGCGGACGAGCTCGTCCGGCGCTCGCACGTCGAGCACGCGCCGGACGACCGGCTCGGGTGGTCGCCGCCCTGGCTGCTCGAGCGCACGCGAACGGTGGGACGTGAGCGCGGCGCCGTCCTCATCGTTCGCGGCGATCCGCGTCCCGACGTCTTCGCCGACCTCGACGGCACCCGGGTCGCGCACGCGCGCATGCGCGAGCTCGGCGCGGCGAAGCTCGAGCTCACCGACGGGCTCTGCAACTGGTCGATCGTCGCCTTCCCCACCGAGGGCTGGGCGACGAAGGTGTTCGGCGAGCCGGACGTCGCGCGGCTCTGGGACGCCGTCGTGACCGCGACCAGGCTCGACGAGCCCGACCCGGTGGCGGCCTGGCGGACGCACATCGCAGAGCTCGACCGGCGTGCCGTCGCGCTCTCGCGACACCGGTTCGACGCGATCCGCTTCCGCGGCCCGGGCACCGACCTCACGGTCGGGCTGCACGCGGACGGGTCGTGGCAGGCGGCACAGGACGAGTCGAACGGCGTCGAGCACGTCGCGAACATGCCGACCGAGGAGGTCTTCACCACTCCCGACGCCCGCCGCACCGAGGGTGTCGTCCGCTCGACCTACCCGCTGCAGATCCAGGGCACCGTCGTACGCGGGCTCGAGATCCGGTTCGAAGGCGGCCGCGCAGTCGAGCTGCACGCGCACGAAGGCGAGGCGCTGATGCGGACGCACATCGCCGTCGACGACGGCGCCGCCCGGCTCGGCGAGGTGGCACTCGTCGATCGCAGCTCACGCGTCGGCAAGACCGGGCTCGTCTTCTACGAGACGCTCTTCGACGAGAACGCAGCCGCGCACGTCGCGCTCGGCGCCGCGAGTCCGCAGTGCGTCGACGGCGCGCGCGTCCTGTCGCCGGCAGAGCGCCACGCGCGCGGCGTCAACCAGTCCTCGATCCACATCGACCTCATGATCGGGTCGCGTGAGGTGGACGTCGCCGGCATCACCGCGAGCGGCGAGCATGTGCCGATCCTGCAGCGCGGTGACTGGGTCCTGCGGTAGGTCGGGGCGGGCAGACTCGAACTGCCGACCTTCGCGTCCCAAACGCGACGCTCTACCAGGCTGAGCTACGCCCCGTGTCTCCTCAGTGTAGGCGTGGTCCGCGATGACTGAAGCTCCGCTCCCGGTCGAGCCCGCCCTGCGGCGGCGACCGCGGCTCGGCTACGCGATGGCCGCCTCCGCGGCCACGCTCTGGGCCGTCAACGGCACCGTCTCGAAGGTCATCCTCGCGTCGGGCGTCTCGTCGCTTCGCCTCTCGCAGGTGCGGACGACGGGCGCCTTCGCCGGGCTCGTGCTCGTCCTGGCCGCCGCCGCGCCGGCGCGCCTACGCGCGCGGGCGCGCGAGCTGCCGCACCTCGCCCTGTTCGGCATCGCCGGGCTCGCGTTCGTGCAGTGGCTGTACTTCCTCTCCATCCACCGGATGGCGATCGGGATCGCGCTCCTGATCCAGTACCTGGCGCCGCTCTTCATCGCGCTGTGGGCACGATTCGGACTGCGGCAGCGCGTGCGCCGGCGGATCTGGCTCGCGCTGGCGCTCGCGCTCGCAGGGCTCGCGCTGATCGTCGACAAGCCTACGGCTTCCAGTACCACCGTCTCGACGGCGGGCGTCGTCTTCGCCTTCGGTGCGGCGCTGACGTACGCGCTCTACATCCTGCTCGCCGAGAACGAGGTCGGCCGCCGCGACGCCGTCTCGCTGCTCGCGTGGGGCTTCGGCTTCGGCGCGGTCTTCTTCGCGGCGATCGCGCCGTGGTGGACGTTCCCCGGACACGCCGTCGGCGTCGACCACTCGCTGCTCGGCCACCTAGCGCGCTGGCATCTGCCGGTCTGGGCGCTGATGGCGTGGATGATCGTGCCGGGGACGATCGTCCCGTTCTTCCTGCTCGTCAGCGCCCTGCGGCACCTGCCGGCGACGCGCGTCGCGATCATCGCGATGCTCGAGCCCGTCGTCGCGACCGCGGTCGCGTGGGCCTGGCTGGGCGAGGCGCTCGGGGTGGCGCAGCTCGCGGGCGCGGCCGTCGTCCTGGCCGCGATCGTGCTGGCACAGACCGCGCGCTGAGCCGCTAGCCGTGGTTGAGGAGCTGCCGGAGCTCGGCGATCTTCTCGCGCCGCAGCGCATCGCGCTCCCCGCGAGCGACGCGGCCGAGCAGATCGCGCACGAGCGGCGCGAGGTCGACGGGGTTGAACGGCTTCGTCACGTAGTCGACGCCGCCGAGGTCGAGACCGCGGGCACGGTCGCGCAGCTCGGCGCGCGCGGTGAGGAAGATGATCGGGATCGCCTGCGTCCGCTCGTCGTCGAGCAGCTCCTCCGCGACACGCCAGCCGTCGAGCCCCGGCATCATCACGTCGAGCAGGATCACGTCGGGCTCCTGCTCCCGTGCAACCGCGACGCCGTCCAGCCCGTCCGCCGCCTCCAGCACCTCCATCCCCTCGGCCTCGAGATTGACGCGGCAGAGCAGCCTGATCGGCGGCTCGTCGTCGATCACGAGCACCCTCTCGCCCATGTTGCGGGATCTTGCCCCGTTTACCGCAATGTCACTCATCGCCGCCGACCGGAAGCTCGAACGTGAACCGCGATCCGCGCCCTTCTTCGGAGTCGACCCGGATTCGTCCTCCCATCGCCGAGACGAGGCCGCGCGCGATGAAGAGGCCGAGTCCGGTGCCGGTGACGGTGTCGCCGACGCGGTGGAACTTGTCGAAGATCCGCTCCCGGTGCGCGGCCGGGATGCCGATCCCCTCGTCGACGACGCTCACCTCGACCGCGTTCGGCCGCCGTCGCGCCTCGATCCGCACGACGCCGCCGTCCGGCGAGTACTTGATCGCGTTCTCGACGAGCTGGTCGACGACCTGACGAAGCTTGTCCGGATCGGCCTGCACCTCGAGGGCGCCGTCGTCGAGGTCGAGGACGAAGCTGTGGCCGTTCGTCCCCAGCTCCTGCGCCGATCCGATCGCGTCGGCGACGAGCGCGCCGACGTCCGTCGGCTCGAGCTCCACCTCGAGGTCGCCGGTGTCGAGGCGGGCCACGTTCAGGAGCGTGTCGACGATCCTCGTCAGCCGGGCCGACTCGGTCGCGATGTAGCCGAGGAACACCTGGCGGTCCTGCTCGCCGAACTCGACGTCGCGCCGCATCAGCGTCTCGGCGAACCCGTAGATCGAGGTGAGCGGCGTGCGGAGCTCGTGCGAGACGGTCGAGACGAAGTCGGACTTCATCTGCTCGACCGCCCACTCCGAGGAGATGTCGCGGAAGGCGAAGATTCGGCCGGCGACCGCGCCGGACGGATCGCGCATCAGCGCCTCCGACAGCGAGAGCCAGATCGCGTCGCCGCCGCGCGTGATCGAGACCAGGCGGTTCGACACGCCCGACTCCGACTGGAAGTCGCGCTGCAGCACCTGCGCCGGCGAGCGGCCGAGCGCCTCCGTCGCCGGCACGCCGGTGATCCGCTCGGCGGCGGCGTTCCAGACGACGACGCGCCCGTCGCGGTCGACGGCGACGATCCCGTCGGCGATGTTCGCGAGGATCGCGGCGCTCTGCTCGTGCTCGAGCGCGACGCGCTGGTAGAGCTCGGCGTTCGCGAGCGCGATCGACGCGTTCGCCGCGAGCGCGGTCAGCGCCTCGATTTCCTCGCGGCGCCACGTCCGCGCCTCGGCCGAGTAGACGGCGAGCACGCCCTGCAGCGGCGTCTCGCGCTGGCCGAGCGGCACGCCGAGGTAGCCGCGGTAGCCGAGCGCGAGCACCGGATCGGCCTCCCGGAGCACCGGCTCGCCGGAGACGTCCGCGTGGACGGCAGGCGCCCGGAGCTGGACGACGTCGCCGCCGAGCCGACCGGTCGACGGCGTCTCCGCGCCCGTCAGGTGCTCGATGTCGACGCCGGCGACCGCGACGACCACGAGCCGGTCGTCGACGAGCACCGAGAGCGAGCCGCCGTCGGCGTCGAGGAGCGCGGTCGCCTGCGAGGCCACCTCCTGGAGGACGGCGTCGGGATCGAGCTCGCTCCCGAGCCGGCTGCTCGTCTCGGCGAGCCGTTGCGAGAGTGACCGCGAGCGCCGCTCCGCCTCGTACAGGCGGCTGCGCTCGAAGGCGCCGTGCGCCGCCCGCGCGAGCTGGCGCGCGAGCTCGAGGTCGTCGCTCGAGAAGGTGCGCGGCTCCCGGAAGCCGACGACGGCGAGCCCGCGGCCGACGCCCTCGACGGGGATCGCGAGCAGCGACGCGATCGGGGCCGCGCGCCAGGCGTCGTCGAGCCGGTCGTCCGAGGCCACTCGCGTGACCGCCAGCATCCGCGCGTCGGCGGCGGCGGCCTGGAGGGCGGCCGGGAGCTCGAGCAGCCGCAGTGCCTGCGGCAGCTCGTAGGCGCCGACGAGCGCGAGCCGGCCCCCCTCCGGCATGTGCACGGCGGCGAAGTCGCCGCGCAACGCCTCCGCCGCCGCCTGCGCGGTCGCGTCGAGCGTCTCCGTCAGCGACAGCGGCTCCGACAGCACCGCCGCGATGCGGTAGAAGGCTCGCTGCACGCCGAGCTGCCGTGCGCGCTCGCCGAACGTCTCCGCGTTGCGCAGCGCGAGCGACGCGAGCCCGGCGAACGCCTCGAGCAGGCTGACGTCCTGCTCGCTGAAGTGGCGCTCGCCGGTGCGGATGCCGACGCCGAGCACGCCGCGGGTCTCGCCTCCCCACACCATCGGCGCGACCATCGCGCCCGAGAAGCCCGCGTACGCGGCGTGCGGCACGTGGGCTGGGATGGCCGCGTAGTCCGCGACCGAGACCGGCTTGCCGCGTTGCAGCGCGAGCCCGGCAGCGCCCTGGTCGGCCGGAAACTCGAACCCGACGAGGTCGTCCTCGAACCCGTGCACGGCGGCGCAGCGGAGCAGGCGTCGCTCCGGATCGAGCAGGTAGCAGTCGGCGGCGTCGGCCGCGAGCAGGCTCGTCACCTCGCCGACGAGCCGGTGCAGCACCGCGTCGAGCTCGAGCTCGCTCGTCACGACCTGCGCGGCGTGCAGGAGCGCCGCGTGCTGGCGAAGCCGCTGCTGGTTGTCGGCGAGGAGCTGCGCCGTCTGCAGCGCGACACCGATCTCGCGCGCGACCGCCTCGGCGAGGAACCGCTCGCCCTCCGTTAGCGGCGCGGCCCGCTCGACGCGGAGGACGCCGATGCGCTCGCCGCCGACCGTGATCGACAGGCCGTCGTCGGCCTCGCCGTCGAGCTCGACGGCGGCCTCGTCGAGCCGGAGCACCGCCCGCAGCTCGTCGGTCGCCGTCGCGATGATCGCGTCGCCCGAGAGCTCGTTCCGCACCTTCCGCGCGATCGCCGCGATCGCGCGCTCGCGCTCGAGCGCGTCGGCGAGCGCGCCGGACGAGCGCAGCCGGTCGAGCGCCAGCGCCGCCTCGCCGGCAAGCGCCTCGAGCAGCGCCACCTCGTCGGAGGTGAACGCGCGCTTGGACGAGATCGTCGCGCACACGAGCACGCCGACGACGTGCTCCTCGGCGATCATCGGCACCCACAGGCCGCTCTGCGCGCCCGTCCGCTCGACGAGGCGCTTGCTCACCTGGCGCGAGCTGCGGACGTCGTAGATCGCAACCGGCGCCGCGTGGAAGACGGCGCTCGCGATCCCGGACGGCTCGTGGACGAGGTCGAGCCGAAGCTGTGGCCACCAGTCGACGTCGCCCCCCTGCAGGCGCCCGACGACGCCGCGCGCCTCGGTCTGCTTGCTGTCGATCACGGCGACGGCGGTGAAGTCGATGCCGAGCAGGTCCTGCACCGCGCGGACGAGCGGCGCGGCCGCTTCCTCCTCCCGACCCGCGCGAGCCAGGGCGGTCGAGAGCTCCGCGACCGCCCCGAGCTCCCGGTCGCGCAGCAAGACGAGCTCCTCGGCCTCGCGCACGCGGCGAACGCCGCCGACGAGCAGCCCGTGCTCGCTCCAGCGCGTCAGGAGCGGGAGCGCCGGAACGAGCGCGACGAGCGCGGCCGCGAACGAGAGCCAGAGCTGGCCGCCGAGCGGACGCGCGTCGACGACGACGGCGATGCCGAGCGCGGTCGCCGTGAACGCGACCGCCGGGAAGATCGCCACCGTCGCGAGCTCGAGCGGGTGCGAGCCGACACGGTCACGCCAGACGACGGGCGCGAGCGCCGCGGCGACGAGCAGGTACGCGCCCGCCAGCAGGAAGAGCGGCAGGGCGTTGACGAGCACCGCCTCGGTCGCCGTACTCACGTGCGAATCGTACGCGCGGGGGTTACAAGAATGGGCCGGACGGCCTATTGGCCGCGCGCAGGGACTGCGTTATGGTGGCCCGGCACTGGGCAAGTGCGAACCGCGGTCCGTGCGCGGTCAGACCGATACGGACCGCACCGGAGAGGGCTCGCCCCATCGACCCCCCGAGCGGCGAGCCTTCTCCTCCTCCAGACGTGCTCGCGGCAGGGCGGGGCTACACTGGCCGCCGATGGTCGGGAAGGTCCTGCTCGCGTCGCCGCGCGGCTACTGCGCTGGCGTCGAGCGGGCCGTCGAGACCGTCGAGCGCGCGCTCGAGCTCTACGGCGCGCCGGTCTACGTCAGGAAGCAGATCGTCCACAACATGCACGTCGTCCGAGAGCTCGAGGAGCGCGGCGCCGTCTTCGTCGAGGACGAGACCGAGGTGCCCGAGGGCGAGACGGTCGTCTTCTCGGCCCACGGCGTCGCGCCGTCGGTGTTCGCGAACGCGGCAGTGCGGCGGCTGCACACGATCGACGCGACCTGCCCGCTCGTCGCGAAGGTGCACGTGCAGGCCCGCCGCTACGCGGCCGACGGCTACACGGTGATCCTGATCGGTCACGCCGGACACGAAGAGGTGGTCGGCACGATGGGCGAGGCGCCGGGGCAGATCGTGCTCGTCGAGACGATCGCCGACGTCGCCGCGCTTCCCTACACGGACACCGACCGGCTCGCGTACGTGACGCAGACGACGCTCTCGGTCGACGAGACGGCGGATGTGATCGCCGCGCTGCGCGCGAGGTTCCCTTCGATCCAGGCGCCGAAGAGAGAGGACATCTGCTACGCCACCTCCAACCGCCAGTGGGCGGTGAAGGAGATGCTCGGCGAGATCGACCTGCTGCTCGTCGTCGGCTCGACGAACTCGTCGAACTCGAACCGTCTCGTCGAGACGGCGCTCAGCGGCGGTGTCCCGTCGCACCTGATCGAGGACGCGACCGAGATCGACGAGCGCTGGCTGGACGGCATCTCCGTCGTCGGCGTCACCTCCGGCGCGTCGGCGCCGGAGCGGCTCGTCACGGCCGTCTGCGAGTGGTTCCGCGCACGCGGCGTCTCGGACATCGAGCCGTACAGCCTGGTCGAGGAGGACGTCGAGTTCCGGCTGCCGGCCGAGCTTCGCCGCGAGCTCGCGCTCGCCTCGTCGCAGCGCTAGATCGATCGATGCGGCGCATCTCGGGGACGGCGACGGCGGCAGCGCTCGCCCTGCTGCTCGCGCTGCCGGCTGCCGCGGCGCCGAGCCTGACGGCGATGGCGAAGCGATTCCGGAGCCTCGGCTACACCGTCACCGCGGCGCCGCGCGACGGGAAACGGCCGTACGTGGCCGGGATCGTCATCGGCGACATCGACTCGGACACGCTGCAGTCGTTCAACGTGGCCGTCTACCGCTTCGGATCGGCGGCGCAGGCGAAGGCACACCGGCAGGCCCTCGTCGCGGCGTTCGGGCGCTTCCCGAGCTCGAACCAGTGGCAGCTCGAAGGCGCCGACCTCTTCGTCGGCACGACCGCGAGCACCGAGTTGCACTGCACGTTCTCGAGCAGCGGCCAGCCGCACTGCAAGCCGTACACGTTCCCGCGCGACCGCTTCCGGACGGTCGTCGCGGTCGCGGAAGGGCACTAGGCCTTCTCGAGCCGGAGCTCGTCGCCGCGTTCGACGGCGACGGCGAGCGTCTCCTCCGCGATCCGGTCGGCGAACCCGAGCAGCTCGTCGTCCGGGATCCAGAGCCGGATCCGGTCGGTGATCTCGAGCCCGGTCTCCTTGCGCAGCACCTGCACGTCGCGGATCAGGTCGTTGAGGCGCGCCTCGAGCCGCAGCTCGTCGTCGAGCTGCGTGTCGAGCGCGACGGTGACGCCGTTCTCGGCCACGACCGCCCAGCCCTCGAGCCCGACCCGCTCGACGAGCACCTCGTCCGGCTCGAGCTCGTAGCCGTCGACGCGGAAGCGGCCGCCTTCGAGCTCCTCGAACCGGCCCGCGGCGAGCGCCTCGCGCACGTCGCGCAGGGCGGCGCCGAGCTTCGGGCCGAGCACGGGCAGGTTCGGCCTGACGCGCAGCTCCGACGCAGCGACGTCGCCGAACTCGACCGCTTTCACGCGCAGCTCGTCGGCGATCTCGTCGGCGTGCCGGGCGGCGAGAGCCGACCCCGCGACGACGAGCCGCCGCAGCGGCTGACGAAGCTTCAGCCCTGACGTCGAGCGCGCCTGCCGGCCGAGCTCGACGACCTGGCGGACGTGGGCGATCTCGGCGAGCAGCGCCTCGTCCGGCTCGGCGAGCTCCGGCCAGCCGGCGAGGAAGATCGAGCGGTCGTCGCCGACGAGGTTGCGCCACAGGTGCTCGGCGAGGAACGGCAGCACCGGCGCGATCACGCGCAGCGACTGCACGAGCGCGAACCAGAGCGTGCGGAACGCCGTCACCTCCTCCTGCCAGAAACGCCGGCGGGAGCGGCGGATGTACCAGTTCGAGAGGTCGTCCGAGAACGACTCGAACGCACGGATCACGTCGACCGTCAGCGTCGCCTCGTACGCGGCCGTCGCCTCGCGGACGAGCTGGTGCGTCCGCGCCACGAGCCAGCGGTCGAGCGGTGCGCCGACGGCGGGCGCCCGGAGGTCGTCGCTCGCCGGTGACCAGCCGGCGATGTTGGCGTACTGGACGAGGAACGAGACCGAGTTCCAGAACGTGAGCAGCTTGCGCTTGATCTCGTGGCCCGGCCCGAAGCCGAACAGCAGGTTGCGATCGGGCGGCTGCGCGCAGTACTGCCAGCGCATCACGTCCGCCCCCATGCGAGCGAACGCCTCCTCGGCGTCGATCATGTTCCCCCACGAGCCGTGCATCTCGCGGCCCTGCTCGTCGAGCATCTTCTCGTAGCCGAGCACGCGCCGGAACGGCGCCCGGCCGACGAGCGCGACCGACATGAAGAGCTGCGAGTAGAACCAGAGCCGGATCTGCTCGCGCATCTCCGACACCCAGTCGGCGGGGAACCACGTCTGCCAGTACGCGTGGTCGGGCAGGTCGGCGTGCGTGAGGCCGCGCGCGGCGCCGGTCGCGTACCCCTCCGGGACGAACTCGGGGTTCTCCCAGCCGAGCGTCGAGAACGGGACGATGCCGGCGTCGAGCCACACGTCGCCGACCTCGGCGACGCGCCGCACCGTCTCGCCGCAGGCCCCGCAGCGGATCGGCACGCGGTCGATCCACGGCCGGCGCAACTCCTCGAGCTGCTCGAAGCCTTCCACCGCCCGCTCACGCAGCTCCGCCTTCGAGCCGATCACCGTGCGGTGCCCGCAGGCGCAGACGTAGAACGGGAGCGGCAGCCCGTAGTAGCGGCGGCGCGAGATGTTCCAGTCGCCCATGTTGCGCAGCCAGTCGTCCATGCGCTTGCCCATGTAGGCGGGTACCCACTCGACGGTCGCGTTCGCGTCCAGCAGCGGCTGCCGCAGCTCATCGACCGAGATGAACCAGTCGTCGGAGATCCGCCAGATGAGCGGCGTGTCGCAGCGCCAGCAGTGCGGGTAGGCGTGCACGTACGTCTCGGCGGCGACGAGGAAGCCGGTCTCGCCCAGCCGGCCGACGAGCTGGTCGGCGGCCTCGGTGGTCGAGAGCCCGTGGAGCCAGCCGTAGTCGTCGTAGAAGCGGCCGGCCTCGTCGACGGGCGTCAGCACCGGCAGGCCGAGCGCGCGGCCGAGCTCGAAGTCCTCGCCGCCGCAACCGGTCGCGATGTGCACGACGCCCGTGCCCTCGTCGAGCGAGACGTCCTCCCACGGAACGACGCGGTGGTCGATCTCGCCGCCGGGGCCGAGGTCGTCGAACGGCCCGCGGTAGCGCAGCCCGACGAGCTCCGAGCCGCGCACGCGCGCCGTGAAGCGCTCGTCCGGGTAGCGCCCGACGGCGACCCACTCGCCGTTCTCGCGCCGCCCGTACTCGGCGTCGGGGTGGACGGCGGCGGCGACGTTCGCGGGCAGCGTCCACGGCGTCGTCGTCCAGACGACGACCGACTCGCGCGGGCGGTCGAGCAGCGGGAAGCGGACGAAGAGCGACGGGTCCGACCGCTGCTGGTAGACGCCCGACTGCGAGAGCTCGTGCTGCGAGAGCGACGTGCCGCAGCGCGGGCACCACTCCGTCGAGCGGTGGCCGACGTAGAGCCAGCCGCGCTCGTCGACCAGCTTCAGGAACTTCCAGATGTACTCGATGTTCGTGTCGCTGAACGTGAAGTAGTCGTTGTCCCAGTCCATCCACTGGCCGAGGCGGATGCAGCCGCGCCTGAGCTGGCCGGCCGACCAGACGACGACCTCGCGGCAGCGGCGGGCGAACTCCTCGAGCCCGAACGCCTCGATCTCCCGCTTCGAGTTGAGCCCGAGCTGCCGCTCGACGCCGACCTCGATCCACAGTCCCTGGCAGTCCCAGCCGTTCTGGTAGCGGAGGTCGAAGCCGCGCAGCGCCTTGTAGCGGTGGAACACGTCCTTCAGCGTCCGGCCCCACGCCGTGTGCACGGCGAGCGCTTTGTTCGCCGTCACGGGGCCGTCGATGAACGACCAGGTCGGGCCGCCGCTGTTCTGCGCGCGCACCTGCTCGAACGTGCGCTCGCGCTCCCAGAGGTCGAGGATCTCGAGCTCGAGCGCGTTCGAGTCGGGAACCGCGGGCAGAGGCCGGAACACGCGTCCAGTCTGCCGGAGCTCAGAGCGCTTCGGCGAGCGCGATCGCGCCCAGGACGCCAGACCGCCCGCCGAGCGCCGGCGGCACGATGAAGCCGTCGATCGCGACGCCGACCTCGTCGGCGCTCAGGTAGCCGTTCAGCAGCGCCGCGACCTGCGCCCGCACGCGCGGCAGCAGCGCCGGGGCCGTGCCGACGCCGCCGCCGACGACGATTCGCTGCGGCGAGAGGACGCTGATCACCGACACCAGCCCGAGCGCGACGTACCGCGCCTCGAGCCCCCACACGTCGTCGCGACCGTCGAGCTCGTGCGGCGGCCGGCCGAAGCGCGCCTCGAGCGCCCGCCCGGACGCGAGTCCCTCCCAGCAGTCGCCGTGGTACGGGCAGACGCCGGGGAACGGATCGAGCTCGGCATCGTGCGGCAGGCGCAGGTGCCCGAACTCCGGGTGGCGCAGGCCGTGCAGCAGCCTGCCGTTGACGATCGCGCCGCCGCCGATGCCGGTGCCGATCGTGATGTAGCAGAAGGTGTCGAGGCCCTGCGCAGCGCCCCAGCGGAGCTCCGCGAGCGCGGCCGCGTTGACGTCGGTGTCGAAGGCGACGGGGACGCCGAGCCGACGCCGCAGCTCCTGGCCGACGTCGGTGTTGGCCCAGCCCGGCTTCGGCGTCGTCGTGATGTGCCCCCACGTCGGCGACGCGGGATCGTGGTCGAGCGGGCCGAAGGAGCCGATGCCGAGCGCGCGGACGGGCCCCGCGCGCTCGAAGAACGCGACGGCGCGCGCGATCGTCTCGCGCGGCGTCGTCGTCGGGATCGTCTCCGTCGCGAGGAGGCCGCCCGGCCCGGTCCCGACCGCGCAGTGCCACTTCGACCCGCCGGTCTCGATGCCGCCGAGCGGCGTCATCCCGCGGCGCCGCAGGAGCGGCGAACGACGAACTCGCCGGGCAGCACGACCGTCCGCCGGCTCGGACGCGCGCCGTCGCCGATCCGCTCGAGCAGCAGCTGCGCACCGAGCGTGCCGAACGTCTCCGCCGGCTGCATCATCACCGTCAGGAACGGATAGAGCCGCGAGGCGTACTCGATGTCGTCGAAGCAGACGAGCGCGACGTCGTCCGGCACCTCGAGTCCGGCCGCGCGGACGGCCTCGATCGCGCCGAGCGCGACGAGGTTGTTGACCGTGAAGACCGCAGTCGGCCGCGGCTCGCCCGCGAGCAGCCGCGCCATTCCCTTGCGCCCGCCTGCCGGGTCGACGCTCGCGCGCACGACGAGGGTCGGGTCGAGCGGTATTCCGGCCGTGGCGAGCGCCTCCTCGTAGCCGCGCCGGCGATCGCGCGCGGTCGAGACCTCGTCCGACTCGACGATGAAGCCGATTCGCCGGTGGCCGAGCCCGATCAGGTGCTCGACCAGGATCCGCGCGCCGCCGACGCTGTCGCCCAGCACGACGTCGCAGTCGATCCCCGGAACGAGGCGGTCGATGAGGACGAACGGCACCCCGAACTCCTGCAGCCGCCGGAGGTGCGCACGCGAGCGGTCGCTGACGGGGGCTATCACGATCCCCTCGACCCGGTGCGCCATCATCTCCTCGATCACCTCGCGCTCGATCGCGAGGTCGGCGCGGGTGTCGCAGAGGATGACCCGGTAGCCGCTGCGGCGCGCGACGTCCTCGACGCCGCGGACGATCAGCGTGAAGAAGGGATTCGCGACGTCGGGGACGATGACGGCGATCGCGCCGGTCCGCTGACGGCTGAGCCCGCGCGCAAGGCGGCTCGGGACGAACCCGAGCTGCTCGATCGCCGCCTCGACGCGCCGCCGCGTCTCGGGGCTGACCCGCTCGCTGCGGTTGATCACCCGCGAGACGGTCATCGCCGACACGCCCGCGCTGCGGGCGACGTCCTTGATCGTCACGTTCGGAGCCGGCGCCATGTGATCGGTATCAGCGTATCCGGTCGCACCCGCCCGTAGCAATCCTTGACTTCGACGTTTCGACTGTGTTATCGGTACCACATCGACTGGAAGGAGGCACGAGTCATGCGTCATTCGTTGCGGGGACGGCCCGTCCGAGGAAGGAGGTCGGCCCTGACGGCGGCGCTCGTGCTCGCCGTCGCGGCCGCCATGCTCGCCACGGGCGCGTCCGCCGGCACGTCGGCCGACAGAGCCGCGATCAAGGTCGGCCTGATCACCAAGGACGTCACGAATCCGTTCTTCGTCAAGATGAGGGCGGGCGCGACGGCCGAGGCCAAGAAGCTCGGCGCCCAGCTCCTCTACGCGGCGGGCAAGAACAGCTCCGACAACGCGAGCCAGATCACCGCGATCGAGAACATGGTCACGGCGGGCGTGAAGGGGATCCTGATCACCGTCGCCGACGCGAAGGCGGAGAACGCCGCGATCGCGAAGGCGCGGTCGGCGGGCGTGCTCGTGATCGCGCTCGACTCCCCGACCGACCCGAAGACGGCCGTCGACGCCCTGTTCGCGACGAACAACCTGAACGCGGGGATCCTGATCGGCAAGTACGCGCGGGCGGTGACGAAGGGGCAGACCGTGACGATCGCGATGCTGGACGAGCACGCCGGCTCGTCGGTCGGCGCGCTGCGACACAACGGCTTCACGCAGGGCTTCGGCATCAAGAACAGCGACAAGCAGATCGTCTGCGTGGCCAACGGCGGCGGCGACACGCCGGACTCGCAGACCGCGATGGAGAACTGCCTGCAGAAGAACCCGGACATCGACGTCGTCTACACGATCAACGAGCCGAGCGCCGCGGGCGCCTGGACGGCACTGAAGAACGCCGGCAAGACGACGAGCGACGTCACGATCGTGTCCGTCGACGGCGGCTGCGCCGGCGTGCGCAACGTCAAGGCGGGCGTCATCGACGCCACGTCGCAGCAGTACCCGCTGCTGATGGCGTCGAAGGGCGTCGAGGCCGTCGTCAACTACGCGAAGACGGGCGAGAAGGTCTCCGGCTATACGGACACCGGGGTCAACCTGATCACGGACCATCCGGCGGCCGGGGTTCCGTCGAAGAGCGTCGCCTACGGCCTCGCCCACTGCTGGGGGTAGACGGCCGTTTGCAGCCGCGACCGGGGCTCGCGCCCACGCCGCCCCGGTCGCGGCGGCATGGTGCACCCCGTAGGATCGCGACCTCGCTCCGGGAGGCGAAGTGACGACGACGACCGAACGCGCGGCCACGGCGCCAGGGAGGACGTACGCGATCTTGGACGCCGGCCGGCGCGTGCTCGCCACCCCGACTGTCGGGCCGTTCCTCGCGCTCGTGCTGACGATGGCGTTCTTCAGCGTCAAGACGGATCGGTTCCTGCAGACGGAGAACCTGTCGCTCGTCCTGCAGCAGACGCTCGTTGTCGGCGTGCTCGCGATCGGCCAGACGCTCGTGATCCTGACCGCCGGCATCGACCTCTCGGTCGGGACCGTGATGGCGCTTGGGCAGATCCTGATGACGAAGCTCGCCGTCGTCGGGGGCGTCCCGGCGCTGCCGTCGCTCCTGCTCGGAATCCTGACGTGCCTCGGCCTCGGCGTGCTGAACGGCGGGCTCGTCACGCTCGTGCGGCTGCCGCCGTTCATCGTCACGCTCGGGACGTTCAACATCGCCTTCGCCCTCACGCACGTCGTCTCGAACGACGTCACCTTCACCGGGCTCCCGAGCACGCTGCTCTTCTTCGGCCGGACGTTCCGGATCGCAGGCGCGTCCGTCACGTACGGCGTCGTCTTCATGCTCGCGCTCTACGCGCTCGCGTGGTTCTCCCTCCGGCAGACGGCCTGGGGGCGGCACGTCTACGCGGTCGGCGACAACCGCGAGGCGGCGCGGCTGACCGGCATCCACACCGGCCGCATCCTGCTCAGCGTCTACGCGCTCGCGGGCCTCACGTCGGGGCTCGCCGCGATGCTGCTCGTCGGGCGCACGGAGGTCGGCGACCCGAACGCCGGCCAGACCACCGAGAACCTCGACAGCATCACCGCGGTCGTGCTCGGCGGGACGAGCCTGTTCGGCGGCCGGGGCACGATCGTCGGGACGCTGATCGGCGCGCTGATCGTCGGCATCTTCCGCAACGGCCTGACGCTGATCGGCGTCGACGTCATCTACCAGTACCTCGTCACCGGCATCCTGGTCATCCTCGCCGTCTCGGTCGACCAGCTCACGCACCGGCGGCGCGCGTGAGCGCCGCCCCGATCCTCGAGGCGCGCGGGCTCGTGAAGCGGTACGGGCACGTCGTCGCGCTGCGGGGCGCCGACCTGGAGCTCTATCCGAACGAGATCCTGGCGATCATCGGCGACAACGGCGCCGGCAAGTCGACGCTGATCAAGGCGCTCTCCGGCGCGCTGCAGCCCGACGAGGGCGAGATCCGCCTCGACGGCGAATCGGTCCACTTCCGCACCCCGCGCGACGCGCGCGGCGCCGGGATCGAGACCGTCTACCAGGACCTCGCGGTCGCACCGGCGCTCGACATCGCTGCCAACATCTTCCTCGGCCGCGAGGCGCGGCGGCGGGGCGTGCTCGGCCGGATCCTCCGCATGCTCGACCAGGGCGCGATGCGCCGCGAGGCGACCCGCCATTTCGCCGAGCTGAAGATCGGCGTCCAGTCGATCGCGCAGCCGGTCGAGGACCTGTCGGGCGGGCAGCGTCAGGGCGTCGCGGTCGCGCGCGCGGCGGCGTGGGCCCGGCGGCTCGTGATCATGGACGAGCCGACGGCGGCCCTCGGCGTGAAGGAGACGGGCCAGGTGCTCGACCTGATCCGGCGCGTGCGCGAGCGTGGGCTGCCGGTGATCCTGATCAGCCACGACATGCCGAACGTCTTCGAGCTCGCCGATCGGATCCAGATCATGCGGCTCGGCCGCCGGGTTGCGGTCGTGACGCCCGCGACCCACTCGATGGCGGAGGCGGTGGCGATCATGACCGGTGCGACACAGGTAGAAAACGATCGATGACGTACGCCCCGGCGCCGCGGCGCTACGACCACATGCGCTACAACCGCTGCGGGCGCAGCGGCCTGAAGCTGCCGGCGATCTCGCTCGGGCTCTGGTGGAACTTCGGCGACGACCGGCCGCTCGAGACGAGCCGCGCGATCGTGCGGCGCGCGTTCGACCTCGGCGTCACCCACTTCGACCTCGCGAACAACTACGGGCCGCCGTACGGCTCGGCCGAGCAGAACTTCGGGCGGCTGCTCGCGCAGGACCTGCGGCCCTACCGCGACGAGCTCCTCATCTCGACGAAAGCGGGCTGGGACATGTGGCCTGGCCCGTACGGCGAGCTCGGCTCGCGGAAGTACCTGCTCGCGAGCCTCGACCAGAGCCTCGCCCGGATGGGGCTCGAGTACGTCGACATCTTCTACTCGCACCGGTTCGACCCGGAGACGCCGCTCGAGGAGACGATGGGCGCCCTCGACACCGCCGTGCGGCAGGGGAAGGCACTCTACGTCGGTATCTCCTCGTACGGGCCCGAGCGGACGCGCGAGGCGGCCGCGATCCTGCGCGAGCTCGGCACGCCGCTCCTCATCCACCAGCCGTCGTACTCGCTGCTCAACCGCTGGATCGAGCCGGAGCTCCTCGACACGCTCGAGGAGCTCGGCGTCGGCTGCATCGTCTTCTCGCCGCTTGCGCAGGGGATGCTGACCGACCGTTACCTGCGGGGCATCCCCGCCGGCTCGCGCGCGACACGCCACGCCTCGCTCCCGCCCGACTTCCTCACGGACGAGACGCTCGCGAAGATCCGCGCCCTGAACGAGATCGCCGCCCGCCGCGGCCAGTCGCTCGCGCAGATGGCGCTCGCGTGGACGCTCCGAGACTCGCGCGTCACCTCGACGCTGATCGGCGCGAGCAGCGTCGAGCAGCTGGAGCAGAACCTGCGGGCGCTCGACCGCGCCGACTTCGGCGCCGACGAGCTGGCGGAGATCGACCGCCACGCCACCGAGAGCGGGATCAACCTCTGGGCCGTCTCGAGCCGGGCGTGACTCCGGACCCGGGCGGGAAGAGCCCGCATCGAGTGCGCGTTGAAGACTGCAAACGACGAAAGGAACCGATGGCTCTCGACGTGACGGATGCGACCTTCGAGCAGGAGGTCGTCGCAAGCGACAGGAAGGTGCTGGTCGACTTCTGGGCGGAGTGGTGCGGCCCGTGCCACGCCGTCGCGCCGGTGCTCGACCGGATCGCCGAGGAGCGCGACCTGAAGCTCGTCAAGGTGAACATCGACCAGGAGCTGGGCCTGGCGCAGCGCTTCGGCGTCGCCTCGATCCCGATGATGATCCTGTTCGAGAACGGGGAGCCGCAGGCGACGGCGGTCGGCGCGATGCCGAAGAGCATGCTCGAGCGCGCGCTCGGGCTCGCGGACGAAGAGGCGGCGGCCTAGCAGCCGCGCGGACGCGGACTAGCCCCGACGCCGTCGGCTAGGCGGTGGCGGAATCGTCGAGGTAGGTGAGGAAGGCGAGGTGCTTCGCGAGGTAGGCCTCGATCGCCTCGACGCCGGTCCGCGCCCACGTCTCGAGCCAGCCGTCGGCGAGGTCGTCCTCGATCCGGTGCAGGGTGTTGCGTTCCTCCACGCTGTGATCATCGCGGCCGCTGCGGCGGGACGCATGAGCCGTTCGGCCCATTTGGCCGGGCGGACGTGCCTAGCGCCGCGTCCTGGCCCATCGGCGGAGGACCTCGTCCTGGTGGGCGAAGGCCATCTCCGCGGGTAGCTCGGCAGGGCCGAACCAGCGGAGCTCCTCGACGTCGTCGGCCGGCGCCGGCTCGCCGTCGCCGCGCACGAGCCACGTCAGGCCGAGGACGAAGTAGCGGTCGTACGGCTCGACGTGCGGGCCGAGGAACTCGATCGGCTCGACCTCGATCCCGGTCTCCTCGCGGAACTCGCGCTTGAGACCGTCGATCGCGTCCTCGCCCTCCTCGAGGAAGCCGCCCGGGATGTCCCAGAAGCCGCGCCGCGGCTCGCGCTTCCGGCGCGCGAGCAGCACCTTGCCGTCGCGCTCGAGCAGTCCCTCGGCGGCCGGCGCCGAGTTCGCCCAATAGCGCGAGCCGCAGGCGGGGCACTCGGCATGGCCGCCGGCCACGCGCGCGAGCTCGGCGCCGCAGCGTGGGCAGACCCGCCAACCGTCGAGGATGCCCACGCCGCGAGGATAGTCGGCGCCTCTCACCGGCCACTAATCTCGGGACGTGAGGATGCGCCGGATGCTGCGACGGGTTCCGCTGGCGGCATGCCTCGGAGCGGTCGCGCTCCTGGCCGGTTGCGGCACCGCGCGCGTCGCCGCCGGGCCGTCCCGCGACGCGCCCGCGGCCGCGAAGCGCACCGTCGACCGCCACCCCGCCCGCCCCGCCGCGCGTACCGACCCGGCCTGGCGGGCCCTGCGGCTGCCGCCGGTGCCGCGGGGGCCGGTCCCCGGCTACGTCCTGATCGCCGACCGCGACAACAACCGCGTGCTGCTCGTCTCGCCGGCGAAGCAGATCGTCTGGGAGTACGACGGGCTGCACGGCCCCGACGACGCGTTCTTCTCGCCGGGCTACGCGTCGATCATCACGAACGAGGAGTTCAACGACACGCTGAAGCAGGTCGGCCTGCGCTCGAGGCAGGTGGTCTGGGCGTACGGCCACGCCGGCATCCCCGGCTCGAGCCCCGGCTACCTCGACACGCCCGACGACGCCTACCGCCTGCCGAACGGCACCACGACGGTGGCCGACATCCGCAACTGCAGGATCGTCACGCTCTCGCGGACCGGGAAGCTCGCGCGCGTCCTCGGCGGCAGCTGCGCCCACCACCCGCCGTACGGGTTCTCGAGCCCGAACGGGGACACGCCGCTCGCGGACGGCGGCCTGCTCGTGACCGAGATCGGCGGCTGGATCGACCGCCTCGACGCGCGCGGCCGCCTCGTCTGGTCTGTGCGCTCGCCGGTCTACTACCCGTCCGACGCGCAACTGCTCCCGAACGGCCGTATCCTCGTCTGCTCGTTCTCCGTGCCCGGCCGGATCGTCGAGCTGACGCGGTCCGGCACGGTGACGTGGTCGTTCGGCGACTCGTCGGGGCCGAACATGCTGCGCAAGCCGTCGCTCGCGGTGCGGTGGCCGAACGGGATGATCGCCGCGAACGACGACTACGGCGAGCGGGTGATCGTGATCGACCCGCGCACGAAGCGGATCGTCTGGCAGTACGGCCACACCGGCGTCCCCTCGTCGGCGCGCGGCTATCTCGACAAGCCGGACGGGATCGACCTGCTGCCGGCGCCGGCGGTCGCCGCGTCGAAGCCACCGCCGCGCCTCGTCGCGAGCGCGTCCGTCCGGGTGAAGCGCGTCGGCTCGCTCCCGGCGGCGGCGTCGCGGCTCGCAGCGACCGTGCTGCCGGACGGGCGGCTGATGGTGCTCGGCGGCCTCGTCGACGGCGCGTCGTCGACGCAGATCCTCGCCGGGCCGCCGACGGGTTTGCACCTCGTCGGGCGGCTGCCGACGGCGACGCACGACGCCGCCGCGGTCACGCTCGGTCGCGCCGTCTACCTGCTCGGCGGCGGCCAGGCCGGCTCGAGCGACGCGGTCGTGCGCGTCTCGGCCGCGGGCCGCGCCGTGCGCGTCGGCTCGCTCGGCGAGCCGCTCTCCGACCTCGGCGCCGCCGTGATCGGCGGGACCGCGTACGTGGCCGGCGGGTACACGGGGACGAAGCTCGCGACCGCGGTGCTGGCCTTCCGCGGCGGCGCCCCCACGGTTGCTGCGCGCTTGCCCGTCGGCCTGCGCTACGCCGGCGTCGCCGCCCTGAACGGCGTGCTCTACGTCGCCGGCGGCGTGACGACAAGCGGCGACAGCGACGCCGTGTACGCATTCGACCCCCGCACCGGCTCGGTGAGCCGGATCGCGACGCTGCCCGCGCCGGTCGCGCACGCGCCGCTCGTCGCGCTCGGCGACGCGCTCTACCTGATCGGCGGCGACCGAGGCGCCAGCATCCTCCGCCTCCAGCCGAACGGAGCGGTCGCGGTCGCCGGGCGACTGCCGTCCCCGCTCGCGAACGCGGCGGCGGTCGCGCGCGGCGGCTCGATCTACGTGCTGGGTGGCGACGGCTCGAACGCCGTGCTGCGCATCACGCCCGGCTGACGCCCGGCGGGCTGAGGCGGCCGCGATGCGCCCGCCTGCCGCTCGGCACGGCGACGCCTCGGCCGTCGTCAGGTGAGCACGTCGTCGGCGAGGCGGGGCCACGCGGCCTTCGCCCAGTCGCCGAAGCCGGCGTCGGTGAGACACGCGAGCGCGAGGCCCGCGTCCGGGTCGACCCAGAGGAACCCGCCTGCCTGGCCGAAGTGGCCGAACGTGCGTGGCGAGTTGCGGCTGCCCGTCCAGTGCGGCGCCTTCGCGTCCCGCAGCTCGAAGCCGAGCCCCCAGTCGTTCGGGGTCATCCGGCCGAAACCCGGCAGGACGCCGTCGAGGCCGGGGAACTGCACGCTCGCCGCCTCGGCGAGGGTTTCCGGCGCGAGGCGTCGCGGCTCGAGCAGCTCGTGCGCCACCTCGAGCAAGGAGCCGAGCGGCGCCTCGACGCCGGACGCCGGCGAGCCGGCGAGCGGGAAGCCCCACACGTGCTCGAAGTACTCGGTGAACGGCGCCTCCGCGCGGCCGCGCACGAAGCCGGCGACGAGCTCGAAGCCGCTGTTCGAGTAGATGCGCCGCGTCCCGGGCGCCGCGATCGGCGTCAGGTCGTCGGTGGGCAGTCCGGACGCGTGCGCGAGCAGGTGCCGGACGGTCGAGCCGCGCGGGCCGGCGGGCTCGTCGAGGTCGACGATCCCCTCCTCCGCGGCGACGAGGACGGCGACCGCGGTCGCGAGCTTCGTCACCGACGCCCAGGCGAAGGGGCGGTCGACGTCGCCGTATGCGGCCTCGATACGCCCGGTGACGGCGACGGCCGCATGAGCGCACGGCCAGCTGTCGACTTGCCGCAGGGCGTCCACGGCCCGACACTATCGGCGTGCACGAGAGCAGCGTCCTCGACCACCGGTTCGGCTCGAGCGCTCCGTACACGCTCGGCGTCGAGGAGGAGTACATGCTGCTCGACCCGGAGACGTGGGACCTCGTGCAGCACATCGACTCGATGCTCGCGCGCGTCACCGACGACGGCGAGTTCGAGGCGCGGATCAACCCGGAGCTGATGCAGTCGGTGCTGGAGATCACGACGCCGGTCTGCCACACGGCCGCCGAGGTGCAGGCCGAGCTCCGCGCGCTGCGCGGGTACGTGGCGGAGCTCGCCCGCCGTGAAGGCTGCCGCTTCGCCTCGGCGGGCACGCACGCCTTCAGCCTCTTCGAGCGGCAGCGCATCACCGCGAAGGACCGCTACCGCCAGCTCGTCGACCAGCTCCAGTACATCGCGCGGCAGGAGCTGATCTTCGGCATGCACGTGCACGCCGCAGTCGAGTCGCCCGAGCAGTCGATCGCGGTCATGAATGCGGTCAGCGCCCACATTCCGCAGCTGCTCGCGCTCTCGGCGAGCTCGCCGTTCTGGCGCGGCGAGCCGACCGGTCTCATGTCGTCGCGGCAGATGATCTTCTCCGCGTTCCCGCGCTCCGGCGTGCCGCCGCGTTTCGGCAACTACGACGAGTTCGCGGCTGTGATCGGACAGCTCGAGCGCACCGGCTGCATCGCCGACTACACGCACATCTGGTGGGACATCCGCCCGCACCCGCGGCTCGGCACGCTCGAGCTGCGTATCTGCGACGCGGTCACGCGCGTCGAGGACGTGGTCGCGATCACGGCCCTCTACCAGGGGCTCGTGAAGATGTACTCGGAGGAGCTCACGCGCACCGGCAGCGTGCCGAGCTACCACCGCATCCTCGTCGTCGAGAACAAGTGGCTCGCGGCGCGCCACGGGCTCGAGGCGCCGATCATGGACCTCGCCACCGGCCGCCGGAACCGCGTGCCCCTCGCCCAGCTCGTGCGGCGGACGCTGCGGGACGTCGAGCCGCATGCGCGCGAGCTCGGCTCCGAGCGCGAGCTCGAGGGGGTCCGTGAGATCCTCTCGCGCGGCAACGGCGCCGAGCGGCAGCTCCGCATCTGGAACGCCAACCACGACATCGTCGAGGTCGTCCGCGAGCTCGCGAAGGAGACCGAGGTCGCAGTCACCGTCTGATGCCGAGGGGCGCGAGCCGAGGCCGCCCTCGCCTCGCTGCCGGAGCTCGCCGTCCCTGCTCGTGAGCAGGCGGGCCGGATGCGGTCGATCGTGCGAGCAGCGTCGGCCCTGCGAGCGTCGGCCCGAGCCCCCCTCCCGCGGCGAGGATCATCGTTAGCCCGATCCGACGCGTGCCTTCAGCATCGGCGCGTACCTCTTCAGCTCCGCGACCGCCTGCGTCTTCGTGATCTCGGGCGGAGCGGTGTCGGAGAAGCAGCCGACCGGGGACACCGTCCCGCAGTCCTCGATCGTCAGCGTCCAGACGACCCTGTTCTCCCGCACGACGAGCTCGCCGCGCGCCCGTTTTGCGCCGCCGGGGACGGTGTAGGACGCCCAGTTGGCCGTCTGCTCGTCGCCGTAGGGCGGCAGGCGGAGCGGCGAGCCGCCGCGCACGTCCTGCGCCGTCTGCGCATAGGTTGCGTACTGGCTCGTCGCCCCGGTCGGGCTCCGAGCCGCGAAGACGAGCTCGGTCAGTTCCTCCTCGCGGCCGCCGACCTCGAAGTTGAACGCCGCCGAGTACACCTGCACGACCCCCGAGAGGTCGGTGATGCGGGTGGCGATCGCGCGACCAGGGAAGTCCGCCGCCCGGAGCGCGAGCGCCTTCGGCGCCGGCGTCGCGCTCGCCGGCATCGCAGTCGCGGCAACGGCGGCAGCGACGGCTGTCGCCGCCCGGAAAACGGTGCGCGGGAGGATCACCTCCGTTGAGAGCCCGTCGAGCCCGAGATCTTTCGCTGCGCGCCGCCCCGTCTTTTATGGCTTGCAAGTCAAAGTCATTGTGAGCTCCGCTTAGATCGCACCCATGGATTGCACGTCGGCTTCGCGGTGATCTGGATCGGCGGCGGCGCGCTGCTGACGGTGCTCGGCCTCCGCGCCGAGCTGTCGCGGAACCCGCAGAGCTGGCGTCGATCGCTCGCTCCGCGGCGTTCGCCGGCGAGCGGATCTTCGCGCCCTCGGGCCTCGTCGTCCTGCTGATGGGCGTCGCGATGATGGTCAACGGCGGTCTCGACTGGGGTCAGTTCTGGGTCGACGCCGGCCTCGTCGGCTTCGCCTCCACCTTCGTCACGGGCACGGCCGTTCTCAGCCCGTGGGCGAAGACGCTGCGCGAGCTGCTCGCGACCGCCGGTCCCGCGGCGCCCGAGACCCAGGCCGCGATCAAGCAGATCCTGCTCGTCGCCCGCGTCGACATCGCCGTGCTGTTGCTCGCCGTCGTCGACATGGTCGCGAAGCCCTTCTCGTAGTGATCCCTCGGTCGTGTCCGGGACTGGGCCCGGACACGGCCGGGCGGGAGGGGCTCGCTCGTCCCGGCTGTTAAGGTTTCGAGCGCAGTGAGCCGCCGCGTGCGGGATCGAGTCGACGAGCTCGAGCGTGGCCGCAGTGCCTACACGAGGCGGGCCTGGTTCGAGGCGTACGACGCGCTCACCGCCGCGGAAGAGCAGGCGGCGCTCGCGGCACCGGACGCCGAGCTGCTCTCGACGTGCGCCTACATGCTCGGTCGCGACGACGAGTCGGCGGCGTGGCTCGAGCGTGGACATCAGCGGAACCTCGACGAAGGCGACACCGTCGGCGCCGCTCGCTGCGCCGTCTGGATCGGCCTCGAGCTCGCCTCCCGCGGCCAGATCGGCCCGGCGACAGGCTGGCTCGGACGCGCGCACCGTCTGCTCGAGCACGAGCCCGAGTGCGCCCAGCACGGCTATCTGCTCCTGCCCGTGATGTTCAAGCACGAGGCCGTCGCGGACTTCGGAGCGGCTGCTGCGGCCGCCGCAGAGGCCGCTCGCATCGGCGAGCGCTTCGGCGACCGCGACCTGTTCGCCCTCGCGGTCCACGGGCAGGGCCACATGCTGATCAAGGACGGGCGGGTGCGGGAGGGGCTCGCACTCCTCGACGAGGCCATGGTCGCGATCACCGCCGACGAGCTCTCGCCCATCGTCACCGGGATCGTCTACTGCGGCGTCATCCTCGCCTGCCAGGAGGTGTACGAGGTGCGCCGCGCGCGCGAGTGGACACGAGCGCTGGCCGAGTGGTGGGCGCTGCAACCCGAGATGGTGGCGTTCACCGGACGCTGTCTCGTGCATCGGGCCGAGCTGCTGCAGCTGGACGGCGCCTGGCGGGACGCGCTGGAGGAGGCGCGCCGCGCGGGCGAGCGGTTCGTCGAGACGCGGAACCCGGCAGCAGGTCTCGCGCACTACCGGCAGGCAGAGCTCCTGCGGCTCCAGGGCGAGTTCGCCGCCGCCGAGGCCGCCTACAAGCAGGCGAGCGCCTTCGGTTGGGAGCCGCTGCCCGGGCTCGCGCAGCTGCGCCTTGCGCAGGGCCGCCCGGATGCCGCTACGGCCGCGATTCGGCGAGCCGAAGCGGCCGCGACGTCGGCACTCGAGCGGACGCGGATCCTGCCTGCCTTCGTGGAGATCATGCTCGCCGTCGGCGACGTCGAGAGTGCGCGTCGCGCCTGCCTCGAGCTCGAGGGGCTCGCGCGCGGGTACGAGAGCGCGATGCTCGGAGCGATGGTTGCCCACGCGCGCGGCGCGGTGCAGCTCGCAGAAGGCGACGTCAAGGCCGCAGCCGGCACGTTGCGCCGCGCGGGCGAGACGTGGCATGCGCTCGAGGCGCCCTACGAGGTCGCCCGCACTCGCGTCCTCCTCGGCGAGGCGTGTCGCCTGCTGGGTGACGAGGAGACGGCAGCACTCGAGCACGAGGCCGCGAGGGACATCTTCGAGCGCCTCGGAGCCAAGCCCGACCTGGCGCAAATCGGCGCCGGTGCGGGCGACTCGCACGGGCTGTCGCCTCGCGAGCTGGAGGTGCTCCGACTGGTCGCCGCCGGCAAGAGCAATCGCGACATCGCAGCGGCGCTCGTGATCAGCGAGCACACGGTCGCGCGGCACGTTCACAACATCTTCGCGAAGCTCCGCGTCTCGTCCCGCGCGGGCGCGACGGCCTTCGCCTTCGAGCACGGCCTCGTCTGACTCCGCGCGCGGATGGTCAGAAATGACCACGCGACTCTCCCGCGAGGTTGGCGGATCCAGGCGATGCTGCGTCACTCGGCGTCTCCTAGCCTCGGGCGAAACGACGAGGGAGGCCGAGATGGCAGCGCAATCGGAATCGTTCGAGACGGTGATCGTCGGCGGCGGTCAAGCCGGACTCGCCACCGGCTATCACCTGGCCAAGCACGGGCGGCCGTTCGTGATCCTCGATGCGAGCGCGCGTGTCGGCGATCCGTGGCGGAACCGCTGGGACTCGCTGCGGCTGTATTCACCGGCGGCGTACGACGGGCTTCCCGGCATGCCCTTCCCCGCGCCGCGCTCCTCCTATCCGACGACGCACGAGATGGCGGACTATCTGGAGGCATACGCGAGACACTTCCACCTTCCGATCCAGTCGGGCACCGCGGTGGAGACGCTCTCGAAGGCCGGCGAGCGCTACCTGCTCACCGCCGGTGACCGCCTGCTCGAGGCGGACAACGTCGTCGTCGCAACGGGCGTCATGCAGAAGCCGTTCGTCCCGAGCTTCGCGCCCGAGCTCGATCCGCGCATCAGGCAGCTCCACTCCAGCGAGTACCGCAACCCATCGCAGCTGCGGGACGGCACGGTGCTCGTCGTCGGCGCCAGCCACTCGGGCGCCGACATCGCGTACGAAACAGCCGCGAAGCACCCGACGATCCTGTCGGGAGTCGACACCGGCCAGCTTCCGGTCTCGATCGAGAGCCGACGCGGGCGGATCGGCTTCCGCGGGCTGTTCTTCGTCGGGTCGCACATCCTCACCGTGGACACGCCCATGGGCCGGAAGGCGCGCGCGCACATCAGGCACGGCGGCGCACCGCTCCTCCGCTATCGAAGGAAGGACCTGCTCGCCGCCGGCGTCGAGCGCGTCCTCGCACGGACGACCGGCGTCCGGGACGGCCTGCCCGTGCTCGACGACGGGCGCGTCGTCGACGTCCAGAACGTCGTCTGGTGCACAGGTTTCCGGCCCGACTACTCGTGGATCGCGATTCCGCTCGACGTCGGCGAGGACGGCTATCCCGTCCAGTACCGCGGTGTCGTCGCCTCCGCTCCCGGTCTCTACTTCGTCGGGATGCTCTTCCTGCACTCGTTCGCGTCGATGCTGATCGCAGGCGCGGCGCGGGATGCCGAACGGGTCGCGAAGCACATCGCCGCCCGACGACCCGAGGTTCGGGCGCCGGCGCCGGCCGCACGTGCCCTCGAGCAGGTTGCATCGTGAGCAGGCGTCGGCCGCACGTGCGCGCGGCGGGCACGCTCGAAACCGACCCGGGCTCGATCCTGGTCTGGAACGGGGTCTCGACCAGGATGCGGCGCGTCGGCCGCGGGGTACGGCTCGCTCGGGCTCCACGATTCCGAGGCGCTCGGCACGGGCGCGCGGAGGTTGCGGGTTCCGCTCGACGCAAACGTGAACGGGTCCGACGCGGGGCGTGGCCGAACCGCGTCGCACCCGAGCCGAGCCTGGATCCGGCGAGGTGGCGCCGTACGATGAGCGCGTGGAACGGAAGGTCGTCACCGTCCTCTTCACGGACGTGACCGAGTCTACGAGGCTCGCGGACCGGCTCGACGTCGAGGAGCTGCGCGAGGTGATGAGCGAGTGGTTCGCGGCCGTTCGCGCGGCGATCGAGGCGCAGGGCGGCACGGTCGAGAAGTACATCGGCGACGCGGTGATGGCCGTCTTCGGCGTGCCGACGGCGCACGAGGACGACCCGGCGCGGGCGCTCAGGGCGGCGCTTGCGATCAGGGAGAGGCTCGTCGAGGTGAACGAGCGCCTGCGCACGATCCACGGCGTCACCATGGAGATCCGCACCGGGATCAACACCGGCGAGGCCGTGGCGGCACTCGACCCCGCTCCCGGCGAGGCGATCGTCACCGGCGTCGCCGTCAACACGGCGGCGCGGCTCGAGCAGCTCGCCGAGCCGGGACAGACGGTCGTCGCCGAACGGACGGTCCGGGCGGCGCCGGGCTTCCGCTTCGCGGAGCTCGGAGGCCGGGAACTCCGCGGCAAGGAGGATCCGGTGCGGGCGTTCCTGCTCCTCGGGGACGCTCCCGACGTTCCGACGCGCGGCCTGCCGGGCGTGCGTGCGCCCCTCGTCGGGCGTGAGCGCGAGCTCGACCTGCTCCTCACGCTGTACGAGCGCGTCGTCGCCGAGCGCCGGCCGCACCTCGTCAACGTCTACGGCGAGCCCGGCGTCGGCAAGAGCCGCCTCACCCGCGAGCTGCTCCAACGGTTGTCGTCGTCGGCTGCGCCGCCGCGGATCGTCATCGGCCGCTGCCTGTCCTACGGCGAGGGCATCGCGTACTGGCCGCTCGCGGAGATCCTGAAGAGCCTCGCCGGACTGGCGCACGACGACCCGGTCGACGTCGCGATCGAGCGTATCGGCGCGCTCGTCGACGACGCCCTCGCCGACCGGCCCGCGGATGCGCGGGAGCTCACCACGGCGGCGCTCGCCTTCACGCTCGGTCTCGACACCGGCAACGACGCGTTCGCGCGCTTGCAGCCGTCGGCCGTCCGGGTCGAGCTCCACCGGGCGTGGCGCATCCTGCTCTCGACGCTCGCGACGCGCGGCCCGCTCGTGGTCGTGGTCGACGACATCCACTGGGCCGACCCGGTGCTGCTCGACCTGCTGGCGGAGCTCGCCGATCGGTCGCAGGGTCCGATCCTGTTCGCGTGCCCCGCGCGGCCTGAGCTGACCGCCACCCGTCCCGAGTGGGGCGGCGGTCGCCGCAACGTCTCGTCCGTCTTCCTGACTCCGTTGCCGGAGGACGCGGCAGCCGAGCTCGTCGCCCACCTGCTCGACGTCGACGGCCTGCGCGACGACGCACGCGCGCAGATACTCGCCCGGGCCGAGGGCAACCCGTTCTTCCTCGAGGAGATCCTGCGCCAGCTGATCGACGAGGGGAGGATCGTGCGCGAGGACGGACGCTGGCGTGCGAGCCAGGAGCTCTCCCGGTTCGAGCTGCCGGACACGGTCCAGGGCGTGCTCGCGGCCCGAATCGACCTCCTGCGGCCGCGCGAGAAGCGCACGCTCCAGCAGGCGTCCGTCGTCGGCCGCATCTTCTGGCGCGGCGCCGTCGCCGCCCTGCTCGACGACGACGAGGAGGTCGACCCCGACCTGCGACGCCTCGAGGAGCGGGAGCTCGTCACCACGCGGCTCAGCTCGTCGCTCCTCGGCGAGGAGGAGCTTGCGTTCAGCCACATCCTGACGCGCGACGTCGCGTACGAGAGCCTGCCGCGGCGGGAGCGGCCGCGCGCGCACGCGCGCGTCGCACGCTGGATCGAGGAAACGACCGGCGACCGGCAGCGCGAGTACAGCGCCCTCCTCGCCCACCACTACGCGGAGGCGTACCGCGGGGCGAGCGGAGATCGGTCGTATCCGGAAGACGAGCTCGAGTCGATGCGACGGCGCGCGTTCGAGCTCCTCCTGATCGCGTCGCAGAACGCCGCCCGCGGGGCCGCATATCGTGCTGCTCGCTCGCTGGCGCAGTCGGCGCTCGAGCTCGCCGCGACGCCCGAGGAGCGGGCAACCGCCTTGGAGGACCTCGGGCACGCAAGCCGGTACGCTGCGCTCGGCGACGACGCGTGGCCGGCTTATTCGCAGGCGGTCGACGCCCTACGAGAAGGCGGGTCGACGGACACCGAGCGGATCGCCCGCCTCTCCGGCCTCGCCCTGGAGACGGTCGTCCGCTGGGCGGGAACGATGCGGAGCCTGCCGCCGGAGGAGATCGCGCGCGGCTACCTCGCGCCCGCCCTCGAAGGGGTCGGCGAGCGAGAGAGCGAGGGACGCGTCCGCTTGCTGACGGCTCAGGCGTTCTGGGGTCACGGTTACCCGGAGACCGAGTCGCCGGAGGGCGACCCCGTGCGCGCCGAGCAGATCGGATCGGCAGCCGCGGAGATGGCTGTGCGGATCGGCCGCCCCGACCTCGCCGTCGTGGCGCTCGACAGCGTCCAGCACAACCTCCAGCGCCGACTCCGCTACGACGCCGCCTACGAGTCGGCGCGGCGCCGGCTCGAGCTCGCCCGCGACGCGGGTGACCTCGGCGAGCTCGGCGACAGCTACGCCGTCGCGGCATGGAACGCGATCTACGTCGGCTCCTTCGAGGAGGGGCGCACGCTCGGCCGCGAGGGCTTCCAGCTCCTGCGCGCCGACGCGCCGATGTACGCGGTGCACGCCCTCTGCTGGGCGACGCTGTCGTCGTTCTACCTCGGCGACTGGGACGCGTGCTTGCACGACTTCGATCTCGTCGTCGCCGGGCTCGGAGAGCGTGGGCAGTCGCTGACATCCGGCTTCGCGGCGCCCTGGCCGGCCGTGGCCTTGATCCACGAAGCGCGTGGCGACCGAGCCAGCTCCGATCGCGTCCTCGAGGAGGTGTACGAGGTCGAAGAACGGAGCCGAAAGCGAAGGCGCGTCCCGACGGCCCTGTCGCCGCTGATCGTGCGCACGCTGCTCCTCCGCGGCGAGGCACAGGCGGCGCGCGTGCGGGTCGAGGCCGTGCTCGACAACGATCCCGCGCCGGAGAATCTGCCGCTGCTGCAGCTCGCGCAGGCCGAGCTGCTCCTGGCGGAGGAGCGGTGGAACGAGCTCGGAGGCCTCGCCGCCGCCATGCGCCGCACACACGAGTCGAGCGGCGCACGGTACCTCGCCGCCGCCGCCGAGCGCGTCGCCGGCCGCGTCGCAGCCGCGCGAGGCGACGCCGCGGAGGCGATGCGCCACCTGGGAGCAGCGGCGGCGGCCTACGACGCGGTGGGAATGGCGGTCGACGCGGCTGTCGCGCGACTCGACGCAGCGGAAGCCGCCCTTGCCGCCGGACAGCGGGAGGACGTGAAGCGCAGCGCGGCGGCCGCGGCCCGCCCCCTGCAGCGCGCCGGCTTCAACCGAGAGATCGAGCGCGGCGCGTCGCTGCTCGTCCGCGCCGGCGGCTGACGCATCACATACCCATCGCGTGGTACCCGCTGTCGACGTAGAGCGTCGTGCCGGTGACGTTGCGCGCGTCGTCGGAGAGCAGGTACGCAGCGGCGGCGCCGACGTCGTCGGGGCCGATGTGTCTATGGAGCGGCGCGCGCTCCTCGACGATCGCCTCCATCGTCGGGAAGCCGGCGATCGAGCGCGCTGCGAGCGTGCGCACGGGCCCGGCCGAGATCGCGTTGACGCGGATGTTCTTCTGTCCGAGGTCCCAGGCGAGGTAGCGCACGCTCGAGTCGAGCGCCGCCTTGGCGACGCCCATCACGTTGTAGTGCGGCACGGCGCGCTCGCCGCCGAGGTAGGTCATCGTCAGGATCGCGCCGCCGCCCGCCGCCGCCATCAACGGCTCCGCCGCACGCGCGCACGCGACGAGCGAGTAGGCGCTGACGTCGAGCGCCAGCCAGAAGCGGTCGCGCGGCGTGTCGGTGAAGCGACCTTCGAGGTCCTCCGCGGCCGCGAAGGCGACCGAGTGGACGAGCAGGTCGAGCTGCCCGCCGAACGCATCGGCGACCTCGGCGAAGACGCGCGCGAGGTCGTCGTCGGAGCGGACGTCGCACGCCGTCACGAGGGGACTCGCCACCGACTCCGCCAGCTCGCGCACGGTTGCCTCGATCCGCTCGCCCTGGTACGTGAAGGCGAGCCGCGCACCGCCGGCCGCCAGTCGGCTCGCGATCCCCCACGCGATCGAGCGCCTGTTGGCGACGCCGAGAACGAGCCCCCGCTTCCCCTCGAACACCGGCCGACGTTACCGTGAGCGGCGCATGCGCGTCGCAGTCGTCACGGGCGCCTCCTCCGGGATCGGCGCGGAGCTCTGCCGCCAGCTGCGCGGGCGCGGCTACCGCGTCGTCGGGCTCTCGCGGCGGCCAGCCCCCGACGCCGACGAGCACGAGCCCTGCGACGTCGCCGAGCGCGAGACGGTCGAGACGACGGCGAGGCGGGTCCTCGCGCGCCATCCCCGGATCGACCTGCTCGTCTGCAACGCCGGCATCGCGGCACGCGACACCTATCTCGCCAGCGAGCCGGAGCTCGTCGAGGCGGTGACGCGGACGAACTACCTCGGCTCGGTCTGGAGCCTGCTCGCGTTCCTGCCGGGGCTCGGCGAGGGCTCGAAGCTCCTCGTCGTCGCTTCCGTCGCCGGCACGGTCGCGGCCGGTCCGTACTCCGCCTCGAAGCACGCCCAGCTCGCGTTCGCACGCTCGGTCGCGATCGAGCTCGCGCCGCGCGGCGTGCACGTGCTCGCGGCGCTGCCGGGCTACGTCGAGACCCCGGGCTTTCCGCAGCGCGACCGGATGGGCTTCCCGTGGCGGCTGGTCGTCGTCGACCCGCCGTTCGTCGCGACGCGGATGCTCGCTGCGCTCGACCGGGGCAAGCGCGAGATCGTCGTCCCGCGCTGGTACCGGCCGGCGATGTGGCTGCAGGCGCTCGTGCCCGGCTTGCTCATGCGACGACGCGACGTGCACGCGCCGGTCCCGACTCGATCCGGCTCGCGAGCTCGTACGTGATCGTGCCGGCGCGGCGCGCGTGCTCCTCGAGCAGGAGACCGTCGCCGACGATCGTGACGGGCGTTCCCCGCGGCAGCTCGCGGTCGAGCTCGACCGCGAACGCGTCCATCGAGACGACGCCGACGACGCGCCGCCGCCCGCCGTCGACCACGACGTCCGTCCCGGTCAGGTCGCGGCGGAAGCCGTCGGCGTAGCCGACCGGAACGATCCCGATCCACGTGCCGCGCTCGGCGACGTAGGCGCGGCCGTAGCCCGTCGACTCGCCGGCCGGCAGCCACTTGACGAGCGCCAGCTCGCTCCGCCACGCGAGCACGGGCTCGAGCCCGTCCTCGGCCGGATCGGTGCCGAACGGCGACAGCCCGTAGAGCGCGATGCCGCAGCGAGCCGCGTCGAGGCGCGACTCGGGCAGGCGCAGCGCTGCGGCGCTGTTGGCCGCGTGACGGGTCAGGTGCGTGACCTCGGCCGTAGCTGCGCGGAAACGGTCGAGCTGGACGCGCGCGAACTCGGGGTCGCTGTCCGCGGTCGCGAGGTG
>DASRGD010000065.1:0-20018 GCA_035651195.1 Gaiellaceae bacterium | reverse complement strand
GCATGTAGTCCATGTTCTCGAGGTGCTCGCGCCAGCGCGTGTCGACGATCTGCAGCACGATGAAGCGCTCGAGATCGCGCATCAGGCCCTCCTGGATCGCCTCGACCCTGGCCTCCTGCTCCGCGTAGACGTCGAGCGCGTCGTCGAGGAACTCCGCCTCGATCTCGGGCTGGTCGAGACCCGCGAGCTCGTCGGCGGCGACGCCGCTCCCATACAGCTGCTCCATCGCCCCGACGAGGCTGTTGAGGTCGAGGTCCCCTTCGACCTCCTCGCTCGTGTACTGCGCGACGATGTTCGAGATCACCTCCGGCAGCCACTCCTCCCTGATCTCCTGCGAGAGATCCGCGCCTTCCAGCACCCGCCGCCGCTGCTCGTAGATGACCTTGCGCTGGACGTTCATCACGTCGTCGTACTTGAGGACGTTCTTTCGGGCGACGAAGTTCTGCTCCTCGACCTTCTTCTGCGCGTTCTCGATCTGGTTCGAGAGGATCTTCGCCTCCATCGGCTGGTCGTCGGCGATCTTGAAGCGCTCCATGATGTTGTAGATTCGATCGCCCGCGAACAGGCGCACGAGATCGTCCTGTCCGGAGAGATAGAAGCGGCTCTCGCCGGGATCGCCCTGACGTCCCGAGCGGCCGCGTAGCTGGTTGTCGATCCGCCGAGCCTCGTGCCGCTCGGTACCGAGCACGTAGAGGCCGCCGAGCTCCCGCGAGTGATCGTCGAGCTTGATGTCGACGCCGCGGCCGGCCATGTTCGTCGCGATCGTGACGGCGCCGACCTTGCCGGCGTCCTTGATGATCTCCGCCTCGCGCGCGTGCTCCTTCGCGTTCAGGACGTTGTGCGGGACCCCCTGCCGCTTGAGCAGCTCGCTCAGATACTCCGACGTCTCGACGGCGATCGTGCCGACGAGCACCGGCTGCCCCTTCTCGTGCCGCTCCTTGATGTCCTTGACGACCGCCTTGAACTTCGCCTCCGCGGTCTTGAAGATCAAGTCGTTCTTGTCGATTCGCTTGACCGGCACGTTCGTCGGGATCGGGACGACGTTCAGGCCGTAGATCTCGACGAACTCCTTCTCCTCGGTCTTCGCCGTCCCGGTCATGCCGGCGAGCTTCTCGTAGAGGCGGAAGTAGTTCTGGAGCGTGATCGTCGCGAGCGTCTGGTGCTCCTCCTGGATCGGGACGCCCTCCTTCGCCTCGATCGCCTGGTGCAGGCCTTCCGACCAGCGGCGGCCCTCCATGATCCGGCCCGTGAACTCGTCGACGATCTTCACTTCGCCGTCCTGGACGACGTAGTCGTCGTCGCGCTTGTACAGCGCCTCGGCGAGCAGCGCCTGGCGTAGGTGGTTGACGAGCTGGACGTTGGTCGGGTCGTAGAGGTTGTCGATCCCGAGCGCCCGTTCGACCTTCTCGATCCCCGACTCCGTCGGCGCGACCGTCTTGTGCTTCTCGTCGTAGAGGAAGTCGTACTCCTGCGCCAGCGCCTCGTCTTGGACCTTCGTCCCCTTCGACTGTGCGCCGCGCAAGCCGCGTACGACGCGGGCGAAGTCGTAGTACGTCTTCGCCGCGGTCGTCGGCTCGCCGGAGATGATCAGCGGCGTCCTCGCCTCGTCGATCAGGATCGAGTCGACCTCGTCGACGATGCCGTAGACGTGCCCTCGCTGGACGACACCCTCGAGCGATACCGCCATGTTGTCGCGGAGGTAGTCGAAGCCGAACTCGGAGTTCGTACCGTACGTGATGTCCGCCTCGTAGGCGAGCCGCCGCAGCGCCGGATCCTGGATCCCCTGCTTGATGAACGCGACGGTCATTCCGAGCCGCTCGTAGACGCCGCGGTTCCACTCGGCGTCGCGCTCGGCGAGGTAGTCGTTGACGGTGATCAGGTGCACGCCCTGCCCGAGCGTTCGGCCGTCCCGCGTCGTCACGGTCGGGAGCGCGTTCAGGTAGAGCGCGAGGCTCGCGACGAACGTCTTGCCTTCGCCCGTCTTCATCTCGGCGATGTCGCCCTCGTGGAGGACGATGCCGCCCATCATCTGCACGTCGAACATGCGCTGGTTCGACTCGCGGACACGCGCCTCGCGGACGGCGGCGTACGCCTCGAACAGCAAGTCGTCGAGCTCCTCGCCGTTCGCGAGCCGCTGCCTGAACTCGGCCGTCTTCGCCCGTAGCTCCGCACCCGAGAGGGCCTGGAACTCGGGTTCGAGTGTCGCAATGTAGGCGGCCTGCTCCTGCAGTCGCTTCATCCGCCGGCCTTCGCCGACACGGAGTGCTTTTTCGAGTGCGCCGAGCTGCGGCATCGGACACAGGGTACCGGGCGGGGTGCGCCGCGCCGGACGCCCTACAGGGGATCGAAACGCACCTCCCAGAGCTCGCCGTCGAGGCGCGTCGCGCGTACCACATGCTCCGGCCGCTCGAGGGCCGGCAGCGAGCCGAAGCTCGGCTGCCCGTCGACGAGGAGCGTGCGGAAGCCGTCGTGCATCGTCAGCTCGATCTCCTCGCCCGCGACGCCGACCAGCCTCACGACCTCGATCGAGCGGGCGGCGACCGCCCAGACGGGCCCGTGCCGGCGCACCGCCTCGGCGCGGTAGGGCGGCGGAAGCTCGCGCTCGACGGCGGCCGCCAGGGGCTCGATGTCCGCCGGGCCGTCCTCGACGACGAGCGCGTCGGCCGAGACCGCGACGAAGCTCGCCCGCTCGCCCTCGAGCCCGGGCGCGTCGACGGTGCTGACGACGTCCCACTCGCGCGGCTGCGGCCGCCCGTGGATGCCCGACACGTCCCACGGAGCGGCCTCGGTCGCCGCTTCATCGCCCAGTGAGACGCCGCCTGCACGCGCGAGCCGCACGTGGAGGGGCTCGCTGCGCCGGAACAGGCTCACTCGCTGCCGTTGTGCTCCGCGCGGCGGCGCGGCTCTCGGCGCCGCTTCTCGCGGTAGCGCTTCACCTGCCGTTCGAGCTTATCCGCGAGCTGATCGATCGACGCGCGCAGGTCCGGCGACGCCTCGCGGGCGCGGAGCGTCGGCCCCTTCGTGAAGATCGTCGCCTCTGCAACCTGTCTCGCCGCAATCGAGGGGTTCTTTTCCTCCGACAGCTCGAGCTCGACCTGGGTCGGCTCTGCGAGTTGCTTCGCCAGCCGCGCGAGCTTCGCCTCGGCGTACTCGCGGATCGACGGGCTGACCACGACGTTCTTGCCCTTCACCTGAAGTCGCATGAAGCCTCCTTCGTGGTGGCGAATCCGTCGCTCGCAGCCTAGCGAACGGCCCGCGCGAAGGTCACCGCGTGGACGCTCGCGGCGCCGGCCGCGCGCAGAGCGCCGGCCGCGGCCGCCACCGTCGCCCCGGTCGTGTAGACGTCGTCGACGAGGACGACCCTCTGCGGCGGCCGGACCGTGACCGTGAACGCGCCGCGCACGTTCCGCCGCCGGTCGCCGAGCGACAGGCCGGTCTGCTGCGCGACCGGGCGGGCGCGTCCGAGGAGCGCTGCGCCCGCAAGCCCCCAGCGGGCGCAGAGCTCGATGGCGAGCTGCTCCGCCGGATGGTACCCCCGCTTCCTGTTGCGGTCGCCGTCGGGCGGGATATAGGTGATGACGTCTGCTGCCGGGCAGGGGACGACTTCCGCCACGAGCTCGGCCGCCGGTGCGACTGCGCGGCGGAGCCCGTGCTCCTTCCAGGCGCGGACGAACGGGCGCGCCGGGCCCTCGTAGGTGACGGCGGCCCGCGCCGACGAGAACGCGATCCGCCGGTCGGCGCACTCGCGGCAGCGCTGCACCGGCCACGCCGTCGGCGCGCCGCACCGGTCGCAGAGCGGCGCCCGCAGACGCACCAGCAGCCGCCTGCAGGCGGCGCAGAGCACGCTGCCCGGCGCGCCGCAGGCGGTGCAGCGGGTTGGGAAGAGGAGTTCGAGCCACGCCCGCCACGGTACGGGCGGACGTGCGTCGTGTCTGTGTCGGCTCAGTGCCAACTCTGTGCCACTTGCGCGCCCGACGCGCGGCGACGGCTATCAGGCGGCGACGGCTCGGGCGAGCGATTCGCGAAACGGCTGCTCGTGGACGCCGTGCTCGGTCACGATCGAGCTGATCAACCGCGCCGGCGTGACGTCGAAGGCCGGATTGCGGGCCGCGAAGCGCGAAGTCACCTCCGCCGGGTCGCGTTCCTCGATCGGGATCCGATTGCCGGCCGCCGTCGCGTGGTCGACGGTCGAGCTCGGCGCGATCACGTAGAACGGGATCTCGTGGTGCCTCGCGAGTACCGCGAGCGCGTAGGTGCCGATCTTGTTCGCCGTGTCTCCGTTCGCGGCGATGCGGTCGGCGCCGGTGAGGACGACGTCGACCTCCCCCGCAGCCATGAGCGACGCCGCAGCCGAGTCGGCGATCACTGCGTGCGGAATGCCGGCCGCCTCGAGCTCCCACGCCGTCAACCGGGCGCCCTGGAGCAGCGGACGGGTCTCGTCGACCCAAACGTGCCGCAGCAGCCCGAGCTCGCGCGCAGTCAGCAGCGCGCCGACGGCGCTGCCGTAGCCACCGGTCGCGAGACCGCCGGCGTTGCAGTGTGTCAGCGCGCGCGTGCCGGGCTCGAGCAGTCGTGCCGCGTGCGCCGCCATCGCGCGGCAGCGCTCGACCTCGTCGCGGTGGATTGCCCGCGCGTGCTCCGGCGAGGGATCGAGCCGCATCTCGTCGAGCGCCCAGCCGAGGTTGACAGCCGTCGGCCGGGAGGCCCGCAGTACGCGCTCGGCCTCGTCGGCGTCCTCGCCGCGGCCCATCGCGAGCGCGTAGCCGTAGGCCGCTGCGATCCCGATCGCCGGAGCGCCGCGCACGACCATCGACCGGATCGCCTCCGCGACCTCCGCCGCGGTTCGGCACTCGACCTCCACCTCCTCGAGGGGCAATCGCCGCTGGTCGAGGAAGACGACGCGGTCGTCCTCGAGGCGTAGGATGCGTTCCGGCTCGAGCAACGGCTAACGCGCGCACTGCGGCGTCGCGTGCGGTTAGGTCCCTTCCTTCCACGACGCCAGGTATCTCGCCTGCTCCTCGGTCAGCTCGTCGATCGTGACGCCCATCGTCGCGAGCTTCAGGCGGGCGATCTCCTCGTCGATCTCGGGCGGCACGGGGTACACCTTTCGTTCGAGCGAGGCCGCGTGCTGGACGGCGTACTCCGTCGAGAGCGCCTGATTGGCGAATGACATGTCCATCACGATCGCCGGATGGCCCTCGGCCGCAGAGATGTTCACGAGGCGCCCGTCCGCGAGCAGGTAGAGCCGGCGCCCGTCGGCGAGCGTGAACTCCTCGACGAACTGGCGCGCTTCGCGTGTCTCGACCGCGAGCGAGCGCAGCGCCGGAATGTCGATCTCGACGTTGAAGTGGCCAGTGTTGCACAGGATCGCGCCGTCCTTCATCAGCTCGAGGTGCTCGCGCGCGATCACGTGCTTGTCGCCGGTCGCCGTACAGAAGACGTCCCCGATCAGAGCGGCATCGTGCATCGTGAGCACCTCGTAACCGTCCATCAGCGCTTCCAGCGCACGCATCGGGTCGACCTCGGTGACGATCACGTGCGCTCCCATCCCTCGCGCACGCATCGCGACGCCGCGGCCGGTCCAGCCGTAGCCGGCGACGACGAAGCGTTTGCCCGCGAGGAGGACGTTCGTCGCACGGACGATCCCGTCGATCGTCGATTGCCCTGTGCCGTAGCGATTGTCGAAGAGGTGCTTCGTACGGGCGTCGTTGACGGCGATGACCGGGAACGCGAGCGCGCCGTCCGCCTCCATCGCCTTCAACCGGATGACGCCCGTCGTCGTCTCCTCCATGCCGGCGATGATGTCGCCGAGCTGCTCGCGGCGTGCGCTGTGCAGAACTCCGATCACGTCGGCGCCGTCGTCCATCGTCAGCTGCGGCTTGTGGTCGACCGCGGCCTCGATGTGCTGGTAGTACGTGTCGTTGTCCTCGCCCTTGATCGCGAAGACGGAGACGTCGAATTCCTCGACGAGCGCGGCCGCGGCGTCGTCCTGCGTCGAGAGTGGGTTCGACGCACAGAGGACGACGTCGGCGCCGCCGGCCTTCAGCGCCCGCATCAGGTTCGCGGTCTCGGTCGTCACATGCAAGCAGGCCGAGATGCGGTAGCCGGCGAGCGGCTGCTCGGCAGCGAACCGCTCGCGAATCGCCGCCAGCACCGGCATCTGCCGGTCGGCCCACATGATCCTGCGCACGCCCTCCGGCGCAAGCGAGATGTCCTTGATGTCGTAGCGTCGAGTTGCTGCCATGCCGCCTCCAGTCGAGTCTATTTAGGCGGCCAGCAGCCGCTCGTGCTTGCGCTGTTCCCAGTCGATCCACGAGCCGGCGTCGGCCGCAGCCGCGAGCCAGCCGTCGACCGCGCGCCGGAGCGCCGGCTCGCGCCGAAGGCGCGCGGCGAAGGCGAGCTCGTCGATCCCGAGCTGGAACGCCCGGCGGAGCTCCGCCAGCGCGCGCAGCTGGTTGAGCTCGCCGAGGCCGTAGCTGCGATACCCCGCCGCCGTCCGGCGCGGGACGACGAGCCCCCGCCGCTCCAGGTACCGCAGCATGCGCGGCGACCAGCCGCTCCGCGCCGCCGCTTCTCCGACCGTCAACCCTGCCACGCGGCAAACCTTAACACGTGCCTGTAAAGGTTGCTCCGGCCGGAACGGATCCCAGTCCGGTCCACACGGCCACCGCGGGCGCCGGGCGCGGCCCCCCGAGGGGGCACACGCCGCCCACGCAGAACGCTACCGGCCGACGGGTGCCCTGTCTGTCACGGCACGGTGCCGGTACTGCGCCTTCTCGTCCCCGGGGCCGACGGGCGCCGGCTACGACTCGGAGGTGCCGGCGCGGCCGTAGTCGTCTTCGAGCCGAACGACGTCGTCGATCTGGGCCGTCGAGACCTCGAGGATGGTCGTGTCCTCGAGCGCGGTCACCCGGTGGACGGTGCCGGGGCGGAAGCGGAACGCAGCCCCCGCGCCGACGATCTCCTCGTTCTGCACCGGGTCACCGGCGCGCGAGAGCTCGACCTTGGCCCGCCCCGACTGGACGAGCCAGGACTCGTCCTTCTCGCGGTGGAACTGCAGCGAGAGCGAGTGACCGGCGCGGACGAAGAGCACCTTGCCGCAGTAGTCGTCGCTCAGCGCCCAGATCAGCTCGTGGCCCCACGGCTTCTCGACCCGCCGCGGCTCGAAGCTCCACTCGTCGAGCGAGTCGATGTTCGGCGAGTCCAGCTGGCCGCCCACGTCGGCCGATCCTCTCACGCGAGCCACTCCGGGTGCGCGGCGACGTGCTCGCTCGCGATGCGCAGCTCCTTCGCCGTGTTGACCGTCAGCCAGAGGCCTTCGTGGCGATACGCATGCAGGCGTCGCTCACGCACGAGCTCCGGGAACGTCGTCGTCTCGTGGTCGCCGACGTCAGGCAGGCGTACGAGCGCCTCCGGCGAGAGGACGTAGATCCCGCAGTTCACCCAGTACGGGATTCGACCGCCCTCCGTGAACCCTTCGACGACGTCGTCGTGCCCGAGCTCGACGACGCCGAACGGCGACTTCGGACGCGCAACGGCGACGGTGGCGGCGGCGCCGGCCTCGCGGTGGCGTGCGAGCAGGGCTGCGAAATCGACGTCGACGAGCTCGTCCCCGTTGAGCGCGTAGAGATCGCCGCCCTCACGTCGCTCGCGCGCAGCGAACTTGATCCCGCCGCCGCGGCCGAGCCGCTCCGGCTCCTCCGCGGTCACGATCTCGACGCCGAGGCCGCCCAGCTCGGCCGCGAAGAGCTCGCCCTGCCCGCGCGCGCAGGACACGATCACCCGCTCGACGCCGGCTCGCGCGAGCCTGCCGACCTGGTACGCGGCCAGCGGCTTGCCTGCGACGTCGACGAGCGCCTTCGGGCGCCCGCCCGCTGCGTCGCCGAGCCGCTCCGCCCTGCCGCCTGCGAGGAGAACCGCCTCCAACTAGTGCTTGAGCTCGCGCTCGAGCTCGCGCTCCCGCGTCTCGGGCAAGACGTCGCTCGGCGACGTCGGGCGGCCGATGCCTTCGTAGGCGAATCCGGCCGACCTCGCCTGAGCAGGGTCGAGCAGGTTACGGCCGTCGACGATCAGCGGCGTCGCCATCGCCCGCCGCACCTCCTCCCGCGCGAGGTCGCGCAGCTCCGGCCATTCGGTCACGATCACCGCCGCGTCCGCCTCTCGCACCGCCTCGAGCACCGAGCCGACGATCTCGACGCCGCGCGGCAGCGCCGCCCCGTCGGCGACCGGGTCCCACCCTCGCACTTCCGCCCCCTCGGCGAGCAGGCGGCTCGCGAGCACGATCGAGGGCGCCTCGCGCATGTCGTCGGTGTTCGGCTTGAAGGCGAGACCGAGGAGCGCCACCTTGCGCTTCGCGAGCGAGCCCAGGTGGCGCTTGAGCTTGCCGATCACGCGCCGCTTCTGCAGCTCGTTGACCTCGATCACGGCCGAGAGCAGCTGGAAGTGGTAGCCGGAGTTCGACGCGAGCTGCTTGAGCGCGAGCGAGTCCTTCGGGAAGCAGCTGCCGCCGTAGCCGATGCCCGCGCGCAGGAAGTACGGTCCGAGCCGGTGGTCGAGGCCGACCCCCTCTGCCACCTTGACGACGTCGGCGCCCGTCGCCTCGCAGACGTTCGCGATCTCGTTGATGAACGAGATGCGCGTCATCAGGAACGCGTTGGCCGCGAGCTTGATCATCTCCGCGGAGTTGACGTCGCAGCGAACGATCGGCGTCCGCAGCGGCTCGTACAGCGCGGCCACGATCGCTCCATCGGCGTCGTCGAACGCGCCGACGACGACCCGGTCCGGGTGCATGAACTCCTCGACCGCCCGACCCTCGGACAGGAACTCGGGATTCGAGACGTACCCGACGTTGCCGAGCCCGCGCGCGTGGAGGCCTTCCCGCACCTTCGCGCCCGTCCCGACCGGCACCGTCGATTTCATCACGAGGACCGGCCGGCCCTCGAGCGCCGGCAGCTCCTCGACGACGCTCCAGACGCGCGACAGGTCGGCGTCGCCCGCATACGTCGGCGGCGTGTCGACACAGACGAACAGGAGCTCGCACCCGGCGACCTCGTCGGCATCGAGCGTGAACGAGAGCCGTCCGCGATTCCGCTCCAGGAGCTCCGGCACGTCCTGCTCGTGGAACGGCACCTCGCCACGCTGGAGCCCCTCGATCTTCTCGCGCACGATGTCGCGGATCACCACCTCGTGTCCGAGCTCGGCGAAGCAGACGCCGGTGACCAGCCCGACCCAGCCGGCACCGAAGATGCCGATGCGTGCCATCGACCCGGAGCCTAGTGGACGGCTGTTAGGGGTTTGAGGCCCTTGGCGATCGCCAGCATCGTCTCGTTCGAGAGCGAGTCGAGCAGCGTGTTGACGACCCAGTAGGTGGCCCCGTTCGCGCGCAGGACGGCCATGTGCAGGTGCGTTCCCGAGTAGTACAGGTCCCACTCGCGGCCGCCGAGATCGTGGCGGAAGCTACGGTCGCCGAGCACCGGCGCGTCCTGCCAGTTCGTCTCCTCGACCCCCCAGTACTCGTTCCCGCCGGTCCGGAAGACGAGCCGAACCGCCTTCTTGCCCTTGACGATCGTGTAGAGCCGGACGGGGACGTCGCCGCAGCAGGTGTCGGGGTAGGAGCCGCGCTCGAGGATCGTCGGCACCTCGAGCGGGAACGGGACCTTCTTCGCGAGCGGGCGCAGCAGCGCCGCGGCGGGACCGCTGTCGTAGCGCACGGCCGCAGGCTGTCGCGCCGGCACCGGCGACGGCGGAGCGGCGCTGAGCGTGTTGTGGAAGGTCTGGCCGAGCACGACGAGCAGCAGCGCGCCGGGGTCGAGCGACCGCAGCATCCTGTTGTGCGGGAGCGGCAGGACGTCCGCCGGCTGCAGCAGCTTCTGCAATACGAGCGCCGCCGGCTTCGACGTCGGCTTGCGCGGGTTGAAGTAGATCTGGGTGTGGAAGTAGTTCTGCAGCGGCGCGTTCGGCTGCAGCCCGCGCGGCGGCTGCAGGATCGGGTAGTGGCGCTGGCCGAGGAGGTAGGCGGCGTTCGCGGCCGCGCCGGGGACGCCGTTGCCGTTGAGGACGGTGACGGTCGTCTGCTGCGGCGTCGGCGCGCTCGACTTCAGCCTCTCGCCGAGCGCGGTCGCGTTCGCGACCTTCGCCTGCCCCACGTCCGGGTTCTCGAACTGCTGCACGGCGGCCTGGATCGACGCCGCCGGCGCCGACAGCTCGCCGTAGCCGGTCACGTTGTTGATCCGCACCTGCAGCATGTGGCCGCCAGGGAGCGTCGCGGCGAGCAGCGCGTACTTGAGCACCGTCGACCCGTCGAACTTGCCGCCGACCTCGACGTTGTGCGTGATCGCGGAGACGATCTGCGGCAGGTTCAGCGGGTCGAAGTGCTGCGAGACCTGCTGCTTGAGCGCACGTAGGAACTCCTGCTGGCGCGCGAGCCGGTAGAGGTCGGAGTCGGTATGCCGATAGCGGACGAACTCGAGCGCGCTGCCGCCGGTGAGGAGCTGGTACCCCGGCTGCAGGTCGATGTTGGCGAAGTTCGTCGCGTAGCTGCCGTTGTTGTGGTTGTAGTAACGGCGGTCGATGTCGAGCCAGACGCCCCCGAACCGGTCGACGATCTCCTTGAAGCCGTGGAAGTTGACCGTGATCAGGTAGTTGATCGGCAGCCCCGTCAGGTGCCTGACGGTGTCGAGCGAGCCCTTCGGGCCGCAGCGCGAGAACGCGGAGTTGATGCGGTCGTCGACGACGGCGTGGCCGGGGCAGTACACGGGCACGATCAGGTCGCGCGGAAACGACAGCATCGAGATCGTCTTCGTCGCCGGGTCGGCGCGGACGAGCATCAGCGTGTCCGAGCGCGAGTCCTTCGGTCCCCAGCCGCCCACGCCCGCGCGGGCGTCATAGCCGAGCAGGAGCGCGATCGCCGCCTGGCCCGGCAACGCAACGCGCAGCTGGCGCTCCGCCACCTTGACGTCGACCGAATGGGCACGCACGGCGTTCACCGATTGATGGAACCAGAGGTAGGCGCCGCCGATTCCGCCCAGCACGAGCGCGAGGGCGACGAGGAGCGTGACGAGCAGGATCCGCCCGACGAAGGCGACGCCGCTGCGCCGCGGCGGCGGCGGCTGCCGGTAGCGGACGACGGCGCTGATCGGGCCCGGCGGGAAGACGGAGTGCCCGTTGCCGTTCAGCTCGGCGCCGCGACCGACGCCTCTCTTCAGGGTCGTCCTCATGGAAACGAAGCGGGCGCCCGAAGGCGCCTGCAGGCGGGAGGATAGCCGAGCCCCGGGACGGATCCGAATCTGGACCGGCGCGCCGCTGAACCGCGCGGCGTCTTCGTAGCCGCCGCACGCGCCCCTAGGACAGGTTCGGCCGCAGCCAGCGCTCGACCTCGGCGACCGGCTCGCCCTTGCGCCCGGCGTAATCCTCGAGCTGGTCGGCGCCGATCCGGCCGACGGCGAAGTAGCGGGCCTGCGGGTGGGCCAGGTAGATGCCGCTGACGGAGGCCGCCGGGGTCATCGCGAACGACTCGGTCAGGTCGATTCCGACCGCGCGCGCGCCGAGCAGCCGGAAGAGCTTCTCCTTCTCGCTGTGATCGGGACAGGCCGGATAGCCGAACGCCGGCCGGATACCGCGGAATCGTTCGGCGACCAGGTCGGCCGGCGCGAGGTTCTCGTCGGGCGCGTACCACTCGCGGCGAGCCTGCGCGTGCAGCCACTCCGCGAACGCCTCGGCGAGCCGGTCGGCAAGCGCCTTGACGACGATCGCGCGGTAGTCGTCGTGCTCGGCGGCGTACCGCGCCGCGAGCTCGTCGGCGCCGTGGATCGAGACCGCGAAGGCGCCGGCGTGGTCGCGGTGGGCGGCGACGTAGTCGGCCAGGCAGCGGTTCGGGCGGCCGTCGCCGTGGTCCGCCTGTTGGCGGAGGAAGCAGAAGCGCGTGCCGTCGAGGACGACGTCGTCGCCCTCGGCGTGCGCCGGCCAGAAGCCGTACACCCCGGTCGCGCGCAGCAACTCGTCGCGCGTGATCGCCGCAAGCAGCTCGCGAGCGTCGTCGTAGAGCTCCCGCGCCGCGGGGTTGTCCAGGATCGCCGGGAACTTGCCCTTCAGGTCCCAGGCGTGGAAGAAGAACTGCCAGTCGATGTAGGGCACGAGGTCGCCGATCGCGGGCTCGACGACGCGTCGCCCGGTGAACGGCGTCGGCGGCAGATCGTCGAACGCGACCTGGTCCCGGTTCGCGCGCGCCGCCGCGAGCGGCAGCAGCGGCCGCCGGAGCTTCTCAGCGTGCTGCTCGCGGAGGCGCGTCTGGAGCTGGCGGTTCTCGGCCTCGAGGGCGACCCGCCGTACCGGGTCGAGCAGCGCCGAGACGACGTCGACGACGCGGCTCGCATCGAGGACGTGCACTGCCTCGTGTGAGTACTCGGGCGCGATGCGGACGGCGGTGTGCTGGCGCGAGGTCGTGGCGCCGCCGATCAGAAGCGGTAGCTCGAGGCGGCGGCGCTCCATCTCCTTCGCCACCTCGACCATCTGGTCGAGCGACGGCGTGATCAGCCCCGAGAGCCCGACGACGTCCGCGTGCTCGGTGACTGCCGTCTCGAGAATCGTCTCCGCCGGCACCATCACGCCGAGGTCGATCACGTCGTAGTTGTTGCAGCCGAGAACGACGCCGACGATGTTCTTGCCGATGTCGTGCACGTCGCCCTTGACGGTCGCGAGCACGACCTTTCCCTGCGCGCTGCTGCCGACCTTCTCCCCTTCCATGAACGGCTCGAGGTAGGCGACCGCCCTCTTCATCGCACGCGCGGACTTCACCACCTGCGGCAGGAACATCCGCCCGGAGCCGAACAGGTCGCCGACGATTCGCATGCCGTCCATCAGCGGGCCCTCGATCACGTCGAGCGGTCTGGCCGCACGCTGTCGCGCCTCCTCGGTGTCCACCTCGATGAAGTCGACGATCCCGTGCACGAGCGCGTGCGCGAGCCGCTCCTCGACGGGAGCCTCGCGCCAGGAGAGGTCGCGTTCGCGGCGGGTCCCCTCGCCCTTGTAACGCTCAGCGCTCTCGACCAGCCGGTCGGTCGCGTCCGGGCGACGCGCGAACAGGACGTCCTCGACACGCTCGAGCAGGTCGGGCTCGATGTCCTCGTAGACCGCGAGCTGGCCCGCGTTGACGATGCCCATGTCGAGGCCGGCGCGGATCGCGTGGTAGAGGAAGGCAGCGTGCATCGCCTCGCGTACGCGGTCGTTGCCGCGGAACGAGAAGGAGAGGTTCGAGATGCCGCCGCTCGTCCGCGCGCCCGGGCAGCGCTGCTTGATCAGCGGCAGCGACTCGAGGAACGCGAGCGCGTAGGTGTCGTGCTCCTCGATCCCGGTCGCGACTGCGAGCACGTTCGGGTCGAAGACCAGATCCTCGGGCGGGAACCCGACGACTTGCGTGAGCAGGTCGTAGGCGCGGCCGCAGATCTCGACCTTGCGCTCGACCGAGGTCGCCTGACCCTCCTCGTCGAACGCCATCACGACGACGCCGGCGCCGTAGTCGCGGATCCGGCGCGCCTGCTCGAGGAACGCCGCCTCGCCCTCCTTGAGGCTGATCGAGTTGACGATGCCCTTGCCCTGGATCGACTGCAGGCCCGCTTCCAGCACCGTCCAGCGGGAGCTGTCGACCATGATCGGAAGTCGCGCGACCTCGGGCTCGGTCGCGATCACGTTCAGGAACGTCCGCATCGCCTGCTCGCTGTCGAGCAGGTCGGCGTCCATGTTGACGTCGAGGATGTTCGCGCCGCCGCGCACCTGTTCGAGCGCCACCTCGACGGCTCCGGCGAAGTCGCCCGCCTCGACGAGCCGGCGGAAGCGCGCCGAGCCGGTGACGTTCGTCCGCTCGCCGATCAGGACGAAGCCGGTGTCGGGGCCGATCTCGAACGGCTCGAGCCCGCTCCACCGCGAGCAGCGAGCCGGCGCCGGCGGGCGGCGAGGCGGGAGCCCGCGCACGGCGGCGGCGATCGCCGACGTGTGCTCGGGCGTGGAGCCGCAGCAGCTCCCGGCGACGTTGAGAAAGCCGGCCTCCGCGAGTTCGCGCAGGAGCGTGCTCGTCAGCTCGGGCGTCTCGTCGTAGCCGCCGAACGCGTTCGGCAGGCCGGCGTTGGGATGCGCGCTGACGAGGCAGGGTGCGAGCCGCGAGAGCTCGGCAACGTACGGCCGCATCTCGCGGGCGCCGAGCGAGCAGTTGATGCCGGCGATCAACGGGTCGGCGTGCTCGACCGAGGTCCAGAAGGCCTCGATCGTCTGCCCGGAGAGCGTGCGCCCGGAGAGGTCGACGATCGTGGCGGAGATCCAGAGCGGCACACCGGGCGCCGTCTCGCGCGCTGCCACGATCGCAGCCTTCGCGTTCAGCGTGTCGAACACGGTCTCGAGCAGCAGCAGGTCGACGCCGCCCTCGACCAGGCCCGCGATCTGCTCGGCGTAGGCGTCGCGGACCTCGCCGAACGTGCGGGTGCGGAACGACGGATCGTCCACCTTCGGGCTGAGCGAGAGCGTGACGTTGAGCGGCCCGACGGAACCGGCGACAAAGCGGTCGCCGGCGGCCTCGCGCGCGATCCGTGCCGCAGCGACGTTCAGCTCGTAGACCACGTCCTCGAGGCAGTAGTCGGCCTGGCCGATCCGCGTCGCCGTGAACGTGTTCGTGGTCGTGATGTCGGCTCCGGCCGCGAGGTAGCGCTCGTGCACCGCGCGGACGAGCTCCGGCTGGGTCAGGTTGAGGACGTCGGGGTCGCCGGCGACGTCGACGGCATGCTCGGCGAAGCGCGCGCCGCGGTAGTCGGCGGGCGCGAGGCCGGCGCCGTGCAGCATCGTCCCCCACGCGCCGTCGAGAACGAGAATCCGCTCCTGCGCCAGCCTCGTGATCGCTTTCGCTGCGTCTCGCTTCGCCACGTCGACCTCCGGCCCAAAGAGGTTCGCGAGGCACATCCGCGCGGGGCTCTTTAGGCGTTTGTTGACCCGGTCGCCAAGCTGCCGTCAAAGCTCTCCGGGACTGCCAGCGTAGCAGCCGCCGTGGAGGAAAAGACCCGGAATCGACGCCGGCGCGACACACCTCGGCGCGTGGCCGCCAGGTATCGTCGGCCTCGAGGGCGGCGGGCCGGCTCCCCACCCAGGGGGGTTTCGCGCGCCCGGCAACCCTCGTCCGCACGCTCTCGTCCGCGCTCTGAGAAGGCATGCTCGCTCCCGAGCTTCCTGCCGGCGCGATCGCCGCGCGCAGCGCGCCGCCGGCGCCATCCCCGGTCGCGCAGGGCCTGCCCCGCCGTCGTGACGACTACGCTGTCGGGAACTTGGCCGGCCTCCCCGTGCGGGCGCGCGCGCGGCGCCTTCTCTCCGGAATCCTCGCGGTCGCCGGCTGCGTCGCCGTCGCCACGGCCGCGCAGGCCGGGGATGTCGGTGCCGCCGGTACCGCCTCCTCCTTCATCAGCTTCTGCGCCTACAGCCACCATGCGCCCGACGACCCGATCGTCTTCCCGGGCGAGCCGGGGTTCTCGCACGACCACACCTTCGTCGGCAACCGCTCGACGAACGCCTTCTCGACGCTCGCGTCGCTCCGCGCCGCCTCTGGGACGTGCCAGCCGCGGGCCGACACCGCCGCTTACTGGGCGCCGACCCTCTACTCGAACGGCAGGCCGGTGCTGCCGCTCGGCGCGATCGTCTACTACCGCCGCCTCACCACCGCCCCCGTCCGCGCCTTCCCGCCCGGCCTGCGCATCGTCGCCGGCGACTCGCACGCCGTCGCGCCGCAGCCGCTCGGCGTCACCTACTGGGACTGCGGGCTCGTGAAGACGACGCTGTACGGGCTGCGCGACCGCCTCGCCCCCGACGCCTCCAGCAACATCCCCGCCTGTCCGCCGCAGACGACGCTGCAGCTGCACGTCAACTTCCCGAACTGCTGGAACGGCCGCCAACTCGACAGTGCCGACCACCAGAGCCACATGGCGTACTCCGTCGCCGGGCGCTGCCCGCCCAGCCACCCGATCGCGCTGCCGGCGATCTCGCTCGTCTACCGCTACCTGCCGTCGGCGGTGCAGGGTGCGACGATGCTCTCCTCCGGCGGCCAGCACTCCGGCCACGCCGACTTCATCAACTCCTGGCAGCAACCGGCGCTCGAGCGGCTCGTCACCTCGTGCCTCGACCGGCACGTCGGCTGCGGCCTCGCCGCCGCGGCGGCGAACGAGGTCGGCTGAGCCCGGGCCCTCGCCTAGCCGCGCCCGGCGACGGCGAGCTGGTTCTCGGCGTGGCGAAGGCGCTGCTCGACGACCCAGCGGTCGGCGGTCGACTCGCCCCGGTCGATCGCCTCGAGCTCGGCCCGAGCGGCCTCGAGCTGGGCGCGGGCCGCCGCGTCGTCGATCTGCGAGGCCTCGACGGCGGCGTCGACGAGCGCGATCGCCCGGTTCTCGAGCACCTGGAAGAATCCCGGGCCGGTCGCGAACTCGATCACCTCGGCGCCGTCGCCGGGATGGATGCGCGTCGAGCCCGACCGCAGCGTCGCGATCAGCGGCGCGTGCCGCGCGAGGACGCCGATCTCGCCGATCTGGCCGGGCACGATGATCATCTCGACCTCGCCTTCGTACGCCGCGCCGTCGGGCGTGACGAGCGAGAGGTCGAACTTCTTGCCGCTTCCGGGCAAGCCGACGGCCTCGCTAGGCCGCGGCGAGCTGGCGGCCGCGCTCGACCGCGGCCTCGATCGGCCCGACCATGTAGAACGCCTGCTCGGGCAGCTCGTCGTGTTGGCCGTCGATGATCTCGGCGAAGCCGCGGACCGTGTCCTCGAGCCGCACGTATTGGCCCGGCGTGCCGGTGAACACCTCGGCGACGAAGAAGGGCTGCGAGAGGAAGCGCTGCACCTTCCGCGCCCGGGCAACCGTCAGCCGGTCCTCGTCCGACAGCTCCTCGATCCCGAGGATGGCGATGATGTCCTGCAGGTCCTTGTAGCGCTGCAGGATCTCCTGCACGCGCGTCGCGACCTCGTAGTGCTCCGGCGTGACGACGCCCGGCGTCAGCGCGCGCGAGGTCGAGTCGAGGGGGTCGACCGCCGGGTAGATGCCCTGCTCGACGAGGGCGCGCGAGAGCACCGTGGTCGAGTCGAGGTGCGCGAACGTGTTCGCGGGCGCAGGATCGGTCAGGTCGTCCGCGGGCACGTAGATCGCCTGCACGGACGTGACCGAGCCGGTCGAGGTCGACGTGATCCGCTCCTGCAGCTGGCCCATCTCCGTCGCGAGCGTCGGCTGGTAGCCGACCGCGCTCGGCATGCGACCGAGCAGCGCCGACACCTCCGAGCCCGCCTGGACGAAGCGGAAGATGTTGTCGATGAAGAGCAGCACGTCCTGACCCTGGTCGCGGAAGTACTCCGCCATCGTCAGGCCGGAGAGGCCGACACGCAGGCGTGCGCCCGGCGGCTCGTTCATCTGCCCGTAGCAGAGGGCGACCTTGTCGATCACCTTGCCGCCGCCGGCGCCCGCCTCGGCCTCGGACATCTCGAGCCAGAGGTCGTTCCCCTCGCGGGTGCGCTCGCCGACGCCGGAGAAGACGGAGACGCCGCCGTGCTCGCGGGCGAGGTTCGCGATCAGCTCCTGGATCAGGACCGTCTTGCCGACGCCGGCGCCGCCGAAGAGGCCGATCTTGCCGCCGCGGACGTAAGGCGCGATCAGGTCGACGACCTTGATCCCCGTTTCGAAGATCTCGACCTTCGGCGAGAGCTCGTCGAAGTCCGGCGGGTCGCGGTGGATCGGCCATCGCTCGACGTCGACCGGCGCGGGCTTCTCGTCGATCGGGTCGCCGAGCACGTTCCAGAGCCTGCCGAGCGTGGCGGGCCCGACCGGGACCGAGATCGGGGCGCCGGTGTCGATGACGTCGACGCCGCGCGCGATCCCGTCGGTGGAGTCCATCGCGACGGCGCGGACACGGTCGTCGCCGAGATGCTGCTGCACCTCCGCGACCAGCTCGCCGCCGCCGGGCCGCTCGATGCGGAGGGCCGCGTAGATCTCCGGCAGCCGCTCCGGGAAGACGGCGTCGACGACGACGCCCTTGATCTCGATCAGCTTGCCCACGTTCGCGTTGCTGCCGTTCTTGGCCATGTGCCTCCTGGAAAGGTGGGCGCCGGAGGAACGGCGCGTGGCGGCAAGTCTACCGAAGCGCCCGCTGCCCGAGCGCGGGAACGCCCGCGGCGAGCGACTGCTGCACCACGACGACGTGCCGCGGCTCCATTTGCAGCACCTTGTCGTGCACGAAGCGGAGCTGCTGCTGCCGGTCTGCGAACGCGAGCGCGCTCTGCGAGCCGCCGAGCAGGTCGGACGAGCTACGGGTCGTGGCGAGCGTCGCGAGCACCGCGACGACAGACGCGAGTGCGGCGGCGAAGCCGATCCGGCTCGCGACGCGAGCGCGCCGACGGGAAGCGGCGACGACGACGCGACCGGTCGGCTCGACCGGCGGCGCGGAGCGGAGCAACGTCGTCAGCCCGGCGAGCTCGGCGCTCAGGCGGCGGCACTCGGGGCAGCGGTCGAGGTGGCGGTCGAGCCCCGCCCGCTCGAGCTCCGTCAGCTCGCCGTCGAGGTCGAGCGAGATCCACTGCGTCGCCCGCTCGCACGGGGTCGTCCTGCGCCAGCCGATCATCACACCTTCCGACGCAAGCGTCTGCGCTTTGTTAGCGCCCCGGCACCTCGGCCTCGACGCCCGGCCGGCGGCGCAGCTCGTCCTCGCTGATCGGCCATTTCTCGACCGGGTAGTGGCAGGCAGCCCGCTGGTCGCCGTCGAACTTCCGCAGCTCGGGCGCGTCGACGTCGCAGTGCCCCGGCTTCATCCGCGGGCAGCGAGTGTGGAAGACGCAGGCCCGCGGCGGGTCGATCGGCGACGGGACGTCCCCGCCGAGGATGATCCGCTTGCGCGCGTAGCCGCCCCCGTTTGCCTCCGGCTTCGGGACGGCGGAGAGCAGGGCGGCCGTGTACGGATGGCGCGGATGCTCGTAGAGCAACTCCGAGTCTGCGAGCTCGACGACGCGCCCGAGGTACATGACGGCGATCCGGTCGGAGATCTGCCGGATCACCGACAGGTCGTGGGAGATGAAGACGTAGGTGAGGTTGAACTCGCGCTGCAGGCTCTTCAGCAGGTTGAGGATCTGCGCCTGCACGGACACGTCGAGCGCGGAGACGGGCTCGTCGCACACGATCAGCTTCGGCTGCAGCGCGAGCGCGCGTGCGACGCCGATCCGCTGCCGCTGCCCGCCCGAGAACTCGTGCGGGTAGCGGTTGTAGTGCTCGGGGTTGAGGCCCACGCGTGCGAGCAGGTCGCGGACGCGCGCCTTCGTGTCCTTCGCCGTGTGGTGGATCGCGAACGGCTCGGCGATGATCTGGCCGACGCTCTTGCGCGGGTTGAGCGACGAGTAGGGGTCCTGGAAGATCATCTGCATCTCCTGCCGCAGCGGCCGCAGCCGGCGCTGCGACGCGTGGGTGATGTCACGGCCCTGGAAGAGCACCTTGCCCGCGGTCGGCTCGAGCAGCCGGACGATCAGCCGCGCGGTCGTCGACTTGCCGCAGCCGGACTCGCCGACGATCCCGAGCGTCTCCCCGCGCCGGACGGTCAGCGTCACGTCCTCGACTGCGTGCACGACCGCGCGCCCACGCGCGAAGACGCCCTGCTTCACCGGGAAGTGCTTCGTGAGGTTCTGCACCTCGACGAGCGGCTCACCATTCATGCCCACGCTCATACGACACCCTCGATCGTGGCCCGCGAACGCGCAGCGAGCGGCCGCGAGTGCGGGCTTTGCCCGTGCTCGCACACAGCGAGCCGCCACGTGTCGGAAGGGGGGATCAGGGGGGAAACCGGAGGTTGCCCCCCGCGAGCGAGCCGAAGGCGAGCGACGCTCATCCCGTCACCCCGAGCTCGGCGCCGATCCGCTTCGTCCACAGGTCGCGCTTGCGCTCCGGCGAGAGGTAGCAGGCGTCGAGGTGGCCGCCCGGCACCTGGAAGAGCGGCGGCAGCTCGCCGTCGCAGGGCTCGAAGCGGAACTT
>DASRGD010000064.1:0-35377 GCA_035651195.1 Gaiellaceae bacterium | reverse complement strand
GGCGACTGGCGGGTCTGCATCCTCACGCCGTTCGGCGCGCGCGTCCACGCGCCGTGGGCGATGGCGGTGGGCGCAAGACTGCGCGACGCGCTCGGCCTCGACGCGCAGTTCATCTGGTCGGACGACGGCATCGCCTTCCACCTGCCGGACGCGGACACGCCGCCGCCGACCGAGGACCTGCTCCCCGACCCGGACGAGCTCGAGGATCTCGTCGTCCAGGAGGTGGGGCAGACGGCGCTCTTCGGCTCGCGCTTCCGCGAGAACGCCGGGCGCGCGCTGCTGATCCCGCGCCGCCGGCCCGGCGAGCGAACGCCGCTCTGGCAGCAGCGGCTGAAGGCCCAGTCGCTCCTGCAGGTCGCGCGCAAGTACGGCTCGTTCCCCGTGATCCTCGAGACCTACCGCGAGTGCCTGCAGGACGTCTTCGACCTGCCGGCGCTTCGGCGGCTGCTGCACGGCCTGCACACGCGAGCGCTCGACCTGGTCGAGGTCGAGACGCAGTCGGCCTCGCCCTACAGCGCGTCGCTTCTCTTCGACTACATCGCCACCTACATGTACGAGGACGACACGCCGCCGGCGGAGCGGCGGGCGCAGGCGCTGTCGCTCGACCGCGACCTGCTGCGCGAGCTGCTCGGCCAGGAGGAGCTGCGCGACCTGCTCGACGCAGACGCCGTCGCGGAGGTCGAGCGGCAGCTGCGCGGCGAGGCGCGCACCGCCGACCAGCTGCACGACAGGCTGCGGCTGCGCGGCGACCTCCGGGCCGGCGAGTACGAGGAGGCGCTCGCGGAGACGCTGCTCCGCGAGCGGCGCGCGGTGCGGGTGCGCGTCGCCGGCGAGGAGCGGCTGATCGCAGCCGAGGACGCGGGTCGCTACCGCGATGCGCTCGGCGCGATGCCGCCCGGCGGCCTGCCCGACGCGTTCTTGGCACCGACCGAGCCCGACGCGGCGTTGCGGCAGCTCGTGCTGCGGTTCGCCAAGGGGCGGGGGCCGTTCACGAGCGAGGAGGCGACCGAACGTTTCGGCCGCGACCTCAGCGGCGTCCTCGTCGCGCTCGAGCGGGAGGAGCTCCTCGTCCGCGGCGAGCTTCGTCCCGGCGGCAGCGAGCGCGAGTGGTGCGACCCCGACGTCCTGCGCCGGCTGCGCCGCGCGTCGCTCGCCGCGCTCCGCCGCGAGGTGGAGCCGGTCGAGCAGCAGGCGCTCGCGCGTTTCCTGCCGTCATGGCACGGGATCGACCGGAGGGCGTCGCTGCGCGAGGCGCTCGTGCCGCTGCAGGCGCTGCCGCTCCCGGTTGCGCTCTGGGACGCGGACGTCTTGCCGCGCCGCGTGCCGGGTTACCGGCCCGAGCACCTCGACGGACTCTGCGCGACGGGCGAGGTCGTCTGGGTTGGTGCGGGGCAGGACCGCGCCGCCCTCTACTTCCGCGAGGACGCCGGGGCGCTCGGCCAGGTGGCGGCGGCGCCGCGACCCGAAGGCGCGGAGCACGACCGGGTCCGCGCCGCGCTCGCGAGGAGCGCGCTCTTCTGGCTCGACCTGCTCGAGGAGACGGGACTCGCCGCCGAGGACGCGCTGCCGGCTCTCTGGGACCTCGTCTGGGCCGGCGAGGTGACGAACGACGCGTGGACGCCGCTCCGTGCCGGTCGCCGCCACGGCGTGCCGAAGCCGGAGCGCCGGCCGCGACGGTTCTCCCGCTCGCGCACGGCGGTCGTGACGGCGACGCAGGGACGATGGTCGCTGACGGAGCGGCTCTTCGCACGCCCGCCCGACCGTCGCGCGCTCGCGGAGCTGCTGCTCGAGCGGCAGGGCGTCGTCACGCGCGACGGCGTCCGTGCCGAGGGCATCGCCGGCGGCTACGGGGCGGTGTACGGCGAGCTGCGCGCGCTGGAGACGCTCGGCCTCTGCCGTCGCGGCTACTTCGTCGAGGGCCTCGGCGGCGCGCAGTTCGCGCTGGGCGGCGCCGTCGAGCGGCTGCGCGAGCTCCGCGAGGCGGGGGAGGAGCCGGCGCCGCTCGTGCTCGCGGCGGCGGATCCCGCCCAGCCGTACGGCGCAACGCTCCCGTGGCCGCGGCGAGAGGGGGCGCGACCCGCGCGCGTCGCGGGCGCGCACGTCGTGCTCGTCCGCGGCGAGGCCGTTCTCTACGTCGAGCGCGGCGGCCGCTCGCTCGTTCCCTTGTGCGCGCCGGACGGCGAGTGGCTGCGGCCCGCGCTCGCCGCGCTCGTCGCGCACGTGAAGCGCGGCGGCGCGAAGCGGCTCGCCGTCGAGCGCTTCGACGGCGAGCCGGTCACCGAGAGCGACGTCCTGCCGCTCCTCGTCGAGGCCGGCTTCCTCGCGGGCCCCCGCCGCGCGGTGCTGCGCCCCTAGGGTCGAGTCGGCGCAGCCGGCTACTCCCGCCTCGCGGTGAGGACCCGGCGCGCGAGCGTCGCCGCCTGCTTCGGCAGCGGTCGGCCGCGGTGCTTGAGCACGAGTTGCGCCAGCAGCTCGGCCGGGTCGTCGCGGCCGGTCTCGAGCCAGTGCGCGGAGCACTCCAGGACCGGCGCGAGCAGCCGCAACGCTTTCGTGCTCGCCTGCCGCTCGCCGCGTTCGAGACGGCTGAGGTACCCGGGCGAGAGGCCGGGCCGCGCGACCTCGCGTAGGCTGAGGCCGAGCGTGACGCGCCGACTCCGAATCCGATCACCGATCGTCGCGATCCCGGAAAGGTAGACGGCTCTCTGTTGCCTCGAGGCGAAACCGCCTGTTGCCTTTTGGCGACTGTCGCCCGCGTCCGAGCAGCCGGCCGAAGAGGCCGCCACGCCGCGGTTGCATCGCCTGCCACTCGTCCCAGGACGGCAGCCGACCCGCCGCACGCGCCTTCGCGGCACACTCCGTGTGCGCGTGCCGCCGCCGCGAGAGGTCACCTTCCGGCGCGATCAGGACGTGCTCCGTCATCGCGTGCAGATGTCCGTCGCAGAGCGGGCACCGATACGTCGCGGGCTTGAGGTTCTGCGCGTGTCGAAGGGTCCACCAGCGAGGTTCCGGAGCGGCCACGGCAGACGAAGGATGACGGAGTAGGCTCGGGCCGTGCCCGAAGGAGACACGCTCCACCGCGCGGCGCGCCGCCTCCAGCCGCTCGTGGGCGGCCGGGTCGAGGTCGAGGCGCCGCACCCGCGCGCGCGGGCGGCGATCGACCCGACGCAGCTCGACGGGCGTGTCCTCGAGGCGGTGTCCGCGGTCGGAAAGAACCTCTTCCTGCGCTTCGACGGCGGCCTCGTACTGCGCTCGCACCTGCGGGTGAGCGGGCGCTGGCAGGTCCGCCCGCGCGGCTCCGGTCGCAGCGGCACGCCGTGGCTCGTCCTCCGTGGCGGCGAGCTCGAGGCCGTGCTCTGGGACGGGCCGGTGCTGGAGCTGAACGCGCGTGTGCTCGGGCGACTGGGCCCGGACATCCTCGCCTCGCGGCCGGACATCGCCGCGATGCTCGCCCGCCTCGATGCGGCCGACCCGGCGCGCCCGCTCGGCGAGACGCTGCTCGATCAAAGCCTTGTCGCCGGGATCGGCAACATGTGGCTCGCCGAGGCTCTGTGGGAGGCGCGGCTCTCGCCGTGGCGAAGGCTCGGCGGGGTGCGCGAGGACGAGCGTCGGCTGGCGCTCGAGACGGCCGCGCGACTGATGCGCGCCGCGCTCGACAGCGGGCGGCCGCCGGCGCGCAACGCGTACCGGCGCCCGGGGCGACCGTGCCCTCGCTGCCGGACGCCGATTCGCTCGCGCGGCCTCGGCGACGCGAACCGGACCGCGTACTGGTGTCCGACCTGCCAGCCCGGTGCCGAGCCGTGACGGTGTGCGGGATCGACATCGGCTCACTTGCGACCCCGGCCGACGTCGCGTGGCTCGACCGCGGCCGCTTCGTCCTCGACCGCTACGTGCCGTCGGCGGAGAATCCGCTGCCGCCGCAGCCGCCGGGGCTGTCGCCGGCGACGCGGTACGCGCTCGACGCGCCGCAAGGACTGCCGGTGCACGGGTCGCCGCGCCGCGCCGCGGACGCCGATGCGAACACGCCGATCCGCGTCCTGCCGGCCCACCGAAACGAGGTCGCATCCGTCTACCCGGAGTTCGTCGAGGCCGGGCTGACGATCTTCTGGGCCGCGCACCGGCTCGGCCTCCCGGTCGTCGAGACCTATCCGCGCTTCGTCGTGCGCACGCTCTGGCCGGAGCTGAAGATCCCTTCGAAGCGTCGCGACCCGCGCCGGTACGTCGCCGAGCTCTGGGCGCGGATCCGCTCGCTCGGCTACGGCTCGCGACCGCCCGGCACGCACGACCAGATCGACGCGATGCTGTGCGCGCTCGCGGCGGAGGCGTTCGAGTCCGGGTCGTACCTGCAGGTCGGCGTGCCGGCCGTCGTCGACGAGACCGAGTCGGTGCTGCGCGAGGGCTACATCGTCGCGCCGCAGCCGCCGGCCGAGCAGGTGACGGACGATCCGCTGGGCCGGATCCAGGCCGCGAGCTACGAGCGCGCCGACCGCGCGCTCGCCGGCTCGTGGCCCCGCGACCAGGCGATGGACGACGAGACGCTGCGCGCGTTCCTCCAGGAGCGCCGCTACTGCGTGCTCGCCACCGGCTCGCCGCGCGGGCGCGCGCAGGCGCGGCCGGTCGGCTTCCTGGTCGTCGGCGGCGTGTTCTGGTTCGCGACCGTCGCCGGCGGCCGGCTTCGGAACCTCGAGCGAACGCCGTGGGCGTCGGTCGTCGTCTCGGAGGGCGAAGGCGACGCTCACCGCGCCGTCGCGGCCGACGGTCCCGTCACGGTCCACCGCGAGCCGCCGCCGGGACTGCTGGCGCTCTGGGAGGAGCGGTTCGGCTCGCAGCCCGAGTGGGCGGCGGCGTGGCTCGAGCTCCGGCCCGAGCGGCTCTTTTCGTACGTCGAGCGATAGGCTGGGTCGATGCGCCGGCTCCGACCCCGCCCCGGCTGGACGGCCGCGAACGTCGTCGCCGGCGCGCTCGGCGTGGCGCTCGCCGTCGGGCTCTTCGTCGCCTTCCTCGTCTTCGTCTCGCACACCGGCCGCTGAGCTTCCTCGCCGGGCTCGAGCCCGTGGGGTGGAGGTCGGCGAGGTGCGCCTCCGCGGCCGCCACGGCGGCGACGGGCCGGCAGTCGTAATGCTGCACGCGCAGCCGCGGACGAACGCGACGTGCATCGCAGTCGCCCCACTCCTCGCCGAGCCGGGAGGGTCGTCTGCCGCGCTGCGCAACGTCGGCCAGGGGCGCTTCGCCGTCGGCGGTCACGACGGCGGCACCCTCCGCGCGCACCGCGCCGCCGCGGGCGAGGCCGATGACGTGCACGCCGGCGAACGCGGCGTGCACGACGTCCTCGCCGTCGCCTGCGCCGCGCGTGCTCGTCGCGGGCCTTGCAACGACAGGAGCGCGGCGGCGGTGGCCGCGACCGCGCCCGAGGAACGCCACGCAGAATGGCGACGGCTCGCGTAGGAGACGGCGCGGCCGCCGCGTACTCACCGGTGTGGCGCTTCGTGCACCCCATCTCTACGACTGCCTGCGTGCGTTCTGCCTCGCGGCGTTCGCGGTCGAGCGCGGCGCGGAGCTGCCGTTCGCATTCGAGGAGCACGCCACGCGCGGCGGCCCCGCCCTCTATGAATACCGCCCGCTCGTCCGAGGCTTCGTCGAAGAGCAGGCGCCGACCCTCCGGCGGCTGCCCGACGCGCGGAACGCGATCGACGATCTGCGCCGCGAGCCGGCGGCGGCGATCTTTGCCCATGCGCACAGCGGCCTGGGGTCGTCCGACGACGACGCGCTCTTCCGCACGATCCTGCTCCCGCTCCTTGCAGCGGTTGCCGAACGCTGCGGCGGTTTCGACTGGCAGGACGACGCGTTCGACCGCGCGTACGCCGAGTTCGAGCGAACGCTCTTCGGGGCGGCGCGCTCGTACGCTGCGATCGCACCGCTCGTCGGCCTGTCGGCCGGCACGACGGTCGAGCTCGGCGGCGGCGTTCGCGTACGCGCCGCCGTCACCGGCGAGCTCGCGTCGCTGTGGCCGGAGGCGCACGGCTTGCTGCCGCCCGAGTTCGGGCGCGACGTCGACCGGCTCTGCGTGCTCGAGCTCGCGCGTGAGCTCGACGGCGGCGCGGCGGAGCCGCCGGACGCCGCCGGCGAGCTCGCCGACGCCGTCAGCGCGCTCCGGCTCGCGACCGCGGGCGCGGTCGCGGCCGGCCCCGTCGTCTTCGAGCGGCTCGACTTCCGGCCGCTCCGCATCTCGCCGCTGCTCCCGATCGCGGCGACGCAGCCGCGCGGCGAGGCGACGCGGTTGGACGCGTTGCGCGGGCGGCTCGCCGCCGACGTGCGCGAGCGACTGCCGCTTGCTGACGGCGACCGCGAGCTCGGCGAGGCGCTCGACCGCTGGGAGCTTTCGCTGTTCGCCGACGAGCCCTTCCGCTCCGCGCAGGCGCGCGAGGCGCTGACGGCGCTCCTCGGCGGCGGGGACGGCGCGTGGGCGGCGTCGATGCGGGCGGCGGTGCTGCTCGGCGAGAAGACGGCCGAGCGGGCGGAGCTCTTCGAGGCGCTCCGGACCGAGCGCCTGAGCCGGCCGGCGCGCGAGGCCGTGCGGCGCTCGCTCGTCGAGGCGCTCCTGCACGGCAACCGCGTCGAGCTCGTCCAGGCGCTCGACCAGACGCTGCTCGGGTTGCGGCCGCGGCCGTCACTCTTCCTCGCCGCGACGGTCGCCGCATAGAAGTTCCACTTTCGGCACAGAGCCGGCACAGACACGTCGCCGGTCGGCCGCTACCGTCGGGACATGGACGAAGCGACGAGAGTGCTGGAGCGACTGGAGCGGATCGAGGCGCTCGACCGGGAACGCGTGGCGCCGCGACTCCTGCTCGACGAGCTGCGGGCGCTCGTGTGCGAGGCCGAGGCGTGGGCACGGACGGAGGGCGACGCGCGCGCGGGCGAGGCCGTCGAGAAACTTCGAAGGGAGGCGGAAGGAATGCGCTGAGAGGACCCGAATGAGCGTTCAGATGGCTCTCGCGCGTCTTCTCCCGCGCTCGACTCCCCGTGCGGCCCCGAAGGGAAAGGCCGTCGGGACACCGCAGGTGATCGCGTTCGCGAACCAGAAGGGCGGCGTTGCCAAGACGACGACGACGCTCAACCTGGGAGTCGCCCTGCACGAACGAGGGCTGACGGTGCTGTGCATCGACCTCGATCCGCAGGGCAACCTGACGATGTCGCAGGGGATGAATCCGGACTCGATCGAGCAGTCGATGTTCGACGTGCTCGTGCACAGGCTGCCGCTCGAGCAGGTGATCGAGCAGCGTGAGGTCGACGTCGCGGTGTCGTCGATCGACCTCGCCGGCGCCGAGATCGCGCTTTCGAGCCAGATCGGCCGCGAGCGCGCGCTCGAGAAGGCGCTCGCGCCGATCAAGGAACGCTACGACTACATCCTGATCGACACGCCCCCGTCGCTTGGTCTGCTGACGATCAACGCCTTCGTCGCTGCAAACGGCGTGATCGTGCCGGTGCAGACGGAGTACCTGTCGCTGCGCGGCCTCGTCCAGCTGCAGAACACGCTGCAGATGGTGCGCGAGCACCTGAGCCCGAGCGTCGACATCATCGGCATCCTCCCGACGATGTTCGACAAGCGGCTGACGCACTCGCGCGAGGCCGACGAGTTGCTGCGCGAGAACTTCGGCGCCCTCGTCTACCAGACGAGGATCCGGAAGACGGTCAGGTTTGCCGAGGCTCCCGTGAAGGGGTCGTCCGTGCTCGCCTACGAGCCCGACGGCGAGGCCGCAGAGCTCTACCGCGACTTGGCGAAGGAGGTGCTCCGTGGCGAGAAATCGCGCCAGCATGCGTGAGGGGCCGTTGGCGGAGCTGTTCCGCGCGACCGAGGCGGCACAGCGGAACGCCGAGGGCCAGGGGGCGGAGCAGGCGCGGCGGGACGAGCCGGGGTCGGCGACACCCGCGAAGCAGTCGCAGACGCCCGAGGACGACAGCGACCTGCCGTTCAGCCCCTCCTCCTCGCGCGCGCCGGATGCTTCGGCGGAGCGTCAGGGCCCGCGGTGGCTCGAGCCGCTCCCCGAACGGCCGGCGGGGCTCGAGCTCGCGCGGGAGAGCGTCTCGTACCTGGCGGTGATCCGGGTCGTCGGCGTCGGCGGCGCCGGTCTGAACGCGCTCGACCGGATGATCGACGGCGGCATCACGCAAGTCGACTTCGTCGCCGTCAACACCGACGTCCAGCAGTTGCAGACGAGCGACGCGCCGACGAAGATCCACATCGGCAGCGAGCTCACCGAGGGGCTCGGTTCGGGGGCGGATCCGGAGATCGGGCGCCTCGCCGCCGAGGACGCGTACGACCGGATCAAGCGCACGCTGCGCGGCTCCGACATGGTCTTCGTGACTGCCGGCGAGGGCGGCGGCACCGGCTCGGGAGCGGCACCAGTCGTCGCCCGCATCGCGCGCGAGGTCGGTGCGCTGACGGTCGGGATCGTGACCCTGCCGTTCAAGTTCGAAGGGACGCGCCGCCGGAAGCAGGCCGAGGCCGGCGTCGAGGCGCTGCGTCAGTCCTGCGACACCGTGATCGTCATCCCCAACGACAAGCTGCTCGAGGTGCTGGACAAGTCGACCTCGATGCTCGACGCCTTCCGGATCGCCGACGACGTCCTGCGCCAGGGCGTCCAGGGGATCACCGACCTGATCACCAACCCGGGCCTGATCAACCTCGACTTCGCCGACGTGCGCACGATCATGAAGGACGCCGGCTCCGCCCTGATGGGGATCGGCTTCGCGACGGGCGAGACTCGTGCCCGGGAGGCGGCCGAACGGGCACTCCGCAGCCCGCTGATCGACACCGAGCTCATCGGCGCGCGCGGCATCCTGCTCTCGATCGCCGGCGGCGACGACCTCTCGCTCTTCGAGGTGAACGAGGCGGCGGAAGTCGTGCGCTCCGCTGCAACCGACGAGACGAACATCATCTTCGGTGCGACGCTCGACGAACGGCTGACCGGGCAGATCTGGATCACCGTCGTCGTCACCGGTGTCGGCCCCGCCGGCCGGCGCGGGCTGGCCGCGACGGGTGCGCGGCTGAACGGGTGGCTCGGCGAGGAGTTGCCGGCGCCGCCGTCGTTCTTGTCCGAGTAGGCGCTACACCGCGTCGAGCATGAACGCGCCGAGCGCGGCTGCGACTGCGACCGCCGTCCCGACGACGGCGATCCGCAGCGGTCGCCGCGCAGCGAGGCTGCCGGGTGCTGCGAGCGAGAGGAGGCCGGCCGTGCCGGCCGCGAGCGAGACGAGCATCTCGAGCGCTTGGATGGCAATGCCGACGCCGAGCGCCTGCGTGACGCCGATGCCGCGACTCTGCAGCGCGACCGCGACCGCGCCGCTCGCGACGCCGACGTTTCCGGGTGTCAGCGGGACGCTGCCGGCGAGATCGAGCGTGGGGCAGATCACCAGCGCGGCGAGCAGCGGGTCCGGCAGCCCGAGCGCGGCCGCGAGCGCGATCACCGCACCGAGCCGGGTCAACGCGACGCCGAACGACCAGCCGAGAACCTGCGCCGCGAACCGCGGCGACCGCTCGAGCGCCGCGAACCCCTCGAGCAGGTGGGCGATCCGGTGGTAGCGCCGCCAGCGCCGCGAGGTGAGCGCGAGCGCGGCGCACGCGGCCGCCGCCGCGCAGAGGACGAGCACCGGCCAGATCGGGATCGCGCCGGTCACGGTCGCGACCGCGACGAGCGCCGCGATCGAGAGGCAGCGCGCCGCGGAGACGGCGGCGTAGACGCCGCCGGCCGTCCAGAGCCGGTCGGGGCCGTCGATCGCCCGCGAGAAGAGCGCGATCTTGACGACGTCGCCGAGTCGCGCCGGCACGAACGTGTTCACGAGCGCGCCGACGCCGAGCGCCGCCGTGCCCCGGGCGACCGAGATCCGGCCGCCGGAGGCGGCGAGCGCTGCCCGCCAGGCGCAGACCGCCGAGACGAAGCCGGTAGCGAAGCCGAGGGTCGCGAGCGCGAGCCACCCGCGATCAGCCCGTTGGACGGTCGCGAGCGCATGGACGACGCGCGTCCCCAGGAGCTGCGGCGTCGCGGCGGCAGCGACGACGACGGCGAGGGCGAGCGCGGCAACGACGATCCGTGGTGCCGACAGCTTCATGCGTCTACGTGTTCCAGGCCAGCTTGCCCCAGCCTCGCGTCTGAACGATGAAAGAACGGTGAAGATTCGGCAACGGTTGCGTTGGGCTCGAATCCGGAATCGGCTGGCTAGGCTCAACGCATGAGAGGAGCCGTCGCCGCAGGGCATCCGGTGACCGCCGAAGTCGGCGCGCGGGTGCTTGCCGAGGGCGGCAACGCGGTCGACGCCTGCGTCGCCGCCGCTTTCGCCGCGGCGGTGACCGAGAGCCCGCTCACCGGGCCGGGCGGCGGCGGTTTCATGCTCGTCCACCGGGCGCGGGACGGTGCCACGCGGCTGGCGGACTTCTTCGTCGCCGCGCCCGGGCTCGGCCTGCGGCACCCGGACGTGGCGCCGATGCACGAGGTCGACCTGGCGTTCGGCGACGGCCAGACCACGCAGATGTTCTGGATCGGCGAGTCGTCGTGCGCGGTGCCGGGAGTGGTCGCCGGGCTCGAGGCGGCCCATCGGCGCTACGGGCTGCTGCCGTGGCGGGAGCTGCTCGCACCCGCGACCGAGCTGGCCCGCGACGGCGTCGAGTTGACGCGTCCGCAAGCGCACATGCACGCGATCCTCGACCCGATCCTCCGCTACAGCGCCGAGGGACAGCGTGTCTACGGCCGGAACGGCTCCCGGCTCGTCGCCGGTGACCGGCTGCGGCTCGTCGATCTCGCCGACACGCTCGAGGAGATCGGCCGCCGGGGCGCGCGGACGATGTACGCCGGCGAGCGCGCCCGCGCAATCATCGCGACTGTGCGCGACGGCGGCGGCACGCTGACGCAGAAGGACCTGTCGTCGTACCGCGTCGTCTGGCGCCGCCCGGTGCAGGTTCGCTTTCGACGCCACGACGTCCTCTCGAACCCGCCGCCGTCCTCCGGAGGCGTCCTGATCGCCTACGGTCTCGCGCTGCTCGAGCGGGTCGGCGGGGGGACGGCGGGGAGCGCCGAGGCGATCTCCGCGCTCGTCGAGGTGATGCGTGAGCAGGCGCGAGCGCGCGGCCCGGGCTTCGTGCGCGGCCTGCATCGCGGCGGGACGGCGCGGCGGCTGCTGTCGACCGCTTCGCTGCGTGCGGCCCTCGCCCGGATCGGCGAGCCGGGCCGGTGCGAGCCGGCGCCGCTCGGCGGCACCACGCACGTGTCGGCAATCGACGGCGAGGGCAACGCCGCCTCGCTCTCGACGTCGACCGGATCAGGCTCCGGCGTGATCGTTCCGGGGACCGGCATCTACCTCAACAACATGCTCGGGGAGTACGACCTGCTCGGCGGCGGGTCGGTGTCGCCCGGGCAGCGGCTGACCAGCATGATGGCGCCCTCGATCGCGCTCGACGCGCGCGGCCGGCCGCGCCTCGTCGTCGGCAGCGCGGGCTCCGCGCGCCTGCGTGGCGCGATCATGCAGATCGTCGTCAACGTACTCGAGCACGGGTTCCGCGTCGAGGCGGCGATCGGCGCGCCGCGGGTGCACCTCGACGAGCCGCACGTCCACTGCGAGGGTGGGCACGAGCCCGAGGCACTCGATCGGCTCGAGTCGTGGGGCTACGACGTCGTCCGCTGGCGGCGGCGCAACCTGTTCTTCGGCGGTGCCGCGGCCGTCGAGGTGCTCGCCGACGGCTCGCTCGCGGCGGCCGGCGATCCGCGCCGAGGCGGCGCCGGCGTCGTCGTCGAGGCATGACCACGATCGTGCGGCCGGCAGAGCCCGGCGACGCGGCGGCGCTCGTGGCGCTCGCGAACGAGGTGACGGCGGAGCCCGAGGGGTGGCTGCTGACCGAGTCGGCCTGGCGAACCGTGGCCGAGGAGCGCCGCTTCCTGCGCGCACTGCGACGGCACCCACACGGGATGGTGTTCGTGGCCGAGGAAGACGGCGAAGTCGTCGGGCGGTTGTCGGTCTCGCGCGACCCCCACCCCGCGAGCAGCCACGTCGCCGATCTCGGCCTGATGGTGGCGCGTGCGCACCGGCGGCGCGGCGTCGGCGCGGCACTGATGCGCGCCGCCGAAGCGTGGGCTCGGAACGTCGGCGTCGACAAGCTCGAGCTGCACGTGTTCCCGCACAACGCGCCGGCGATCGCGCTCTACGAGAAGCTCGGCTACAGCCACGAGGGCCGCCGCCGAGCCCACTACCGCCGCCCGGACGGGAACCGCCTCGACGCGATCCTGATGGCCAAGCTCCTCGCGCCGTGACACAACCGTGACGGTGGCTGCCGCCGGACATGTCTCATTTGCCACGGCACGTGAGCAGGGACCTCGCGTTCGCTGTGGAACGTTCGTCACAGCTCTGCGACGGTGGCTGCCGCCGGACATGCCGGCCGCCGGACATGCCGCCGGACATCGCGGTTCCGTCGCTCTACGATTGGGGCGATGGGCTCCGAGCTCTTCCGGCCGGCTGTCGCCGGGCTGACGCCCTACCAGCCGGGCAAGCCGGTCGAGGACGTGCAACGCGAGCTCGGACTGAAGCGCGTCGTCAAGCTCGCGTCGAACGAAGGGCCGTTCCCGCCCTTTCCGGCGGCGCTCGAGGCGATGGAGCGCGCGTCGCTCGACCTGAACCGCTACCCCGACGGCGGCGCATATCGGCTGCACGAGGCGCTCGCCGCCCGCCACTGCGTCGCGTTCGAGCAGGTGTGCGCCGGCGCCGGTGCCGACGGCTGCATCGACATGCTCAACCAGGCCGTCCTCGATCCCGGCGACGAGATCGTCTGCGGCTGGCCGTCGTTCCCGAGCTACGTCATCTACGCGCGCAAGCTCGGTGCGCGGCCGCGCACCGTCCCGCTGCGCGATCATCGCTACGACCTCGACGCGCTCCTCGACGCGGTCACGCCGCGGACCAAGCTCGTCTACGTCTGTCTGCCCAACAACCCGACCGGCACGACGAACACGCGCGCGGAGCTCGAGGCATTCCTCGACCGCGTTCCCGAGCATCCGCTCGTCGTCGTCGACCAGGCGTACTTCGAGTACATCGACCACCCCGACTACCCCGACGCGATCGAGGAGTATGTGAACGTGGGGCGTCGGGTGCTGGTGCTGCGCACGTTCTCGAAGATCTACGGCCTCGCCGGCCTCCGCGTCGGCTACGCGATCGGGCCCCGCGAGGTCTGCGCCGCGATGGCGAAGACGCGCCGCCCGTTCGACGTGACGACGACCGCACAGGTCGCCGCGCTCGCAAGCCTGGACGACGCCGGGGAGATCGCAAACCGGCGCGCCCTGAACGCCGAGGGGCTCGCGCGCCTGAGGAGCACGCTGCGCGAGCACGGCTTCGAGCCTGCCGAGGAGGCGGTCGGCAACTTCCTCTACGTCGATCTCGGCGAAGACGCCGAGCCGCTCTTCGAGCGCCTGCTGCGGGAGGGCGTGATCGTCCGGCCGCTGCACGGGTTCGGCGCGCCGACCGCGATCCGCGTCTCGGTCGGCACGCCCGAGGAGAACGCGTTCTTCGCCGACGCGCTCGGCCGGGTCCTTGCGCGGACCTAGCCTGCGCCGCCGCCTCGCCGTCTTCGCCGGCCGGCGCTTCCGGCTGCTCTTCGTCGCCACCTTCGCCTCCGGCGTCGGCAACTGGCTCGCGGTCGTCGCGCTGCAGATCGACGTCTACGACCGCACCCGTTCCGGCTGGTGGGTGGGCGCGCTCCTGCTCGCGAACATCCTGCCGGCCGTGTTCCTCGGCCTCCTGCTCGGGCCCCTCGTCGACCGGCTCTCGCGCAAGGGCCTGATGGTCGCCTCCGACCTCGGGCGGCTCGGCGTCTTCGCGACGTTGCCCTTCGTCGGCTCCGCAGCCGGCATCGTCGCGCTCGCGGCCGTCGCCGGCGTCGGCACGGCCTTCTTCCGCCCGGCGGTGCTCGCCGGGCTGCCGAACCTCGTCGCCGACGACGAGCTCGCGAGCGCGAACGCGCTCCTGCAGCTCGTCGAATGGACGACCATCGCCCTCGGGCCGCTAGCAGGCGGTGCGCTCACGGCCGCCTCGGGGCCGCACCTGGCCTACTGGGTGAACGCCGGCACGTTCGCGCTTTCCGCGCTCCTCGTCGCCCGCATCCCGGGGCGGCTGCTGCAGAGCGCGCGCCCGATCGGCCGCGGCCACTGGCGCGACCTCGCCGAGGGCTTCGCGGTCGTGCGCGGGTCGCGCGCGCTTCTCTGCGTGCTCGTCGCCTGGTCGGTCGTGATGCTCGCGAACGGCGGCATCAACGTCGCCGAGGTGTTCCTCGCCCGCCGTTCCTACGGAGCCGGCGACTTCGGCTTCGGGCTGCTCTGGGCGGGCTCGGGCCTCGGGTTGGTCGTCGGCGGGCTCGTCGCCTCGAGCCTGATCGCGTCCGGCCTGCAGACGGCATACGTGCGCCTGCTCGTCGTCTTCGCCCTCGGCATCGCCGGTGCGGCGGCAGCGCCGAACGTCTGGATCGGGGCGCTCGCGATGGTGCTCTCCGGCTTCGGGAACGGCGGCGCCGTCGTCGCGAACATCACGCTCGTGCAGCGCGGCGCGCCGGACCACGTCCGCGGTCGGGCGTTCACGCTGCTGATGAGCGCCAACTACGCGATCCTCGGGATCGCGTTCGTGATCGCGGGTCCGCTCACGAACGCGGTCGGCGCGCGCTGGGTCTACGCGGGCGCCGCCGGCACGATTCTCGCGGCGGCGTTCACCGCCTGGCGCCTCGCGCGCGGTGTCGAATCGCATCCGCGCACGCTCGCGGAGCCGGCGTGAGCCGGGCCGGGTGGACGACGGCGAGCCTCCTCGACGGGGTGCGGTCGGGGGATGCGCGGGCGCTCGCGCGGGCGATCTCGCTCGTCGAGGACGGCGATCCAGCCGCCTACGAGCTCGTGCGCGAGCTCTATCCGTCGACCGGCCGCGCGTACGGCGTCGGGCTTACCGGCCCGCCCGGGGCGGGCAAGTCGAGCCTCGCGTCGGCGCTGATCCGGCAAGCGCGCGCGGACGGCGCGACCGTCGGCGTGATCTCCGTCGACCCGTCGAGCCCGTTTACGCACGGAGCGCTGCTCGGTGACCGGATCCGCCTGGCCGACCACTTCCTCGACCCCGGTGTCTTCATCCGCTCGATGGGGACGCGCGGCCACGGGGGCGGGCTCGCCGAGGCGACGCTGCAGGCGCTGCTCCTGCTCGACGCCGCCGGCAAGGACCTCGTCTTCCTCGAGACGGTCGGCACCGGCCAGAGCGAGGTCGGCATCGTCTCGATCGCCGACACCGTCGTGCTCGTGCTGATGCCGGGGTCGGGCGATGCGGTGCAGGCCCTGAAGGCGGGGATCATGGAGATCCCGGACGTGATCGTCGTCAACAAGCGCGACCACCCGCTCGCGGAGACGATGCGCAGCGACGTCCGCCAGGTGCTCGGCCTCGGCCCCCGCGGTCCATGGCAGCCGCCGGTCCTGCTGACCGAGGCGCTGCGCGAAGAGGGGATCGACGAGCTCTGGGAAGCGATCACCGCTCACCGCGCGCACCTGGAAGAGGCGGGCCTGCTCGAGGAGCGGCGGCGGCGCAATCTCGCCGCGGAGGTGTTCGCCGTCGCGTCCGCGCGCGCCCGGCGCGAGCTCGAGAGCGCCGTCTCGCGCGACCCGGAGCTGCGCTCGCTGCTCGACCAGGTCGAGGCGCGCCGGCTCGACCCGTTGAGCGCCGTCCGTGAGATCCTTGCGAGGGTGTTCCGCGTTGGCGACTAGGACCGCACCGACTCTCGCTGACATCGAGGCCGCACGCGAGCGCATCGCGGACTACGTCCGCGTGACGCCGGTCTACACGTCCGACAGCCTGACGCGGCAGACCGGCCGTCCGGTTCAGCTCAAGGCCGAGAACCTGCAGCGCACCGGCTCGTTCAAGATCCGCGGCGCCGTGAACGTGCTGGCGAGCCTGTCGCCGCAGGAGCGCGCCGCCGGTGTCGTCGCGGCGAGCGCGGGCAATCACGGCCAGGCGGTGGCGCGCGCGGCGCGCGATTTCGGCGTCCGCGCGACGATCTTCATGCCCCAGGACGCGCCGATGGCGAAGGTGGAGCCGTGCGTGGCCTACGGCGGCGAGGCGATCCTCGTCGGGGCCGGCTTCGACGAGGCGCTCACCGAGGCGCAGCGCCATGCCGAGGAGACCGGCGCGACGTTCGTCCACGCGTTCGAGGACGAGCGCGTCATCGCGGGGCAGGGCACGATCGGGATCGAGCTCGCCGAGCAGGTTCCGGACGCAGAGACGGTGCTGATCGCCGTCGGCGGCGGGGGACTTGCCGCCGGGTGCGCGATTGCGTTACGCGCGTTGCGCCCCGAGCTGCGCCTGATCGGCCTCGAGGTCGGACGCGAGGGCTACACGATCGCGGACGGGATCGCGGTCAAGCAGCCCGGCGAGCTGACGATGTCGATTCTGGACGAGTTGCTCGACGACCTCGTCTGCGTCGCCGACGAGGAGATCAGCCAGGCGATCACGCTTCTGCTCGAGCGGTCGAAGCTCGTCGTCGAGGGCGCCGGCGCGGTCGGCGTCGCGGCGCTGCTCACGGGCAAGGTGCCCGGCAAGGGCCCGGTGTGTCCGGTGCTCTCGGGCGGCAACATCGACCCGACCCTCCTGATCTCGGTCATGCGGCACAGCCTTACCGCCGCCGGTCGCTACCTCGTCATCCGCAGCCGGCTCCCCGACCGCCCCGGCGAGCTGATCAAGCTGCTCTCGCTGATTGCGAACGAGCGCGGCAACCTCGTCTCGGTCGAGCACCATCGCGAGGGCGTCTCCCTCGACCTCGGCGACACGGGCGTCGAGCTGACGATCGTGACGCGGAACGAGGACCACTGCCAGACGATCCTCCGCTCGCTCGTCGAGCACGACTTCCCGGTCGAGCGGATTCGGTAGCTCGAGCGCGGGCGCCGTGGCTCGCGGTCGCACTCGCGCGCCTCCGGCGCGCGCGCACGAGTGCCGAGGGGCGTCGTCGCTCGACGGCGCGCACGCGCTCGGCGGCCGCCGACCAGGCGAGCGGCCGACGCTCGACGAGGCGCCCGCGCTCGTCAGCGGCTGACGAGCTTCGCGTCGAGCTTCGCGAGGTCGGCGACGCCGCCGCCGACGACGGGGCGGGCGTCGTAGCCGTCGCGGGCGAGAATGCTCGCGGCAAGCGTCGCGCGCGCGCCGCTCGCGCAGATCGTGTAGACGGGCCGCGCGGGGTCGAGCGCGGCAGGCGGCGCGCCGCGAACGAGCCGGTATGGGAGCTCGACCGCAAAGGGCAGCGACGTCGCCTCGCGCTCGTCGTCCTCGCGCACGTCGAGCACCTGCGGCTCGTCCTCCTCGAGCAGCCGCGCGAGCTCCGGCACCGTCACGGTCGTCGTCGTGTCGCTCGCGCGGGGGTCGACGAGGTAGCCGACCGTCTCGAACAGGCCGACCGACCAGAGGCGCCGCGCCGCCTCCTCCGCCTCCGCCGACGAGCGCGCGTGCAGGACGACGCGCTCCGCGGCGTCGAGCACGAACGCGGAGCGCGTCGCGAACGAGCCGCCGTCGAGGGCGACGCTGATCGCCCCCGGCACGTGACCGGCCGCGAACTCGTCCACGGGACGGACGTCGAGCACGGTCGCGTCGCCGGCGTCCTCCACCTGCTCGGGCAGCGGTCGGGCCGCCACCCACGGGCCGCGGTTGAGCGCCACGACGCGCTCGGTCGTCGGCGGCCGCGGCGTCGAGACCGCGCTCGACTCGTCGACGAACGGGTCGCGGTCGCTCGTGAAGACGCTGTTCGTCCGCTTCTCGCGGCCGATCGACGTCGAGTGCTCCTCGCTCAGGTTCGAGCCGCAGAGCGAGCCGCCCATGTGGCCCGGGTAGACGACGACGTCGTCGGCGAGCAGCCTGCCGAGCTCGCGCAGCGAGCGGTGGAGGTCGGCCGCGCCCTCACGCGCCTCGATCGCGAGGTCGGGTCGCGCCGCCCCGCCGACGAAGAGGGAGTCGCCCGTCAGCACGAGCTCGTCGTCGACGACGAACGCGCAGTGCTCGGGGCGGTGCCCGGGCGTGTGCACGACGCGGATCGTGACGGAGCCCACCCGGACGACCTGCCCGTCCTCGAGCGGGTCGAACGGGTACTCGGCGCGCGCGAGCGGGTGGATCGAGACCGGCACGCCGTACTCGAGCGCGAAGCGGCCGTGGCCGGAGACGTGGTCGGCGTGCGTGTGCGTCTCGAGCACGCGCGTGATGCGGACCCCTTCCCGTTCCGCGGCTTCGAGGTACTGCTCGATCGCGAACGCCGGGTCGACCACGACCGCCGCGCCGGCTTCGGCGTCGCCGACGAGGTAGGAGCCGCAGCCGAGGTCGTCGTCAACGAACTGGCGGAAGAGCACGTCGGGAGCGTACTCCTCGACCCTCATCGTTCGCGCCGCGCTGCCGATAAGGGGAGAGGTGGACACGGAGACCGCACTCGTCCGGTGGAACGACTGGTACGAGCTCGCGCGGCTCACGCTCGGCTACGAGCACGCGGAGGCGGTCGAGTACGCGAACCTCCGGCTCGTCGAGGAGCAGAACCGCGACCCCCTTCGCGAGCGCCCGTAGCGGCCGAGCCTGCGGGCTACGCCGGCAGGCCGAGGTGGCGCGCGATCACGAGCCGCTGCACCTCGTTCGTGCCCTCGCCGATCTCCAGGATCTTCTGGTCGCGGTAGAAGCGCGAGATCGGGTGCTCGTCCATGAAGCCGTAGCCGCCGTGGATCTGGAGCGCCCAGTTGGCGACGCGGTGCGAGAGCTCGCCCGAGTAGAGCTTCGCCATCGCCGCCGTCGCCGCGAACTCGCGCCCGTGGTCTTTCTCCCAGGCCGCCTTGTAGGTGAGGAAGCGTGCCGCCTCGAGCTCGGTCGCCATGTCGACGAGCTTCTGCTGCACCGCCTGGAAGGATGCGATCGGCCGTCCGAACTGGTGCCGCTCGCGCGCGTGCGCGTCTGCGAGGTCGTAGCAGCCCTGGGCGAGCCCGACGCCCATCGCGGCGACCGAGATGCGGCCGCCGGCGAGGATCTCGAAGAACTGGTGCAGGCCCGCGCCGCGGGGGCCGAGCAGGTTCTCCTCCGGCACACGCACGCCGGCGAACGAGAGCGCTCGCGTGTCCGACGCGCGCCAGCCGAGCTTCTCCATCGGCGGCGAGATCGTGTAGCCGGGCGTGCCGTTCGGGACGACGAGGTTCGAGATCTCGCGCTCGCCCGTCCGGGCGGCGATGACGACGCAGGCGGTGATCGCGGTGCCGGCGTTCGTGATGAAGATCTTCGAGCCGTCGATCACCCACTCTCCGTCCTCGAGCCGGGCGGTGGTGCGGAGGGACGCCGCGTCGGAGCCGGACTCGGGCTCCGTGAGCGCGAAGGCAGCGAGCTTCCGCCCCGAGGCGAGCTCGGGGAGCCAGCGGCGGCGCTGCTCCTCGGTCCCGAACAGGTAGATCGGGAGCGTCCCGAGCGAATGGTGGGCGGCGACGGTGATCGCGACGGACGAGTCGACGCGCGTCAGCTCCTCGATCGCGAGCGCGTACGAGAGGGTGTCGGTGCCTCCGCCGCCGTACTCCTCCGGGATCGTCATCCCCATCAGGCCGAGGTCGGCGAGCTGCGCCACGAGCTCGTACGGGAACCGCTTCTCGCGGTCGAGCTCGGCAGCGACCGGCGCGATCCGCTCGCGCGCGAACCGTCGCACCGTCTCGCGCACGAGCTCCTGCTCGGGGGAGAGGTCGAAGTCCACGGCGGCGGAAGGGTACTGGCGGTGCAGGGATCGTGGCCGCTGTTACGAGACTCATACATGCTCCGAACCGATTGCTCTCCGACTGCTGCTACCTTCTCGCGCTGGATGAGCGAGGACCAAGCCCTCGAGCAGCTGACCGCCGAGATCCAGCGGATCGTGTCGGAGCGGCAGGAGCTGCGGTCGAACGGCGCGAGCGCCGCCGACCTCGAAGCGAACCGCCGCTCGCTTGCGCGGGCGCAGTCGTGCTACTCGCGGCTCCTCATCAAGCGCTACTCGCCGCAGCCGGCGTAGCCGCCGCTAGGCTCGGAGGGCGATGCGGGCAGCGATCGACAAGCGTGCCATGGTCCTGCTCTCCGGTGGGCATCTCGCGACCGACTTCGCGAACGGAGCGCTTCCGGCGCTGCTGCCCTACTTCAAGGATCGGTTCGGGCTCTCGTACACGCTGACGGCGCTGCTGATGCTGGCCTCGGCAGCGTCGTCGTCCGTGATCCAGCCGCTTTTCGGCTTCCTCTCCGACCGCCGCGGCGCGCTCTGGCTCGCGCCCGCGGGGGTTGCGGTCGCGGCCGCCGGGATCGCGCTCGCGGCCGACGCGCCGTCGTACTGGCTCGTCTTCGCGCTCGTCGTCTGCTCCGGGATCGGCGTCGCCGCTTTCCACCCGGAGGGCTCGAAGTTCGCCGCCTACGCCAGCGGTCGTCGCCGCGCGAGCGGGATGGCGGTGTTCTCGATCGGCGGCAACGTCGGCTTCGCCCTCGGCCCGCTCGCCGTCGGCGTGATCGTCGCGGCCCACGGCCTCCGCGGCGGCCTGGCGCTGGCGGTACCGGGGCTCGTCGTCGCGGCGCTGCTCGTGGCGTCGCACCGCTACCTCGCGTCGTTCGCGCCGAACGGCGAGGAGCGCACGGCGGCGACGCGCGACGGCGACTCGCCGCGGGGGCTCGCCCTGCTGCTCGGCATCATCACCGTGCGCTCGTTCTCGTGGATGGGCCTGATCACGTTCATCCCCCTCTGGGAGGTGTCCCTCGGCCACTCGAAGGCGTACGGCAACCACCTGCTCGCGCTGATGCTGCTCGTCGGCGGGATCGGCACCGTCGTCGCGGGACCGGCAGCCGACCGCCTCGGGCGCCGACCGGTGCTGATGGCGAGCATGATCGCGGCGCCGCCGCTCGTGGTCGGCTTCATCGTCTTCGGCGGCGTCGCCGGCGCGATCTGCCTGGCGCTCTTCGGCGTCAGCGTCGTCGGTACATTCGGCGTCACGATGGTGATGAGCCAGGAGTACCTGCCGAGCCGGATCGGGACGGCGTCGGGCCTCTCGATCGGATTCTCGATCGGCCTCGGCGGGATCGGCGCCGTCGCGCTCGGCGCGCTTGCCGACTCCGTCGATCTGCGCGCGGCGCTCTGGGCGACGGCGCTCGTGCCGCTCGTCGCGATCGTGCTCGGCCTGCGCCTGCCGTCGTCGCGCCGGCTGCCCGAGCTGCGCCTGCAGCCGGTGAGCGAGTCGTGACCGGCGCGCGCACGTTCTTCGAGGGGCTGGAGGCGCGGGCGGACACGTCGCGGATCGACGGCATCGACCACTCGTACCTCTTCGACGTCGAGGGCGAGGGGCAGTGGCTCGTCGAGGTGCGGAACGGAGCCGTCCGCGTCACCGAGGGCGCCGCGAAGGCCGACGTGACGATCTCGGTCAGCGGCGAGACGTTCAGTCGCATCGCCTCGGGGCAGCAGAACCCGGTCACGGCGTACATGACCGGGAAGCTGAAGATCAGCGGCGACACCGGCGCCGCGCTGAAGCTGCAGAAGATCTTCTCCTAGCCGGCGTCGTCGAGCTCGACGAGGAGGGTGCCGCCGGCGACGTGCTCGCCCTCCTGCACGTGGACGGCACGGACGAGCGCCGGGTACGGAGCGAGAAGCGGCGTCTCCATCTTCATCGCCTCGAGGACGACGAGCGGCTGCCGCGCCGTCACCCGCTCGTCCGGACCGACGAGCACGCGCACGACCGTTCCCGGCATCGGCGCCGTCACCGTCGAACGGCCGGCCTCCGTCCGCGTGTGCGTCTCGCCCGACGCCTGCTCTTCGTCCGGCGGCGGCGCCGCGGCGGGCGGGGGCAGGTTGAGCCGGAACGGCGTGCGCCACGGCTGCGGCGGGAGCGGCGACGGCCGGGAGAGCGGCGGGTGGTCGACGAGGAACGCGGTCGTCGTCTCGCCGGCGCGGAGCGCCGGGTGGGCGACGAGCCAGCGCAGGAACGGCAGGTTCGTCGTCACGCCGCGTACGTCGGTCTCCGCAAGCGCATCGTGCAGGCGGTCGAGCGCTTCGTCGCGCGTCCCGCCGTGGCTGACCAGCTTCGCGATCAGCGGGTCGTAAGCGGTTGTGATCGCGTCGCCCTCCTCGACGCCCGCGTCGACGCGGATCGAGCTCGGCAGCCGCAGCCGCTCGAGTCGTCCCGACTGGGGCAGGAAGCTGCGCGGGTCCTCGGCATAGAGCCGCACCTCGACGGCGTGACCGCGTGCGTGCGGGAGGTGGCCGCGGACAGATTCACCGGTCGCGAGCCGCAGCTGCCAGGCGACGAGGTCTTCGCCAGTCACCTCCTCGGTAACGGGGTGCTCGACCTGGATGCGAGCGTTCAGCTCGAGGAAGTAGAACTCGTCGCCGACGACGGCGAACTCTGCCGTGCCGGCGTTGACGTAGCCGATCGCGGCAGCGAAGCGCATCGCCGCGTCCACGAGTTGCGCCCGGAGCGTGGCGGCGAGCGCGGGCGCGAGCGCCTCTTCCAGGACCTTCTGGTGGCGACGCTGCACGGAGCAGTCGCGTTCGTGCAGATGCGTCACCGAGCCGTCCGTTGCGGCGAGCAGCTGCACTTCGACGTGTCTCGGCCGCTCCAGGTAGCGCTCGAAGTAGACCCGATCGTCGCCGAAGGCGCTCTTCGCCTCGCGTCGTGCGGCGGCGAGCGCGTCGTCGAGCTCGGCGGCCGAGCGCACGACCCGCATGCCGCGGCCGCCGCCGCCCGCGGCCGCCTTGACGAGGAGCGGGAAGCCGACGTCCTGCGGCTTGCCGTCGGGAATCACCGGGACGCCGACTTCCCGTGCAATTCGCTTCGCCTCCAGCTTGTCGCCTCCTGCCTCGAGCGCCTCCGGCGGCGGCCCGATCCAGAACAATCCAGCCGCCTCGACCGCGGCGGCGAACGCGGCGCTCTCGGCGAGGAAGCCGTAGCCCGGGTGGATGGCGTCGGCGCCGGTGGCGCGCGCGGCGCGGATGTGCTCCTCCGACCAGAGGTACGAGTGGATCTCGACCGTCTCGTCGGCCGAGCGCGCGTGCAGCGCGCCCGTGTCGTCGGGCGCGGCCACGGCGACCGTGGCGATTCCGAGCTCGCGGGCGGTGCGGAAGATGCGCAGCGCGATCTCGCCGCGGTTCGCTACGAGGAGCTTGCGTATCTCCACGGCGCAGCGAGCGTCAGCAGCGACACGGCAGCGAGCGCGAGGCACGGTGTGCGGGCCGCGGGCGTCCCGTCCGCCCAGACGTGAGCGCAGCGCCCGACGAACCGCGTTCGTGGCGAACGGTCACGTGGCTGCTTCGGCGCGCCAGGACGGCTCGCGCTTCTCGAGGAACGCACGCAGGCCCTCCTGGCCCTCGACGCTCGTCCGCCGCTCGGCGGTGATGCGTGCCGTCTCGTCGGGGCCGTGCGGCGCCCGCGCGAGCTGCTTCGCGATCCGCGTCGCCTCCGGGCCGGCGCCGAGGAGCTCGGCGACGACGCGCTCTGCGTCGTCCGACACCTCGTGGACGAGCCCGATCCGCAGCGCCGTTTGCGCGTCGAAGCGCTCGCCGGTGACGAAGTAGCGGCGCGCAGCGCCGGCGCCGATCTTCGCGAGCACGAAGGGCGAGATCACCGCCGGCACGATCCCGAGCTTCGTCTCCGTGAAGCCGAAGACGGCGTCGGGGGCGGCAACGGCGACGTCGCAGCAAGCGACGAGGCCGCAGCCGCCGCCGAGCGCGTGCCCGTGGACGCGCGCGACGACCGGTAGCGGGCAGCCGTCGATCGCGTCGAGGAGCGCACGCAGCCGCAGCGCGTCCGCGACGTTCGCCTGGTACGAGAGGTCGACCGACGCTCGCATCCAGTCGATGTCGGCGCCGGCGCAGAACGACGGACCATCGCCGGCGAGGACGACGGCTCGGGCGTCGGCGTCGGCGACCGCCTCGAACGCCTCCGTGAGCGCGCCGATCAGCTCCGGGTCGAGCGCGTTCCGCCGCTCCGGCCGCGCGAGCGTCACCCGCACGACCGGGCCCGGCTCGACGCGAACGGTCATTCGAGCGCCAGCCCGAGCCGAGCGAGCTCCGACGCGACCGAGACCGTCGCCTCGACGTCGAAGGCATCGGCGAGGTCGGGGTCCTTGCCGATCAGCTCGCGCGCGCGCGACGGGAGCGGCTGGTCGGCCGCCTCGGCCGACTCCCACACGTAGACCGCGCCCCAGCGCTCGGTCGCCTCGTCCGAGAGCCACGCCTTGAACAGCAGCCCCGGCAGGCGGTCGAATGCGTCTACCGCCTCGTCGCGCAGGTAGCGACGCAGCTCGCCGACGTTCGTCGTCGAGTCCGCGAGGTTCCAGAGGACGAGCCGGACGATCACATCCGGAAGACGCCGAAGGTCGTCTCCGGGATCGGCGCGTTCAGGCTCGCAGCGATGCCGAGCGCGAGGACGCGACGCGTGTCGAGCGGGTCGATGATCCCGTCGTCCCAGAGCCGCGCCGTCGAGTAGTACGGGTCGCCCTCGCGCTCGTACTTGGCGCGGATCTCGTCCGGGTCGGCGTCGCCGACCGTCGTCAGCACGGTTGCCGCCTGCTCGCCGCCCATCACCGAGATGCGCGCGTTCGGCCACATCCAGAGCTGCCGCGGCGCGTAGGCGCGTCCGCACATGGCGTAATTGCCGGCGCCGAAGGAGCCGCCGATCACGACCGTGAACTTCGGCACCGCCGCGCAGGCGACCGCCGTCACGAGCTTCGCGCCGTCGCGCGCGATCCCGCCCGCCTCGTACTCCTTCCCGACCATGAAGCCGGTGATGTTCTGCAGGAAGACGAGCGGCACCCGCCGCTTGCACGCGAGCTCGACGAAGTGCGCGCCCTTGCGCGACGACTCGGCGAAGAGGACGCCGTTGTTGGCCAGGATCGCCACCGGATAGCCCTCGATGTGTGCCCAGCCGCAGACGAGCGTCTCGCCGTAGAGCGCCTTGAACTCGTCGAAGCGCGAGCCGTCGACGATACGGGCGATCACCTCGCGCGGGTCGAGCTGCGTCCGATGGTCGTCGGGGATGAGTCCGTACAGGTCGTCCGGGTCCGAAAGCGGCGGTTCGGCATCGCGCTGCTGCCACGGCGGCGCATGTGTACCCATGTGCAAGTCCGCGACAATGCGACGAGTTATGCCCAGGGCGTGCTCGTCGGACAGGGCGAAATGGTCAGCGACGCCCGACTGCCGTGCGTGGACGTCGGCGCCGCCGAGGTCCTCGGCGGACACGTCCTGACCGGTTGCTGCCTTCACGAGCGGCGGGCCGCCGATGAAGATCGTCCCCGTGCCGCGGACGATCACCGTCTCGTCGCTCATCGCGGGCACGTACGCGCCGCCGGCGGTGCACGATCCCATCACGACCGCGATCTGCGGGATCCCGAGCGCGGACATCCGCGCCTGGTTGTAGAAGATCCGCCCGAAGTGGTCGCGGTCGGGAAAGACCTCGGCCTGCAGCGGGAGATACGCGCCGCCGGAGTCGACGAGGTAGATGCACGGCAGGCGGTTCTGCTCCGCCACCTCCTGGGCGCGCAGGTGCTTCTTCACCGTGAGCGGGAAGTAGGAGCCGCCCTTGACGGTCGCGTCGTTGGCGACGATCACGCACTCGCGGCCCTCGACGACGCCGATCCCGGTGACGATGCCGGCCGAGGGCGCTTCGCCGTCGTAGAGGCCCCAGGCGGCGAGCGCTCCGAGCTCGAGGAACGCGGTGCCGGGGTCGACGAGGCGGTCGACCCGCTCCCGGGCGAGGAGCTTGCCGCGTTGGCGGTGCCGCTCGATCGCCCGCTCGCCGCCGCCGCGCACCACGGCGCCCGTCCGCGCCCGAAGCTCGGCGACGAGGCCCTCCATCCGCTCGCGGCGCCGTACGAACTCGTCGCTGCGCTCGAGCTTCGTGTCGAGCAGGGTCATGGCAGGAGCGTAGTACCGATGCCGGACCTCGTGGCGCCTCCGGCCGGCGCGCCGCTCCGGCGACTACGTCGCCGGGTCGAGCACGAGCGCCGCGCCGCCCGTCTGGAGCGCGGTCAGCTCGTAGGTGAAGATGCTCGGCAGGGTGAGCGCGTCGATCGTCGTCGCCTCGAGCGTGTCCGACTGCGTCGGGAGCGGCGGCTCATGCAGCTTCAGCGTGTCGTCGAGCGGACGGCTCAGCTCGCGCTTGTAGTTCTCCTTGCGCAGGAAGAGCAGGTCGCTCGTCGTCGCGCCCGGCGCCGGCGGCATGAACTCGATCACCGAGTTCACCGAAGGGACGAACTTGAACGTGTAGAGCGCGACCTCGAGCGCCTCCCGGCGAACGAGCCGTCCGCGGTCGGTCGACGGGGTCCCGCTCGCGATCGAGCAGTGGTCGCCGAGGCCGCAGAAGGTGTACATCTCGCTCTTGTTCGAGTCGAGCACCTCGATGCCGGCGTTGCTCTGGGGCGCTTTCCGGATCGCGATCGCCTTGATCGAGATGTTGGTCGTGCCGCTCGTCACCGACGGCTTGCTCGGCACGACGGCGACGAGCTGACCGCCGGTCGCGCTCAGCTTGTACTCGTGCGAGACGTGGTTCGCGATCTCGCTCATCATCTTCGCGACGCTCCCGGGCGCCGGCCGCCACGAGGACCAGGCCGACGGCGGTCTGTGGCCGGGCTTGACCACGAGCACGACGAACGCGGCGGCCGCGGCGACGAGGATCGCGCCGAGCGTCGCGTAGACGGCGACGAAATGCGGCTGGTAGCGCTTGTGGTCGCCGGTGTCGAGGCCGCGCGGGACGACGAGCGGCGCCTGCGGCGTCGACTGCTGCGCCGGCGGCAGGCCGGGAGTGGGCGGATCTCTCTCGATCACGCTTCGGTTCCCTGCGACGCGGCTTTCCGGCCGCGGGCGGCGCGTCCCTTGCGCGGCGCGCCGTTGTCGTCGAGCTTCGACCAGTTCATCACCGCCGGCCAGACCTTCTCGTCCGTCCAGTCGAGCTCCGGCTTCTCGAACCGCTGGGCGTCGAGCAGGCGGACGAGCTCGTCGCCGTAGATCTCCTTCTTGTCCATGACCGCGTTCGCGACGCGCTCGACCTTCTGCTTGTTCTGCTCCATCAGGTTGTACGCGGTCACGAACGCCTGGCCGATGAACTGCGCCGCGAACGCGCGCTTGCGCGGGTCGGCGAGCACGGCGCCGGTCGGGTCGCCGGTCTGCGGAGACGCGGTCCTGTTCAGCAGCCGAATGCCGATGTCCTCGAAACGCTTCTGGATCCGCTCGCGCGTCTGCTCCTCGGTCTCGTCGGCGAACGTCTTGCCGTGCAGGTCGAGCGGGAGCGGCGACATCCCCGCCGCGCCGACCATCATCGACGCCGTCCAGGTGACGGACTGGAGGTCGCCACCGACGCCGACGGAGTTCTCGCCGTAGAACGCGAACTCCGCCGCCATCGCGCCGATCGTGTGCAGCAGTGCGCCGAACATACGGCTCTGGAAGGCACCGAACCGCTCCTCCTTCTCGAACGCCTGGTGGTGGCCGAGCGAGCCGGCGCGCATCTTGATCGAGAGCCGGCTCGACTCCAGGTCGGGCCGGTAGACGTGCGCCGCCGCGGCATGGCCCGCTTCGTGGATCGCGACCGCGCGCGCATCCTCCTCCGTGTACTTGACGTTGACGGCGGAGCCGGCCTCGATCACCGTCATCGCGTCGACGAGGTGCGACCACTCGAACGCGAGCTTGCCCTCGTGGTGCGCGTTCGTGAGCGCCATCGAGCAGATCTGGTCGATCATCGCCGGCGAGTAGCCGTTCGTGATGCGCGCGATCTCATCGCGCCGCTCGGGCGTGTCGAGCGCCGGGTCGTGCGCAACCTTGCCGAGGTAGAGGTCGAAGATGTCCTTGCGGTCTTCCTTCGTCGGCGTCCGGAACTGGACGTGGCGGCCCATCCGGCCCGGGCGCGTCAGCGCCGGGTCGAGGTTCTGCATCGGGACGTTGGTCGCGCCGATGAAGTAGATCTGGGCGCCGGTCGGGCGCGGCGGCGGCATACGCAGCGAGGCGGTGCCGTTCTTCGAGACGCCGCGCCAGACGTTGACGCCGACGAGCGCGGCGAGGAGGCCGGCGGCGGCGATGAAGATCGCGCCGAGGGTGCTGATGTGGAACGGCTGTGCGACCCCCTCGACGAAGAAGCAGGCGCCGAGGATCATCATCGCGATCGCGAAGATCCGGCCGCTCGTCTTGCCGAGCCGTCGCGGGACGACGTAGACCGCGTCGAGGAACGAGTTGATCCGGGACGTGTACATGCGCCGGAAGAAGGGCGGATTGTCGATGCCGTCCATCGTCACGAGCAGCTGGTTGAGCGCGAGCTGTCCCATGCCGCCGCCGAACATGCCGGGGAAGACGCCCTGGTTGACGATCTCGTTCAGCTTGTTGAACCACGCGGGGTACGGCGAGCGGCGTGCGGGCGCGCGCTGCTCGAATATCCACTCGCGCCATGCGGGGCTCTCGATGATCAGGTCGCCGCTCGGGTTGATCGCGCCCCACGGGCCGTAGAACTCGGGCTGCCAGGCGCCGACGCCCGGCGTCATCGTCCCGCCACCCTGACCCTGCAGCGCCTGGCGCCGCATCCCGACCGCGTCGATCTCGTCGATGAAGACGATGCACTGGCCGCCCCACTTGCGCGCGAGCCGCTTCGCCTTGCGCGCGAGGAAGCGAACGATGATCGCGTCGATGCCGATGAACGTCTGGGCGAAGCCGGAACCCGGGATCGAGACGAACGGCGAGTTGAAGCCGGTCGCGATCGCCTTCGCGAGCATCGTCTTGCCCGTGCCGGGCGCGCCGAGGAAGAGCAGGCCTCGCTCGCGTTTGCCGCCTGCCTTCTCGAACACCTCGCCCGACTGCCAGAGCGTCACGACGCGGCGCACCTCCTCCTTCGCCTCGGCCTGGCCGCGCACGTCGTCGAGCTTGACGCCCCACTCGGCGTCGCCCGGCTCGTAGCCCCGGATCTGCGAGATGCCCATCAGGAGCAGCGGCCCCATGAAGATGAAGAAGTTCGCGAAGAAGAGGAAGAACACGACGACGATCTGCATCCAGAACGCCTGGCTCTGGGCGAGGCGGCCGAGGGTGTGCAGGATGTGGCCGATCGTCCCGAAGTAGCTGACGCTCGTCCCGGGCGAGGCCTTCGCGAGCTTGACGAGGTAGATCGCCGTCAGGATCCCGAAGATCCAGAACGCCTTCCGCACGACGCCGTTCCACGTCCACGCGCGGCGGCGGTTGACGACGTCGTCCTCGCGCAGCCGGACGTCGTCGGTGCCGAATAGGCTCGGCCAGGGGATGACCCGGCGGACGATCACGTCGACGACGCCCCGGAACGCGACGATCGTGAAGAAGGTGGCGACGAGCGACCAGAAGACGCCCCAGCCGTTGTGGTGGTGGTACCAGTAGAAGACCGAGGGGCTCGTCAGGATCGCGATCAGCGTCGCGACCCGGGTCAGCCGGCGCCACTCGCGCGAGAGCGCGCTCTGCGACTCGCTGACGAGCGAGGGCGGGGTCGGATTCGGCAGTGGTTCCGCGGCCGCCAAGGTTTTCATACAGTAGCCGAGTTCGGTCGAGTTGCACGATCCGGTTTTCACGCGTGAGCAGGTCGAGCGGTCGCGTCGCTACCACCGGCCGCTCTACCTCGCACACGCCGTCGACGTCGCGCTCGCGCTCCTCGTGCTCGGCCTCCTCGCCGCCTTCGCCGACTGGCGGGTCGGCGCGTGGTGGCTCGGCGCGCCGATTCTCGCGCTCGTCTCCGTCTGGCTGTCGGCGCTCGTCCGCCTGCCGCTCGCGCTCTCGACCGGCTACCTCCACGAGCGCCGTTGGGGCTTCTCGACGCAGACGCTCCGCTCGTGGGCCGGCGATTTTCTTAGGAAAGTCTTACTCGCCTCGATCTTCGCGCTCGTCGAGGTGGTGGGCGTCGTCGGCCTCGCGCACGCGTTCCCGTCCTGGTGGCCGGCGGTCGCCGCGCCGCTCGTCGCGCTCCTCGTCCTCCTCGTCACCTTCCTCGGGCCCGCCGTGCTCGAGCCGCTCTTCAACGATTTCGCGCCGCTCGCGGACCACGAGCTCGCGGCCGACCTGCGCGCGCTCGCCGAGCGGGCCGGGGTGCCCGTGCGGGACGTCCTCGTCTGCGACGCGAGCCGGCGGACGACGAAGCTGAACGCGTACGTCTCCGGGCTGGGGAGGACGCGCCGCGTCGTCCTCTTCGACACGCTGCTCCGCCGCGCCGGCCGACCGGAGCTCGAGCTCGTGCTCGCGCACGAGCTCGGCCACCGGCGGGCGCGCCACGTCCTCAAGGGGACGGTGCTCGGGATGGCGGGCGCCGTCGCCGGCACGTTCGCCGTGTGGGCGGCGCTCGAGGATCCGCGCGACCCGACCGTCGCGCCGCTCGTGCTGCTGCTGACGCTCGCGCTCGAGCTCGCCGGGCTTCCGCTCTGGACCGCGCTCGCACGCCGCTGGGAACGGGCGGCGGATCGCTTCTCGCTCGAGCTCACCGGCAACCGCGACGCGTACGTCGCCGTGCACCGCGACCTCGCGGCGGCGAACCTGAGCGACCTCGATCCGCCGCGGCTCGTCTACCGGCTGCTGTTCACGCATCCGACGGCGCCCGAGCGAATAGCGTCGGCGTCGTGACGATCGTCGCCGCGATCCCGGGCGCGACCGAGCTCGAGCGCCTCGTCGCCCGCTCGCGCCTGATCGGCGCCGATCCGTCGCTCGTCCTGTACGGCGGCGGCAACACCTCGACGAAGCTCGTCGAGACCGACCACCTCGGGCGCGAGCGACGGGTGATCCGCATCAAGGGGAGCGGCTCCGACCTCGCGAGCTGCGAGGCGGCGCACTTCCCCGGCCTCTGGCTCGACGAGCTGCTGCCGCTGCGCGAGCGCGCGTCGCTCCCGGACGACGAGATGCTCGCCTACCTCGCGCGGTGTCTCGTCGACCCTGGCGCGCCGCGGCCGTCGGTCGAGACGCTGCTGCACGCCTTCCTGCCCGCCGCACACGTCGACCACGTCCACGCCGACGCGATTTGCGCGCTCGCGAACGCGCCGGACCCGGAGGCGGTCGTCCACGAGGCGCTCGGCCCGGACGTCGCCGTCGTCGAGTACGTCCGGCCGGGCTTCGCCCTCTCCTGCCGGGTCGCCGAGCTCGCCGACAGCCGTGCGGTCGTCCTCGCGCACCACGGCCTCGTCACGTGGGGCGAGGCACACGAGGAGTCGTACGGCCTGCTGGTGGACCTGGTCTCGCGCGCGCGCGAGTACTTAAAAGCCCGGGGCGCAGACGTGGCGGTCCCGTTCCCCCCCGCCGCGGAGACGGCAAGCGACACGTTGTCGAGAGCGCGCCTGCGGGGCCGCCTCTCGCGCGAGCGGCGGCAGGTGCTCGCCGTCGACCCGGGCCAGCGCGACCTTGCCGCGCGCGCCGACGCCGCCGAGCTCGCGGCCGAGCGGGGGACGCCCGACCACATGCTCCGGATCGGCATCCGCACCTGCCTCCTCGACGGCGACGTCGACGAGCGGATCGCCGAGTTCGAGCGCTGGTACAGCGCCTACTACGAACGCAACGCCGGCGGCGGCACGTCGATGCTCAGCCCGCAGCCGCGGGTGTTCCTCGTCCCGGGCCTCGGCTGCGTCGCCGCCGGCCCCGACGCCGCGACGGCCCGCCAACGTCTCGAGCTCGCCGCCCACTCGCACCGGACGGTGGCGGCGACGCGCGACGCCTTCGGCGGCTCGAGCTGGCTCTCCGAGCGCGAGGTGTTCGAGTTCGACTACTGGCCGCTCGAGCTCTACAAGCTGACGCTTCAGCCGCCGCCGCCGGAGCTCGCCGGCTCGATCGTCGTCGTCACCGGCGCCGCGTCGGGCATCGGCAAGGCGGTTGCGCTCGACCTCGCCCGGCGAGGCGCCCACCTCGTCCTCGCCGATCGCGACGGCGAGCTGCTCGCGGCGACCGTGACGACGCTCCCGCGCGAGCGTGTGCACCACGTCGTCGGCGACCTCACCGAGCCTGCGGTCGTCGAGGCGGTTGTCGACGGCGCGGTCGACCGCTTCGGCGGCGTCGACGGCGCCGTCCTCAATGCCGGCGTCGCCTCGACCGGGATGCTCGGCGAGCTCGACGAGGCCGAGTGGCGCCGCAGCCTCGAGATCAACCTGACCGCGCAGTTCAACCTGACGCAGAAGCTCTGGCCCGTCCTGCGCGAGCAGGGGATCGGCGGCAGCCTCGTCTTCGTCGCGTCGAAGAACGCATTCGCCCCCGGCGCCGGCTTCGGCCCGTACTCAGTCGCGAAGGCGGGTGTCGTCCAGCTGGCGCGCATCGCCGCAATCGAGGGTGGGCCGCTCGGCGTGCGCGCGAACGTCGTCAACCCCGACGCGGTCTTCGGCGACTCGCGGCTCTTCTCGCCCGAGGTGCGCGCCCAGCGGGCGGCCGCGCACGGTGTCGCCCCCGATGAGCTCGAGGCGTTCTACGCGCGGCGCAGCCTGCTCGGTCGGGAGGTGCGCGCCGCCGACGTCGCGGAGGCGGTCGCGTTCCTGCTCTCGGACCGCGCTCGGGCGACGACGGGGTGCGTGCTGACGGTCGACGGCGGCGTCGCCGCCGCCTTCCCGCGCTAGACGATTGGTCGGCGATCTTTCGATCAACCGTCGAGGCCGGCTTCTGCGAGCGGGCGCCGCGCCCACGCGAAGCTGTGCTCGTACCAGCCGTCGAGGGGGACGAGCGTCACTCCTTCGCCGGAGGAGTGGATCATCCAGCCGTCGCCGAGGTAGATGCCCATGTGATCGACCTGGCTCGGCTTCGAGCGCGGGCCGACGCCGAAGAAGAGCGTGTCTCCGGGCTGCAGGCTGTCCGCGGGAATGCGCTCGGCGCGCGGAACCTCGCCGCTCATCGCGTACGTCGTTCGGCCGCGCAGCACGCTTGCGAGGTCGCCCTCGTTGGCGTACGGCGTCAGCTTGTAGACGCGCCAGACGAAGCCGGAGCAGTCGAAGCCGCCGGGCGCCGTCGAGCCGAACTCGGTCTCGGTCGTCGGGCTCGTCCCGCCCCAGACGTACGGGTAGCCGACGTACGAGACCGCGGTGCGCAAGATCTGCCGCTGCCACGCCGTGAACGACGGCAGCGTCAGCCCGTCGGCGAGCGACTGCACCCACTGCTGGGCGCCCGCCTCGAGCGACAGCACGCGCGCGAACGAGTACGCGGCCTCGGCGCGGGTCGCGTTCTGGGACGGGAGCAGCTCGAGGTCGTCCTGCCCGGCCGGATGGTCGAGCCGCAGGCCGAGCAGCCGTGCGACGACTTCGCTGCCGGTGCCCGGCCGCGGGGCGAGTCCGGCTGCACGCAGCTTGTCCTGGATCTCCTGCGCGGCGGGCCCCAGCTGCAGGTATCCGACGAGCGCCGCGTCGAGCTCCGCGATCGTCACCGTACGCGACGGCGTCGGCGCGTGGTACAGCGGCCGCGGCGAGGCGGCGGGTGCGACCGGCGTCACGGGCGCCGGCGGCGGCGCGGCGACGGGCGCGGGCGGTGCCTTCGTGACGGGCACGGGGAGGAGCGACGACGTCGAGATCGGCGTCGGCGTCGCCGTGCCGGCGGCGTTCGCGGTCGTGACCGTCCAGACGGCGACGTAGGTCGCGCCGTCGGCGCGGCTCGCGGCGACGGCGAGCTGGTGCACGCCGTCCGGGAGCGCGGCGGTGGCGAGGCCGCCACCGAGCGCGAACGGCGTCTGCTCCGAGACGCCGAGCTGCGTCCCGTCGGCGGCGAAGGCGACGCGGACGATCTGCTGGCCGGGGACGTCGACCTGCCAGCCGACCGTGCCGGCGAGCGTGGCTCCGGCCGGGATCGACGACAGCACCTGCACCGGCGGCGGCGCGATCGCAGCGGGCTCGGGCACCGGCGCCGGCGCCGGCGGCGCGAGCAGCTTGTCGGTCGCCGCGATCGCGGCGGCGAGCGCGCGCTCGGTCAGCGGGGCCTGTGGGCGGAAGGCGGCGGCCGAGTCGCCGAGGACGCCGACGCTCGTCACCCACGCGATCTCGGCGACGGCCCAGCTCGCGCCGCCGGCTGACGCGCCCGGCGCGAGCGCGAGGGCGATCGCAGCCGAAACTGCCGCGGAAGCACTACTCTGTACGAATGGGCGTCGGGGCCGCCGGCCGTCTCGCATCTCGGTGTAGACGATCGGCTGCGGCGAAACTTGTCTTGAGCGTGCTCGTCCTCGCTGCCGCAGCCTCCGGTGCGAGCGCCCAGCACAGCATCGACACGAAGGCGATGGTGCTGCAGCGCAGCGACTTGCCGAGCAACTTCGGCACCGTGCTCGGCCGCTACATCACGAACAGCCAGCTCGCCGCGACCTCACCGGGGAAGAACTTCCGCAAGCTCGGCCGCGTCTCCGGTTACTACATCGCGTACTCGACGATCGCTCTTCGCGGACTGACCGTCGTCGAGTCGTTCGCGAGCCTCTACGCCCACGACAGTGGTGCGCGCGACTCGCTCGAGGAGTCGATCGCGCAGACCACGAGCGGCGGACAGCAGATCGTTCCCGCTCGAGCCGCGCTCGCATCGCTCGGCACGGACGCGAGATTGCTCCATCTCAAGATGAGCCAGGGCGGGACGAGCTTCGACTACTACACCGTCGCGTGGCGCGACAACCGCGTCTTCGCCGAAGTGCGCGGTGCGGGACGCGCAGGAACCATCGCTCCTGCCGATGTGATCGCGCTTGCGAAGAAGCAAGACGCGCACATCTCGAAGTTGGTCGACTAGCTGCGCGCAAAAAACTGAAGACTCTCGGCGTGCGTGCCGATAGGCTTGCGATGAACGCAATGTCGCTGAACTGCGTCGCGTCGGAGCGATAACAGCCGACGCGTCTGCGTCAATACGCAGGACCAGAGACACATTCCGTCGAACGTGTGGCGGAACTATCTGACCCCGGAGGTATGAACATGCCCGCAGTTCCCAGAAGGAAGGCGTCCGCGAAGAAGTCGACCGCGAAGAGAAAGACCGCGGCGAAGCGCTCGCCTGCGAAGAAGAGCACCGCGAAGCGGTCGACTGCTCGCAAGTCGACCGCACGCAAGTCGACGGTGAAGAAGAGCACCGCTCGCAAGTCGACCGCACGCAAGTCGACGGCGAAGAAGAGCACCGCTCGCAAGTCGACGCGGAAGAAGTCGACGGCCCGCAAGTCCACGTCGGCGCGCACGGCCCGCAAGCCGGCCCGGAGGCCCGCCGCGAAGAGGCGCACGACGAAGAAGTAGAGCGCAGCCGCCGCGGCGTGCTGGGTCAAGGCGGCTGCATCGGGAACGGCGCCGCGCCCCACTCGTGGGCGCGGCCCGTCCTCTTCCTTCGCGACGAGTGCGCGGAGCGACAGGGGCGGAGGGACTCGAACCCCCAACCCCCGGTTTTGGAGACCGGTGCTCTGCCAGTTGAGCTACGCCCCTCGGTTCGGTCGCCAGGCGATTG
>DASRGD010000063.1:0-2467 GCA_035651195.1 Gaiellaceae bacterium | reverse complement strand
GAACGAGACGTTGAGCGCGAGCTCCGCGCACGTCGCCTTCGTCGCGGGGTCCAGATCGGCGTCGCGGTCGAGCTCGAACAGGAACGGCTCGATGCTCCCCGCCCGCGAGAGCTCCGCCAGCCGCAACACGAGCTCACGCGTGCCGACATCCTGTGTGATCGCCTCCAGAGATTCGATGTCCTGGAGCCAGTGCGACAGCACGGTGGTTGAACGACCCCGTCCACGGGCGGGATACGGGGCACGCTAGACGGCCTCGAGGCGGTCGGCGAGCTCCTCGAGCTCGTGCTCGCTCGCGAACGCGAGCTCGATCCGGCCCGTCGCGACACGTGCTTCCAGCCCGGTCAGGCGCTCGAGCACGGCCTGCACGCGCGCCGCGAGCACCGGGTCGACCGCCGTCTTCGTCCGGGGCTTCGTCCGCGCCCCGGACCACCGCGCCGCCCGCTCGGCGGCCCGCACCGACATCCCCTGCGCGACGATCTTGCGTGCGAGCCGGCGGCGGCCGGCCTGATCGGGAACGGCGAGGACGGCGCGCGCGTGGCCCTCGGAGAGCTCGCCGCGCTCGACCATCGCCAGCACGTCGTCGGGCAGCTCGAGCAGCCGCGTCTTGTTCGAGATCGCCGGCTTCGAGCGGCCGACGCGCTCCGACACCTCGCCGAGCGAGAGCTCGAACTCGTCCATCAGCAGCGCGTAGCCGCGTGCTTCCTCGACCGGCGACAGGTTCTCGCGGGCGACGTTCTCGACGAGACCGAGCAGCAACGTCTCGCGGTCGTCGGCCTCGCGGATGACGGCAGGCACCGTCGGCACGCCCGCCTCGCGCGCCGCGCGCCAGCGGCGCTCGCCCGCGATCAGCTCGAAGCCGCCGGCGGCCCGTGGCCGCAGCACGACCGGCTGGACGACGCCCGAGGTGCGGATCGAGTCGGCGAGGCCGGCGGTCGCCTCGTGGTCGAAGCGGCGTCGCGGCTGGCGCGGGTTCGCGTGGATCTGCTCGACCTGAACGTGCGCGAGCTCGAAGCCGCCGCCCCCGATCAGCACCTCGAAGCCGCGGCCGAGACCGCGACGGGAGGTGCTAGCCGCGTTCGACAAGCTCCATCGCCACCTTCCAATAGGCCTCGGCGCCGCGAGAGCGCCGGTCGTAGTGCGTCAGCGGCAGCCCGTGGCTGGGCGCCTCGGCGACCCGAACCGAGCGCGGGACGACCGTGCGGAAGACGAGCTCGCCGAAGTGCCGGCGCACCTCGCGCTCGACGTCGGCCGAGAGCCGCGTGCGGGGATCGCTCATCGTGATCAGCACGCCGGCGATCGCGAGGCGCGGATTCAGCCGCGCCCGCACGAGGTTGATCGACTGGACGAGCTGCGAGAGCCCCTCGAGCGCGTAGTACTCCGCCTGCACGGGGACGATCACGCGATCGGCCGCCGCGAGCGCGTTGACCGTCAGCGGCCCGAGCGAGGGCGGGCAGTCGAGCAGGACGAAGTCGAACCCGCCGGGCTCGGCAAGCGCCTCGGCGAGGTAGCGATCGCCGTCCTCGCGTCGCGCGAGCTCGACCGCGGCTCCGGCCAGCTCGGGCTTCGAGGGCACGAGGAAGAGGTTTGCGTACGGGGTCGGCTTCACCAGCTCCGCGAGCGGCGCCCCGTCGAGCAGGTCGTACGTCGAGGTCCCGTTCGCGCGCACCCCGAGGCCGGAGGTCGCGTTCGCCTGCGGGTCGAGGTCGACGACGAGCGCCCGCTCGCCCGCCTCCGCAAGGCAGGCCGCGAGGTTGATCGCGCTCGTCGTCTTGCCGACGCCGCCCTTCTGGTTCGCGAACGCGAGCACCTTTCCGGCCACGGTGCAAGTTTCGCTATGCGAGCGGACGTTTCCTTGCGACGCCCGGGCGGCGAGGGAATCCCGGCGGCGTCGGCCCCAGCTTGCGCAGGACGAGTAGCCCCGGCGGTCCGTCGACGAGCTCGGCCGCGAGCCGCTCGGCGACCGCCGCGACGCGCTCCGGCTCGGCGGTCTTCCCGACCCAGAGCACGGCCAGCCCGCCGGCACGGACGAGCGGCAGGCACCACTCGGCCGCGACCGGCGGCGGCGCGAGCGCCTTCGCGACGGCGACGCCGGCCCAGTCCACCCCCTGCTCCTCGGCCCGGCCCCGGACGACTCGCGCATTCGGCGGCGCCCAGCGCTCGAGGAAGGCAGCCTTGCGCCGCCCGGCCTCGAGCAGGACGAACTCGAGCTCCGGCAGCGCGTGCGCGAGCGGGATGCCGGGGGCGCCGCCGCCGGAGCCGACGTCGACGACCGGCCCCTCCGCGTTCCGCAGGAGCGCGACGCCGCGAAGCGAGTCCTCGAGCAGGACGAGCCGGGCCTCGTCGAGCGAGAGCGCCGTCAGCCCGGGCGTCGCGACGACCGCGCGCAGCCAGTCGTCAAGCGGGCCTGACGACGACGTGGCGATTCGGCTCCTCGCCCTCGCTCACCGTCTCGACGCCGCCGAAGCCC
>DASRGD010000062.1:0-23188 GCA_035651195.1 Gaiellaceae bacterium | reverse complement strand
CGACGCCGGAGCCGCCGGTGTCCGCCGAGCTCGAGGCGACGGTCAGCGTGCCGGCCGCCGACGTGCCGTCCGCGGGCGCGGTCAGCGAGCCGGTCGGCGCGACCGCGTCGATCTGGATCACCTGCGAGCGCACGGGCTCCGCGTTGCCGACGTTGTCGAACGCGCGGTACTTGACGGTCGCCGTGTTGCCGACGACGAAGGTGGCGATGTAGGTCGTGCCCGTCGTCGAGTAGTCGGGATCGACGCCGTTCGTCGTGTAGCGGATCCGGTCGAGCCCCGAGCCCGCGTCGTTCGCGGACAGGGCGACGGTCACCGGCCCCGGATACCAGCCGGAGCAGGGACCGCCGTTGCAGGTGATCGCGCTCGTCGGAGCGGTCGAGTCGGCGACGACGGCGAACGGGTTGCTGACGGCCGAGGTCGTGCCGGCGCCGTTCGCGTACGTGACCGTCTGGCCGCCGCCAGGCTGCGCCGGTGTGCCGTTGTAGCTGTACGCCGCCTGGTACGGGGCGCTCGAGACGCCGCCGCCGCTCCAGCCGGAGCCGAGCGACGGGAAGGTGAAGTGGTCGATGCCGGACGCGCCGTCGCTGCCGGTGCCGGTGACGGTGAAGCCGCCGCTCGTCCCGGGCCGGTAGTAGATCGTCGAGCCCGACTGGGCGGCGTTCGAGAACGAGCCGAACGAGAGCGTCGGCGCGGGCGGGGCGGTGTTGTCGACGGTGACGGTGGTCGTCGCGCTCGTGAAGCTGTTGCCGGCGGCATCGGTCGTGACGGCGCGCAGGTCGTAGTTCCCGTCGGCGACCGCGGTCGTGTCCCAGCTCCTCTGGTACGGCGAGCTCGTCGCCGTCCCGATCGCCGTCCACGTGCCGGCGCCTGCCGGCGAGCGCTGGAAGACGACCGAAGCGACGCCCGAGCCCGCGTCGGCGGAGCTGGCGGCCACGGTCACGCTCGCGCCGGCGAGCTTGGCGCCGTTCGCCGGCGCCGTCAGCGACCCGGTCGGGGCGGTGTTGTCGACGAGGCGGCTCGTGACGACGGCCGACGTCGTCTGGTTCCCGGCCGCGTCGGTGGCGATCGCGCGCAGGTCGTAGACGCCGTCTGCGACCGAGGTCGTGTCGAACGAGAGCGAGAAGGGGCCGGTCGCCGTCCCGATCGTCGTCCAGGTCCCGGCGCCGGCGGGCGAGCGCTGGAAGGCGACCGAGGCGATGCCGGAGCCGCCGCTGTCGGCTGCCGTCGCCGCCAGGCTGACGTTGCCGCGCAGGTTCGCGCCGGGGTCGCCGAGCGTGACGGTCGGCGCCGTGTTGTCGATCCGCACGTTCGTGACCGTCGAGCTGGCGCTGTTGCCGGCGAGGTCGGTTGCCACCGCACGCACGTCGTAGAGGCCGTCGGCGCGCAGGGTCGTGTCCCAGCTCGCGGGCGTCGTCGTCCACGCGCCCGCGCCGGCGGGCGAGTACTGGTAGACGGTCGATGCGAGCCCGGAACCGCCGTCGGAGGCGCTCGCGCTCAGCGAGACGGTGGTGCGGACGACCGCGCCGGGGCTCGTCAGCGTCACGCTCGGAGCGGTGTTGTCGATCCGCTTGCCGGTCGCGAGCGTCGAAGCGGTCTGGTTGCCGGCCGCGTCGGCGGCGACGGCGCGGAAGTCGTAGACGCCGTCGGCGGCCGCGGTGGTGTCGAAATCGAGCGAGTACGGCGACGCGCCCGTGGCCGTGCCGATCGTCGTCCACGTGCCCGCGCCCGTCGGCGAGCGCTGGAACATCACGGACGCCATTCCGGAACCGCCCGTGTCGGCCGCGGTCGCGGTCAGCGTAACGGTGCCGCGCAGGTTGGCGCCGATCGCCCCGAGCGAGACCGTCGGCGCGAACGAGTCCTCCCGGACGGCATTCGTCGAGGTCGCCGTCGTCGAGTTCCCCGCCAGGTCGGAGACCGTGTAGCGGTAGCGGTAGCAGGTGGTGCTCGCGACGGTCGTGTCCGGGTTCGAGACGGTGGTCCACGAGCCGTTCCACGAGCCGCAGGCGCCGTTGGCGAGCGTCGCCGAGTCGCGCTGGATCACGCCCGAGACGGTGTTGATGCCGGAGCCGGAGTCGCTGCCGTTGCCGGTCGCGATCGCGACCGAGCCGGTGTTGTCGTACCCGTTCCCGTAGCTGATCGAGGTGCCCGACGGCGGCGTCAGGTCGATCAGCGTGTTCACGACGTCCTGGCCGGTGCTGCCGTGGCTGTCGGTGACGATCGCCTCGAGCGCGCGGTTGCCCTCGGCGTCGAGCGCCCAGCTCACCGTGTACGGCGAGGTCGTGTCGGTCCCGAGCGAGACGTAGGAGCCGGTCGCGCAGTTGACGCTCGCGTCGCTGCAGCGGAAGAACTGCACCGAGCTGACCGTCGCGCCGTTCGCCGTCGTCGTCGTCGCCGTGATCGTGAACGGGTTCGGGGCGCTCGCGTTGACGTACAGGCCGGGCGCCGTGATCGAGACCGTCGGCGGGTGGTTCATGACCTGCTTCGACGCGACGAGCGCCGACGTCGTCGTGTTGCCCGCCTTGTCGGCGGCGACCGCGCGGAAGTCGTAGCGGCCGTCGCTGACCGTCGTCGAGTCCCAGGCGAGCGACCACGGCGAGGCCGAGCTCGTTCCGATCGTCGACCACGAGCTCTGGCCGTTCGGCGAGATCTGGAAGGTGACGGTCTGGATCCCCGAGCCGCCGTCCGCCGGCGTCGACGCGAGCGTGACGGTGCCGACGAGCGAGCCGCTCGGAGCCGCCATGCTGACGGTCGGCGCCGTGTTGTCGACGCGCACGTTCGAGACCTTGACCGAGGCCGTCTGGTTGCCGGCTCCGTCCGTCGCGATCACGCGCAGGTCGTAGAGCCCGTCGGAGAGGAGCGTCGTGTTCCACGCGGCGGCCGTGTTGTTCCAGCTCCCGGCGCCAGCGGTCGAATACTGGTACTGCACGCTCGCGACCCCTGAGCCGGAGTCGCTCGTCGTCGAGCCGAGCGTGATCGTGCCGCGGACGTTCGCGCCGGGGCTCGTCATCGTCGCGGTCGGCGCGGTGTTGTCGACCCGCACGCTCGTCACCGCCGCGCTCGTCGTCTGGTTGCCGGCGTTGTCGGTCGCGATCACGCGCAGGTCGTACAGCCCGTCGGTGACCCCGGTCGTGTCCCAGCTCGTGCCCGCGAGCGAGGTCCAGGTACCGAGGCCGGCAGGCGACCACTGGTAGACGGTCGAGGCGACGCCGGAGCCGGCGTCGCTCGTCGTCGAGCCGAGCGTGACCGTGCCGCGGACGTTCGCGCCGGGGCTCGTCATCGTCGCGGTCGGCGCGGTGTTGTCGACCCGCACGTTCGCGACGGTCGCGCTGGTCGTCTGGTTGCCAGCGCCGTCGGTCGTCACGACGCGCAGGTCGTAGAGCCCGTCGGCGACGCCGGTCGTGTCCCAGGTGACCTGGTACGGCGAGCCGACGGCGGTGCCGATCGTCGTCCACGTGCCGGCGCCGTGCGGCGAGCGCTGGAAGGCGGCGGAGATCACGCCGGCGCCGCCCGTGTCGGCCGAGTTGGAGGAGACGGTGACGGTGCCGCGCACGTCGGCACTCGCGGCGGGAGCCGTGAGCGAGCCGGTCGGGGCGGCGGTGTCGATCTGGATCGTGACCGTCTGCACGCTCTCGGCGTTGCCGACGTTGTCGAAGGCGCGGAACTCGACCGTCGTCGTCGCGCCGACCGTGAAGCTGCCTCCGTAGGTCGTCCCGTTCGTCGAGTAGTCGGGCGTCGTGCCGTCGGTCGTGTAGCGGATCCGGTCGACGCCGGAGGCGCCGTCGCTCGCGGCGAGCGCCACCGTCACCGTCGACGGATACCAGCCGGAGCACGGCGCGCCGCTGCAGGTGACCGTCGTCGCCGGCGCCGTCGCGTCGGCGACGACGCTGAACGGCGCGCTCGCCGCCGAGGTGAGGCCGGCGGTGCTGGTCGCGGTCGCGGTCTGGCCGGCGCCCGGCTCGGCCGGCGTGCCGTTGTAGCCGTAGACGCCCTGGTACGGCGAGGTGGGGTCGGCGCCGCCGCCGCTCCAACCGGAGCCGAGGCTCGGGAACGCGAGGCTCGCGACCCCGGACGGCCCAGCCGTCGAGGTGCCGGTGACGGTGAAACCGCCGGCGACGCCGGGCCGGTAGTAGACGGTCGAGCCGGTCGCCGAGGCGTTCGTGAACGAGCCGAAGCCGAGCGCCGGCGCGGTCGGGACGGTGTTGTCGACCGTGACCGTCCGCGTCGCGCTCGTGAAGCTGTTGCCGGCCACGTCCGTCGTCACGGCGCGGAGGTCGTAGCTGCCGTCGGCGAGGCCGGTCGTGTCCCAGGTGACCTGGTACGGCGAGCTGCCGGCGGTGCCGATCGTCGTCCAGGTGCCGGCGCCGGCGGGCGAGCGCTGGAAGGCGACGAGGGCGACGCCCGAGCCGCCGTCGGCGGAGCTCGACGACACGAGGACGCTCGAGCCGGCGACGGCCGCGCCGGCGGCCGGTGCGGTCAGCGAGCCGGTCGGGGCGGTGTTGTCGATCCGGCGGCTCGCGACGACGGCGGTCGCGGTCTGGTTGCCGGCGGCGTCGGTCACGACCGCGCGCAGGTCGTACTGCCCGTCGGCGACGCCGGTCGTGTCGAACGAGAGCGAGTACGGCGCCGTCGCGTCGGTGCCGATCGTCGTCCAGCTGCCGGTGCCGGCCGGCGAGCGCTGGAAGGCGACCGAGGCGACGCCCGAGCCGGCGTCGGCGCCGGTTGCGGAGAGTGGTACCGTCGCGGCGAGGCTCGGGCCGGGGTCGGTGAGCGAGCCGGACGGCGGCGTGTTGTCGACCCGGACGGTGACGGCGTTCGCGGACGTCGTCTGGTTGCCGGCGTTGTCGGTCGCGGTCGCGCGCAGGTCGTAGAGGCCGTCGGCGAGCGCGGTCGTGTCCCAGCTGGACGCCGTCGCCGTCCACGCGCCGGCGCCGCTCGGCGAGTAGGCGTAGGCGACGGACGCGACGCCCGAGCCGGCGTCGCTCGTCGTCGAGTTCAGCGCGACGGTGCCGCGGGCGTTCGCGCCCGGGTTGCCCATCGCCGCCGCGGGGGCGGTGTTGTCGACGCGGCTCGTGACGACCGCGGACGCGGTCTGGTTGCCGGCGGCGTCGCTCGCGACCGTGCGCAGGTCGTACTGCCCGTCGGCGACGCCGGCCGTGTCGAACGAGAGCGAGTACGGCGCCGTCGCGTCGGTGCCGATCGTCGTCCAGCTGCCGGCGCCGGCCGGCGAGCGCTGGAAGGCGACCGAGGCGACGCCCGAGCCGGCGTCGCTCGTGCTCGAGCTCAGCGCGACGGTGCCGCGGACGTTCGCGCCCGGGTTCGTGAGGGAGGTCGTCGGCGGGGTGTTGTCGACCCGGACGGTGACGGCGTTCGCGGAGGTCGTCTGGTTGCCGGCGTTGTCGGTCGCGGTCGCGCGCAGGTCGTAGAGGCCGTCGGCGAGCGCGGTCGTGTCCCAGCTGGACGGCGTCGCCGTCCAGCTACCGGCCCCGCTCGGGGAGTACTGGTAGCCGACCGTGGAGATGCCCGAGCCGGCGTCGCTCGTCGTCGAGCTCAGCGCGACGGTGCCGCGGACGTTCGCGCCCGGGTTGCCCATCGCCGCCGCGGGGGCGGTGTTGTCGACCGTGACCGTGACCGGCGAGGAGACGGTGACGTTGCCGACGTCGTCGTGCGCGCGCGCGAGGAGCGTGTACGTGCCGTCGGCCGGCTGACCGCTCCACGTAACCCTGTACGGCGCGCTCGTCAGCAGGCTGCCGATCGTCGTGAAGCCGCCAGAGCCCCAGGTACACGACGAGCCGGGGCAGTAGCCGAGCTGGACGTCGGCGACGCCGGAGTCGGCGTCTGCGGCGCTCGCCGTGAGCGTGGCGCCGTTCGCGACGGCGCCGCCTGCCGACGGCGACGCGATCGAGACCGTCGGCGGGTTCGTGTCGATCTGGAGCACGAGGGTCTGTACGGCCTCGGCGTTGCCGACGTTGTCGAAGGATCGCACCTTCAGCGTCGTGTTGCTCGTCAACGCCGGCGGGCTGCTGTACGTGGTCCCGTTCGTCGAGTAGTCGGGCGTCGAGCCGTCGGTCGTGTAGCGGATCCGGTCGACCCCGGAGCCGCCGTCGGTTGCCGACATCGAGACGACGACGCCGCTCGTGTACCAGCCGCTGGCGCAGGCGGCGCCGCCGCAGAGGATCGTCGTCGCCGGCGCCGTCGCGTCGGCGACGAGCGAGAAGGGGTCGCTCTGCACGGACGTCAGTCCGGCGCCGCTCGTCGCCGTCACGTGCAGGTTCGCCGGCTCGGCAGGCGCAGCGCCGCCGAAGGTGTAGACGCCCTGGAACGGCGAGCTCGAGTCGACGCCGCCTCCTGCCCAGCCGGAGCCGATGCTCGCCGGGAACGCGAGCGAGGCGATCCCCGACGGCCCGGAGGTCGACGTGCCGGTGACGGTGAAGCCGCCGCTCGCGCCGGGGCGGAAGTAGACGGTCGAGCCGGTCTGGAACGCGTTCGTGAACGAGCCGAAGCTGAGGCTCGGCTTGCCCGGCGCCTGGTTGTCGACGACGACCGTGATCGTGTTCGCGAACGTGTTGGCGGCGTTGTCCGTCGTCGTCACGCGCAGGTCGTAGCTGCCGTTGGCGACGCCGGTCGTGTCCCAGGAGACTGAGTACGGCGCGGTCGAGTCGCTGGCGATCGTCGTCCAGATACCGGCGCCGGCGGGGGAGTACTGGAAGAGCGCCGCCGCGACGCCCGAGCCGGCGTCGGCCGAGTTGGAGGCGACGGTGACCGTCCCGGTCAGGTTCGCCGCGGCCGTCGGCGCGGTCAGCGAGCCGGTCGGGCTCGTGTTGTCGACCCGGCGACTGGTGACGACCGTCGAGGGCGTCTGGTTGCCGGCGTTGTCGGTCGCGACGGTGCGCAGGTCGTAGAGGCCGTCGCCGACGCCGCTCGTGTTCCAGCTCGCCGAGTACGGCGAGGTCGCGTCGGTCGAGATCGTCGTCCAGGTGCCGGCGCCGGCGGGGGAGTACTGGAACGCGACGCTCGCGACGCCGGAGCCGCCCGTGTCGGTGCCGGTCGCGGCGAGGGTCGCGGTGCTGCTCAGGTTCGCGCCCGGGTCGGTAAGCGAGGTGGCCGGCGCCGTGTTGTCGACGCGGACGTTGGTGACCGCCACGCTCGTCGTCGAGTTGCCCGCCGCGTCGACCGCGATCACGCGCAGGTCGTAGAGCCCGTCGCCGACGAGCGTCGTGTTCCAGCTGGACGGCGTCGCCGTCCAGCCAGCGGCGCCGGTCGGTGAGTATTCGTAGGCGATGGAAGCGACGCCCGAGCCCGAGTCGCTCGTCGTCGACGTCAGCGTGACCGTGCCGCGGACGTTCGCGCCCGGGTTGCCCATGGTCGCCGTCGGCGCCGTGTTGTCGACGCGACGACTGGTGACGGTGGCCGAGGTGGTCTGGTTGCCGGCGTTGTCGGTCGCGATCGCGCGGAAGTCGTAGAGGCCGTCGCTGACGGCGGTCGTGTCGAACGAGACGGAGTACGGCGTGCTGGAGGCCGTCCCGATCGTCGCCCACGTGCCGGCGCCGGCGGGCGAGCGCTGGAGCGCCACGGTCGCGATCCCGGAGCCGCCGCCGTCGCTCGCGGTCGCGCCGATCGAGACCGTCCCGCGCAGGTTCGCGCCCGGGTCGGTCTGCGTGACGGACGGCGCCGTGTTGTCGACGGTGACCGTCTGCTTGGCCGAGTCGAGCGTGTTGCCGGCGGCGTCGCTTGCGCGCGCGAGCACCTGGTAGGAGCCGTCGGCCGGCTGGCTCGACCAGGTCAGCGAGTAGTTCGGCCCGGCGCTGCTCGAGCCGATCAGCGTCGACGGCGTGCAGGAGGTGCCGGGGCACTCGTAGTAGGCGACGGAGGCGATCCCGGACGGCCCGCCGTCGGTCGCCGACGCGGACAGCGTCTGCCCGTTCTCGATCGCCGCCGGCAGCGCCGACAGCGTCGAGGCGGTCGGGCTCGTCTTGTCGATCCGGATCTGCGTCGACGCGGTCTCGACCGGCTCGCTGTTGCCGACGCGGTCGACGGAGAAGTACTTGATCGTGTACGTGCCGTCGGCGGTCAGGTTGATCGTCGTCCCCTGCGCCGAGGACGTCGTCGGCGTCGAGCCGTCGGTCGTGTAGTAGGTCGCGGCGACGCCGGCGCCCGAGTCGCTCGGCGTCAGGGTCACGGTCGCGTTCGTGTTCCGCCAGGCGGACCCGATCGACGCGGTGTTGTCGGTCGTCGAGGGCGCGGTCGCGTCCTTGGTGACGGTGAACCCGGCCGTCGAGGCACCCGTCGCGTTGTTCGTCTCGGTGACGGTCTGCGCGCCCGGCGAGGTGGTGGAGGCGTTCGTCCAGCTGTAGGCGCCCCGCCACGGCGTCGGCGTGGTGTCGTCGCCGCCGCCGGTGAAGCCCGGGAGCGCGGCGAAGCTCACCTTCGTGATCCCCGAGTCGGCGTCGCTCACCGAGGCGTCGGAGGCGTCGACGTTGAACGAGCCCGAGTTCGAGCCGTTCGGGTTGTAGTAGATCTGCGTTCCGGAGACGTGCTCGTAGGCGGTGCCGCTGACCGGCGTGATCGTGAGCGACGGCGTCGTCGGGGCGGTCGCGTCGACCTTGACGTCGCTCGACGTGTACGTGCGCGTGTTGCCGACGTGGTCGGAGACGATGAACTGGTAGCGGTAGCAGTGGCCGGACTGGATGCCGTCGGCGGCGTCGTCGGTGAAGGTCGACGACGTGTCCGTTGCGATGGTCGAGAACGAGCCGAACGTGCCGCAGGTGCCGTCGGCGAGTCCGTTGGCGGAGGAGAGCGTCGCCGACGCCCGCTGCAGGACCTCGTTCGACGTGTCGACGCCGGAGCCGGAGTCCGTGCCGTCGGCGAGCGAGAGTGAGAGCGTCGTCGAGGGCGAGTAGACCGAGCCGGTGCCGGTGAGGCCGGTGAAGGCGATCGAGCCGTCGGCGTTCGGCGCTGTCGTGTCGTTCGTGAACGTGATGACGTAGTTCGCCGTCTTGTTGGTCGCGTTGTCCTTGCTCGTGATCGTCTCGGTCGGCGAGCTGACCGTGTTGTTCGCCCAGGTGAAGGCGTTCGAGTCGTAGGGGCCACCTGCCGGCGCGGTGATGTTGCCGCCGGTGTGCGTCCAGCCCGTCGTCGTGCCGCCGAGGTTCGGGTAGTTGGCGGAGTTCGGGCCCGAGCCGGTGTCGGTGACGGCGGTCTCGATCTGGAAGCTGCCGCCGCCGTTATTGCCCTTGTACCAGAGGGTCGTGCCCGAGAGGTAGGCGTTGCCCGTCGGCGACACGTTGACGAGCGAGTACGCGTTCGTCGGCAGCGTCGTGTCGAGCGTGAGCCCGACCAGTTGCGACACCCAGTAGGTGTTGCTCGACGCGACGGCAGTCTTCGTGCCGGTCGAGGCTGCCGAGGCGTAGGTGCCGTCGGCCGCCTCGATGTCGAACGTCGCCTGCGGGTCGTACTCCTCCGTGAACGTCGGCGTCGAGCCGGTCGGCGCGGTCACCTTGCCGCTCGTCAGGGCGCCGTTGAAGTCGATCACCTTCTCGTTCGCCGACGTGGTCGTGATCGCCGGCGCGACCATGTTCTTGTTCGAGCCGCCCGTGCCGCCGCTCGTCTGGAGCGCGACGCTCTGGTCGACGCCCGCGTAGGCGAGGATCCCACCCGCTGCGACCGCATTCGGGCTGAACGACCACCGGTACGGGCCCGCCTCGCCGGCGCCGGCGACGTGGGTGTAGAGCGCGGTCGAGACGTTCGTGCCGTTGTCGTCGCGGCGGAGGAGCGTCCAGCCGGACGGCGGGGTGATCGCCGTGCCGCTGCCGCCGCCGACCGTGATCTGCGCGATCATCAGGTCGTCGTAGGCGGTGCCGGTCGGCATCGCGACCGAGAGGCTGCCGGCTGCCGCGCCGCCGGTCGTCGCCGTCGTCGGAGTCCGCAGCGTGATCGTCGCCGGGTCGATCACGTACGGACGCGGCAGCTGGGAGTCGTCGAGCCGGAGCTCGAGCCACGAGGAGCCGCCGTGCTTGGCGAGCGACCAGCGCAGGCCGGCGGGCGTGATCTGCCGCCCGGCGCGGTCGAGGATCTCGACGGGCAGGATCTCGAAGCCGGGGACGCGGCCGCGGGCGGGGACGTCGACGCTTCCGTCTGCCCTCGCGTGCAGCTCGAGGGTTTCGTCACCGAGCCGCCAGCGCCAGGTCCTCGGCCCCAGGTGGCGGTCGACGGTGAGGAGCTCCTCGGTCTTCAGCGGGTCGACGGTGATCGCGACCGAGCCGAAGGCGGTTCGGCGGGCGGCGCCGTTCTCGAACCGCTGCCAGCGGCTGCGCCCGAGCTGCTGCGAGTCGAGCGTGAGCGTGTACGAGCCGTGGCTGACGGCGTAACCGCTGTGGCCGATCGCGACGCGGGTTCCCCGCGCCGGCTGGCGGACGAGGCTCGCCGTCGTCGTCGGCGCGCCGAGCCCGGAGGCGACGTAGGACTGGCCGGCGGCGCCGCGCTCGGAGCCGGCAGCGGTGAGCAGGAAGGCGACGAGACCGGAGAGCAGGAATGCCGCTGCACCGCACGCAGACGCCGCGCGTCCCCGACCCGGGCGCACCGCAATGGGCAGCCGCGATACCGCACGTCTCGTCATCTCCGCCTTGCTCTCCGAGTGCGCCATCGGCAGGCGCCGAGGTCGGCTCAAGCCTCCTTCGGGGGCTCCGGCGGTGTGATTTCGGGATGAGCTGCGACCCGGCGAGGAGCGTCGATAGCCTCGACCTCGAGCTGAGGTAGAGATCGGCTCGCCGTCGCCCGCCGCGCGGCAGCCGAGGCCCGCTTCCTAGAATGCGTCGCGATGGCGGCGACGGAGGATCGGCGCGCGCGCGAGCTCCACTCGACGATCTCCGGCACCCCGGTGGCGCCGCTCTACACGGCTGACGACGTCGAGGTCGACTACGAGCGCGACCTCGGCGACCCGGGCGAGTTCCCGTACACGCGCGGCGTCTACGCGACGATGTACCGGGGTCGGCTGTGGACGATGCGGCAGTTCGCCGGCTTCGGCACCGCCGTCGAGACGAACGCGCGCTTCCGCTACCTGCTCGAGCACGGCCAGACCGGGCTCTCGACGGCGTTCGACATGCCGACGCTGATGGGCTACGACTCCGACCACCCCCGCTCGCTCGGCGAGGTCGGGCGCGAGGGCGTCGCGATCGACTCGCTCGCGGACATGGAGGCGCTCTTCGCCGGCATCCCGCTCGGCGAGGTGTCGACATCGATGACGATCAACTCGCCGGCGGCGATTCTGCTTGCGTTCTACGTCTGCGTCGGCGAGCAGCAGGGCGTGCCCCGGGCCGAGCTGCGCGGGACGGTGCAGACGGACATCCTCAAGGAGTACATCGCCCAGAAGGAGTACATCTTCCCGCCGGCGGCGTCGCTCCGGCTCGTCACCGACATGATCGAGTGGTCGGCGCGCGAGCTGCCGCGCATGCACCCGATCTCGATCTCCGGCTACCACATCCGCGAGGCTGGCTCGACCGCCGCCCAGGAGCTCGCGTTCACGCTCGCGAACGGGTTCACGTACGTCGAGTGGGCGCTCGCGCGCGGGCTCGACGTGGACGAGTTCGCGCCGCGGCTGTCGTTCTTCTTCAACGCGCACATCGACTTCTTCGAGGAGATCGCGAAGTACCGCGCCGCCCGCCGCATCTGGGCGCGCGAGCTGCGCGATCGCTTCGGCGCGCAGGACGAGCGGTCGTTGCTGATGAGGTTCCACGCGCAGACGGCGGGCGTGTCGCTGACCGCGCAGCAGCCGGAGGTGAACGTCGTCCGCACCACGGTCGAGGCGCTGGCGGCGGTGCTCGGCGGCTGCCAGTCGCTGCACACGAACTCGTACGACGAGGCGCTCGCGTTGCCGACGGAGGAGGCGGCGCGGCTCGCGCTGCGCACGCAGCAGGTGATCGCGTACGAGACAGGCGTCGTCAACACCGCCGACCCGGTCGGCGGCTCGTACTTCGTCGAGGCGCTGACGAACGAGCTCGAGCGGCAGGCGTACGAGTACTTCGAGCGCATCGACGCGCTCGGCGGCGTCGTCGGCGCGATCGAGCAGAACTTCTTCCAGCGCGAGATCGCCCAGGCGTCGTTCCGCTACCAGAGCGAGGTCGAGCGGGGCGAGCGGGTGATCGTCGGCGTCAACCGCTACGTCAGCGACGACGAGACGCCGCCGAAGCTCCTGCGCATCGACCCGGCGCTCGAGCAGGCGCAGGTCGAGCGCGTTCGCGCCGTGCGCGCCCGTCGCGACGACGGCGCGGTCGCGACCGCGCTGCTGCGCCTGCGAGCCGACGCGGCGCGCGAGGACGTGAACCTGATGCCGGCGATCGTCGACGCGGCGCGTGCGTACGTGACGCTCGGCGAGATGTGCGACACCCTCCGGGAGGTGTGGGGCGTCTGGCGGGAAACACCGGTCTTCTGAGCATGCGCAAGCAGCGGGTCGTGATCGCGAAGCCGGGTCTCGACGGGCACGACCGCGGCGCGAAGGTGATCGCTCGCGCCCTGCGCGACGCCGGCATGGAGGTGATCTACACGGGACTGCACCAGACGCCGGAGCAGATCGTCGAGACGGCGATCCAGGAGGATGCCGACGCGGTCGGGATCTCGATCCTGTCCGGCGCGCACATGACGCTCGTGCCGCGGATCGTCGACCTTCTGCGCGAGCGGGGGGCCGACGATGTGCTCGTCGTCGTCGGCGGCACGATCCCGCGTGACGACGTCGACGAGCTGAAGCGGCTCGGGGTGGCGGAGGTGTTCACGCCCGGCGCGCCGACGACCGAGATCGTCGAGTTCCTGCGCGCGCACGCGCCGGCGTGACGGGCGCCGCCGGGTGCAGCGCAGTACTGTCTCGCCCGAACCGTGAAGGTCGCCGTCTGCGTCAAGGCAGTGCCGAGTGCCGTCACCGGCGCTCGGCTCGACCCGCAGACGTTTCGCCTCGACCGGAGCGGCGATCTGGCGCTCTCGGAGTACGACGCGCACGCCGTCGAAGAGGCGCTGCGCGTGCGCGGCGACGACGGCGAAGTGGTGGTGCTGTCGCTCGGCCCCGAGCGCGCCGGCGAGGCGCTGCGGAAGGCGCTCGCGATGGGCGCCGACCGTTCGGTGCTGATCGCGGACGCTGCCTTCGAGGGCGCCGACCTCCTCGCGACGTCGGCCGCGCTCGCGGGTGCGCTCGCTCGCGAGCAGGCCGAGCTCGTGCTGTTCGGGCAGCAGTCGCCTGAGGGGAACGGGGCGTGTCTCTGGGCGGCCGTGGCGGAGCGGCTGCGGCTGCCGGTGGTGTCGCAAGTGGCCGAGCTCGCGGTCGAGGAGGGCGCTGTGCGCGGCAAGCGGCAGACGGAGCTCGGCTACGAGACGCTGCGCGCGCCGCTGCCGGCGGTCGTCGCCGTCTCGGATGCGATCAACGAGCCGCGCTACCCGTCGCTGAAGGGGATCATGGGCGCGAAGGCGAAGCCGCAGGAGGTCCTGTCGGCGGCGGACGTCGGCGGCGCGCGCGACTCGGGCACGCGCGTGCTCGCGCTCCGCCCGCCCCCGCCGCGCGGAGAGAGACGGCGCGTCGAGAACGGTTCGGCGAGCGACGCAGCCGAGGCGATCGTCCAGTTCCTGGTCGAGAAGCGACTGCTGTGAAGACGCTGGTCTACCTCGAGCAGCACGGCGACGCGGTCACGCCGGCGTCGCTCGGCGTGCTCGCGAAGGCGCAGTCGCTCGGCGGCGACGTGGCCGCCCTGCTCGCCGGCTCCGGCGTGCGCGCGCTCGCGGACCGGCTCGGCGGCGTCGTCTTCGTCGCCGACCACGCGCTGCTCGAGGCACCGCTCCCGCAGCCGCGGGTCGACGTGCTCGAGCGCCTCGTTCGCGACGAAGGTTTCGAGGCGGTGCTGTTCGCACAGTCGGTGCTCGCGTCGGACGTCGCGGCGGGGCTCGCGGCCCGGCTCGACGCCGGCCTCAACTGGGATCTGGTCGACGCGGAGGTTCGCGGCGGCGCGCTCGTCGGGGTGCGCCCGGCGCTCGACGACTCCGTCTACGTCGACGTGGCGTGGGCGACGACGCCGGCGCTCGCGCTCTTCCGAGCCGGCGCCTTCGACGCCGGCAGCGGCGGCGGCGCGAGCGAGGTGCGAGAGCTGCCGATCGCGCTCGGGGAGCGATCGACGCGGGTCGAGCTCGTCGAGCAGGCCGTGGAGGAGTCGAGCGGTCCGTCGATCCAGGACGCCGACGTCATCGTCGCCGGCGGCCGGGGCCTCGGCGCGCCCGACCGATTCGAGCTCGTCGAGGAGCTGGCCCGCGTCCTCGGCGGCGCGGTCGCGGCGACGCGCGCGGTCGTCGACGCGGGCTGGTATCCGTACGCGGCGCAGGTCGGTCAGACCGGCAAGACCGTCTCGCCGAAGCTCTACGTCGCGATCGGCGTCTCCGGCGCGGTCCAGCACAAGGTCGGCATGCAGGGCTCGGGGACGGTCGTCGCGATCAACAAGGACCCGCACGCGCCGATCTTCGAGTTCGCGGATCTCGCGGTCGTCGGCGACCTGCACGAGATCGTCCCGAAGCTGACGGAGCTCGTGCGCGCTCGTCGTTCGTGATCCGCCCCGCCGATTACCCGCCGCCGGCAGTCGACCCGTTCGGCGCGCCGACCGATCCCGAACCCGTCGAGGTGGACGTGGCGATCGTCGGTGCCGGGCCGGCCGGGCTCGCGGCGGCGATCCGGCTCGGCCAGCTCGCGCCGCACCTCTCGGTGGCGGTGCTCGAGAAGGGCACGGCGGTCGGCTCGCACCTCCTCTCCGGCGCTGTGGTACGGCCGGGGCCGCTGCGGGAGCTCGTCGGCGACTTCCCGAGCTACGGGGAGGTTCCCGGTGAGGCGGTGTACCTGCTGACGCAGCGGCGGGCAGTGCGCGTGCCGACGCCGCCGACGATGCGCAACGAGGGAAACGTCGTCGTCTCGTTGTCGCAGCTCGGCCGCTGGCTCGCCGAGCGCGCGGAGGCGGGCGGCGCGACGGTGCTGCCCGAGACGGCGGCGGTCGCGCTGCTCGTCGACGACGAGCGGGTGGTCGGGGTGCGGACGGGCGACAAGGGCCGTGGGCGCGACGCCGAGGAGACGGCTCGGTTCGAGCCGGGGAGCGACGTTCGGGCGAAGGTGACGATCCTCGCCGAGGGGACGGCGGGGCACCTGACGGGCGCGGCGGTGGCGCGGTTCGGTCTCGGCGGCGTCAACGCGCAGGTGTGGGCGCTCGGCGTCAAGGAGGTCTGGCGGGTCGCGCGGCCGCTTTCACGCGTGATCCACACGCTCGGCTGGCCGCTGCGCACGGCGGCGAGGTGGCGCGAGTTCGGCGGCTCGTTCATCTACCCGCTCGGCGAGGAGCTCGTCTCGCTGGGGCTGGTCGTCGGGCTCGACTACGCGGACGCCGAGCTGTCGGTGCACGACCTGCTGCAGTCGCTGAAGCTGCACCCGCTCGTCCGCGAGCTGCTCGATGGCGGCGAGCGCGTGCAATGGGGCGCGAAGACGATCCCCGAGGGCGGCTTCCTGTCGCTGCCGCGTCGCTGCTCGGCGCCGGGGCTGCTGCTCTGCGGCGACGCCGCCGGCTTCGTCAACGTGCCGGCGTTGAAGGGCGTTCACCTCGCCGTCGAGACCGGCCGGCTCGCTGCCGAGGCGGCGGCGTCGGGCGAGCTGGAGTCGTACGACGCCGCCCTCCGCTCGTCGTGGCTCTGGGCTGAGCTGCGCGAGGTGCGGAACGTGCGGCAGGCGTTCGGCCGCGGGTTGTGGCTCGGCGGTGCGCTCGCGGGGGCGATGACGCTGACGCGCGGCCGGTTCCCGTCTCGCGACCGCCGGAACGAGCCGGACGCGGCGCAGCCGGTCGTGACGGGCGCGGGCCGCCGTGCTCCCGCGCCCGACGGCAAGCTGACGTTCGACAAGCTCTCCTCCGTTTTCTTATCAGGCAACAGAACGCGGGAGGACCAGCCGAGCCACATTCGCATTGCGTCGCCGGTTCCGCGCGAGCTCGGCGAGCTGTGGGTGCGGATGTGCCCGGCGCAGGTCTACGAGGTGGGGGAGGAGCACCCAGACGGCACCGTCGACGTACAGGTCGCGTCCTCGAACTGCGTCCAGTGCGGAGCGATAACAGCCAAAGGCGGCCGCCTAACCCCGCCCGAAGGAGGCTCGGGCCCCGAGTACACGCTCACGTAGCGCCGGCGTGTGGCCCTCTCTCCACGGTGGCTGCCGCTGGACAGGTCCCTTCTCGACGTAGCTCCGGTAGGCGGCTTGGGCCTTCCGCGGGTCGGAGCCGAAGACGGCCAGCAGGCTCGCGGTGGCGAGAAACGCGGGCGCGTGTTCGAGGCCGGCACATGCGCGATAGCTGCTCCATCGCCATGAAGCCGGACCTGAACGCAACCCGGCTCGAACGGGGTTGAGCACCACGTAACGCGAGCAGGTCACCAGCCGCGAGTCGTCGTCGATCAGATCACTCCAGAACCGTCTGCCGAAGACGTGGTTTGATCGGCCATGGCGCGCGTTGAAGCCGAAGGCATAACCACCGTTGAGCTCGCACATTCCCTGCGACAGGCCACGTTCGCCAAGCTGGAGGAGGAGGTGGTAATGGTTCGTCATCAGGCAATACGCGTAGATCCTCCAGCCATACCGTCGCGCCGCGCGCTCAAGCCCGATCAGGAACAACGTCCGGTCGAGGTCGCCGAGAAAGATCGGCTGCCTGTTGTTGCCTCTCGTGCAAACGTGATAGTACCCACCGGGGACTTCTACTCGCGGTTTGTGCACAGCGCCAATCATGCGATCGCGGCGGGTCCACCGCATCGTCTGTGGACGGTTTGTTGTGCTTCCGACACGGCGGCTGCCGCCGGACAGGTCGCCGCCGGACAGGTCTGATCGAGTCGCAGCTCAGAGCGTCACGTGATCACGTCGCTCGACAACCCGCGCGTCAAGGATGTGCTCGCCTTGCGCAGGAGCCGCGAGCGCCGCCGCCGCGGCCTGTTCGTTGCCGAGGGTCCGCGTGAGGTCGAGCGCGCGCGCGCGGCGGGGCTGCGCCTCGTCGCGACCTACTACGCCCCCGAGCTCCTCGACTGGCGCGACGAGCACGCCGAGCCGGTCAGCGTGCGTGTCCTCCGCAAGATAGCATACCGCGCCGAGCCCGAAGGCGTGATCGCGGTCGTCGAGGCGCCGGACCGCCAGCTGCCGAGGGACGGCACCCTCTACCTCGTCGCGGTGGGGATCGAGAAGCCGGGGAACCTCGGCGCGATGGCGCGCAGCGCTGAGGCTGCGGGCGCCGACGCGCTCGTCGTCGCCGAGACCGCCGCCGACCCGTGGAACCCGAACGCGATTCGCGCGTCGACCGGTGCCGTCTTCACGCTGCCGGTCGTCGAGGCCTCGCTTCCGGAGATTCGCCGCCTGGGCGCGCAGCTCGTCGCCGCCGAGCCCAACGCGGCGATGACGTACACCGACGCCGACCTCACGCCCCCGACGGCGATCGCAGTCGGCGCCGAGGACGCGGGTCTTCCCGCCGCGTGGCTCGACGCAGCCGACCGAACCGTCGCGATCCCCATCGCCAGCGGCGTGACCACCGACAGCCTCAACGCGGCGACGGCCGCCGCCGTCCTCCTCTTCGAGGCCGTGCGCCAGCGCGGCTCCGCGGCCGCGAAGCGCTATCCTGGCTCGAGATGAAGGCCGGCATCCATCCCGAGTACGTCCTCTCGACGGTGCACTGCTCCTGCGGCAACAGCTTCGTAACCCGCTCGACGAAGCCCGAGCTGCACGTCGAGATCTGCGCCCAGTGCCACCCGTTCTACACCGGCAAGCAGAAGCTCGTCGACACGGGGGGCCGCGTCGAGCGCTTCCAGCGCCGGCTCGAGAAGGCCGGCCGCGCCGCCTCGAGCTGATGGCCGCCGCGATCGGCGGCCAGGCCGTCCTCGAGGGCGTGATGATGCGCGGACCGCGCAACTGGGCGGTCGCGGTGCGCAAGCCAGACGGCGAGATCGCGCAGGTCGCGCATACGATCGACCCGATCGCCGCCCGCCACTGGGCGCTGCGGCTGCCGATCGTTCGCGGCGTCGTCGCCCTCGGCGAGTCGCTCGCGATCGGCTTCCGCGCGCTGTCCGTCTCGCAGCACTACGCGCTGCAGGAGGAAGCGGCTGGCGACGCGGAACCCGCCGAGATCGGCCGCTGGGCGACGTTCTTCTCGTTCGCCGTCGCGATCGGCTTCGCCCTGACCGTGTTCAAGATCGGACCCGGTCTGCTCGCCGACCTGCTGCCGATCTCGAGCGGCGCGTGGTTCGTGCTCGCCGAGGCGGTGATTCGCGTCGCGATCTTCACGAGCTACCTCGCGCTGCTCAGTCTGATCCCGTCGCTCAAGCGGGTCTTCCAGTACCACGCCGCCGAGCACAAGGCGATCAACGCCTACGAGGCGGGGGAGGAGCTGACGCCGGCGATCGCGCAACGCTACTCGCTCATCCATCCCCGCTGCGGGACGTCGTTCCTGTTCTGGGTCGTCGTGCTGAGCGCGTTCGTGTACGCGCCCTTCGGGCGCCTTCCCTGGCAGTGGGTGATCGTCACGCGCGCCGGCCTGCTGCTGCCGATCGCCGGCATCGCCTACGAGCTGATCCGTTTCGCCGGCAAGCACGCCGAGAATCGGGTGCTGATGACGCTGCTCGGACCGGGGCTCTGGTTCCAGCGCCTGACGACGCGCGAGCCGACGCTCGACCAGCTCGAGGTCTCGATCAAGGCCCTCGCGGACGTGCTCGAGAAGGAGGGCAGGCTCGCACCCGCCGACCGTCGCGTGGAGGTGGTCGCCTGATGGCAACGCGGCGGAGGGCCGAGGTCGTCTGGCGAGGCGACCTGACGCACGGTGAAGGCGCCGTCGTCTCGAACACGAGCGGTGCGCTGCCCGAGCTGCCGGTCTCGTGGCCGTCGCGTGCGGAGGACCCGAACGGCAAGACGAGCCCCGAGGAGCTGATCGCCGCGGCGCACGCCGCCTGCTTCGCGATGGCGCTCTCGCACGAGCTCGCGCAGGCGGGCCATACGGCCGAGCGCCTCGAGACGTCGGCGACGGTGACGTTCGAACCCGGTGAGGGGATCAAGAGCTCCGCGCTCGCCGTCCGCGGCACCGTCCCCGGGCTCGCCGCCGAGGACTTCGACCGCGCCGCGCAGGCGGCGAAAGCCGGCTGCCCGGTCTCGCAGGCGCTCGCCGGGATCGAGATCTCGCTCGACGCCCGGCTCGCCTAGGTGGCGGCGCTCGACAACCTCGTCCGAGAGCTCGAGCGGTCCTACACGGACACGCAGGCTCGGATCGCCGACCCGGCCGTCTACAACGACCACCGCGAAGCAGCGGAGGTCGGCCGCCGACTGAAGGAGCTCGAGGGCCCGTACAAGCTCGCGCAGGCATGGCGACAGGCGCGGGCGGACCTCGACGCGGCGCGGAACGACGCCGAGCTCTCCGAGATGATCCCCGACTACGAGGCGGAGGTCGCACGGCTCGAGGACGAGCTGAAGCTGTCGCTCGTCGAGCGCGACCCGGCCGACGACAAGGACGTGATCGTCGAGATCCGGCAGGGCGTCGGCGGCGACGAGGCTGCGCTCTGGGCGGCCGACCTCGCGCGCATCCTCCAGCGGTACGCCGAGCGGCGGAGGTTCAAGTGGGAGGAGCTCGAGGTCAGCGCGTCGGAAGGCGGCGGCATCAAGGAAGGCGTGTTCGCGATCAAGGGCGACGGCGCCTACTCGATCTTCAAGTTCGAGGGTGGGACGCACCGCGTGCAGCGCGTGCCGGAGACGGAGTCGCAGGGTCGCATCCACACGTCGACCGCAACGGTGGCCGTCATGCCGGAGGCGGAAGACGTCGACGTGCACATCGACGACAAGGATCTGAAGGTCGACGTCTTCCGCTCGTCAGGCCCCGGCGGGCAGTCCGTGAACACGACCGACTCGGCCGTCCGGATCACGCACCTGCCGACGGGCATCGTCGTCGCGATGCAGGACGAGCGCTCGCAGCTCCAGAACCGCGACAAGGCGATGCGCGTTCTCCGCGCGCGTCTCTACGAGGCGGAGCGCGAGCGGCAGCGGGCCGAGCAGGCGGCCGCGCGCAAAGCACAAGTCGGGACGGGCGAGCGGGCGGAGAAGATCCGCACGTACAACTTCCCCCAGGACCGGGTCACCGACCACCGCGTCAAGGTGACCGTGCGGCTCGAGGACGTCCTCGCGGGCGACCTCGACGAGCTCACCGACTCGCTCACCGCCGAGGAACGCCGCCGCGCGCTCGAGCAGTGACGCTCGGCGAGACGCTGCGGACGACCGCCGAGCACCTCGAGCGCGCCGGCGTCGACTCGCCGCGACTCGACGCCGAGCGCATCGTCGCGCATGCGCTCCGGCTTACCCGGCTCGACCTCTACACGGAGCAGGATCGCCCGCTGACCGACGACGAGGCGGCGTCGGTCGAACGGCTCGTCGGTCGCCGCGCCGCCCGCGAGCCGCTCGCGTACGTGCTCGGCGCATGGGGCTTCCGGCACCTGACGCTGCGAACCGACGCCCGTGCGCTCGCGCCGCGGCCGGAGACCGAGATCCTCGTCGAACGGGCGCTCGAGCTGCTCGCCCGGATCGAGGCGCCGCGCGTGCTCGAGGTCGGCGTCGGCACCGGTGCCGTCGCGCTCTCGCTCGCACTGGAGCGGCCCGGAGCCCGCGTGACCGGCACCGATGTGTCGAGCGAGGCGCTCGCGCTCGCGCGCGAGAACGCAGACGCGCTCGGGCTCGAGATCGAGCTCGTCCACGCACCGCTCCTCGCCGGCCTCGCCGGCCCCTTCGATCTCGTCGTCTCGAACCCCCCGTACGTGCGGGCGGAGGAGCTCGCGTCGCTCGAGCCCGAGGTGCGTGACTGGGAGCCGCGGGAGGCGCTCCTCGACGAGGGGCAGACGGAGGCGATCGCGCGGGACGCGCGACGCGTGCTGGCGGCGCACGGTGCGCTCGCGCTCGAGGTGCACGAGCTGCATGCGCGCGCCGTCGCGACGTTCCTCGCCGAGCTCGGCTACCACGGCGTTGCGGTCACGCGCGACCTGGCCGGACGCGACCGCGTGGTGGAGGCGCGCTGGACCCCGTAGCCGCGCTCCGCGCCGGCGAGCCGGTGCTCCTGCCGACCGACACCGTCTACGGGCTCTGCTCGGCGCCCGGGGAAGCGGCGGTGCGGCGACTGTACGCGCTCAAGGGGCGAGCCGTGCGCCAGCCGACGGCACTCCTCGCCGCGACCGTCGAGTCGCTGCTCGAGCACGTGCCGGAGCTCGAAGAGGGCGTCGTGCGTGCCGTGCTCCCCGGCGCCTACACGCTCGTACTGCCGAACCCCGCGCGCCGCTACCCGTGGCTCGCAGGGGAGCGGCCGGACACGATCGGCGTCCGTGTCCCCGACCTGCCCGCGGTCGTCCAGGCAGTCGTCGATGCGGTCGGCGCCGTCGCCGCGACGAGCGCGAACGACCCGGGCGAGCCGCCGGCGGCGAGCCTGGACGAGGTCCCGCTGCGGATCCGTGCGGCGTGCGCGGCGGAGCTCGATGCGGGCCGGCGGCTCCCGGGAACCGCGTCGACGGTGATCGACCTGACGGGCCAGGAGCCGGTCGTGCTCCGGGAAGGAGCGGCGCCGAGCGCGGACGCCATCGCCCGCCTGAGGCGCTAGTACGATCCAGGCATGGCGGTCGTGCAGCAGACGTTCGAGCACCTGAAGACGGCCGGTCTCGCGGACCTCGACCCGGAGGTCTCGGAGCTGCTCGGCCGCGAGCTCGAGCGGCAGCGCGGACAGATCGAGCTGATCGCGTCGGAGAATTTCACGTGGCCGTCGGTGCTCGAGGCGGTCGGGTCGGTGCCGACGAACAAGTACGCCGAGGGGTACCCGGGGCGGCGCTACTACGGCGGCTGCGAGGTCATCGACGAGATCGAGCAGCTCGCGATCGACCGCGCGAAGGAGCTGTTCGGCGCCGAGCACGCGAACGTCCAGCCGCACGCGGGCGCGCAGACGAACATGGGCGTCTACTTCGCGTTCCTCGAGCCGGGCGACACGTTGCTCGCGCTGCGCCTCGACCAGGGCGGGCACCTCACGCACGGTCACAAGGTGAACTTCTCCGGCAAGCTCTACAACGTCGTCCACTACGGCGTCAGCCCGGAGACGCACCGGGTCGACTACGACGACGTGCTGCGCCTCGCGAAGGAGCACCGGCCGAAGATCATCGTCTGCGGCGGCTCGGCGTATCCACGAGCCGTCGAGGCCGACCGCTTCCGCGAGATCGCCGACGAGGTCGGCGCTCTCCTGCTCTGCGACATGGCGCATTTCGCCGGGCTCGTCGCGGCCGGGCTGCACCCGAACCCCGTGCCGCACTGCGACTTCGTCACCTCGACGACGCACAAGACCCTGTCGGGGCCGCGCGCCGGCTTCATCCTCTGCAAGGAGGAGCACGCCAAGGCGATCGACGCCGCCGTCATGCCCGGCATGCAGGGCGGTCCGCTCGAGCACGTGATCGCGGCGAAGGCGACGTGCTTCCGGATCGCCGCCACGGACGTCTTCCGCGAGTACCAGGCGCGGATCCGGCGGAACGCGGACGCGCTCGCGGACGAGCTGCTGGCAGGCGGTCTCGACCTCGTCACCGGCGGAACGGATACGCACCTGCTCCTGATCGACCTACGCCGCTCGGAGTGGACCGGCAAGGACGCGGAAGCGCGGCTGGCGCAGGTGAACATCACGGTCAACCGGAACACCGTTCCGTTCGACGAGCGCTCGCCGTTCGTCACGTCCGGCGTCCGCGTGGGCACGCCGGCGTGCACGATGCGCGGCTTCGACGAGGGCGACTTCCGGGAAGTGGGCCGGCTGATGGTCGCGGCGCTTGGCGGGAACGCCGACCTGCCGGCGCTTCGCGCGCGCGCCGCCGCTCTCTGCGAGCGCCGGCCGCTGTACCCAGGCTTCCGCGGCTACGCGACCTACGTCGCCTAGTCGTTCCTGTGGAACGTCTGCGACACTTCCGTCACGGCGGCTGCCCACGGACATGTCGATTCGGACCCGGCCCGTGAGCAGGCGATTCGGTCCACCTGTGGACAGTCGGTTGCAGTCTCGTTCCAGCGGCTGCCGCCGGACCTCGCCGGAGAAGACGTGGCGGTAACGGAGGTCACCCACCCGCTCGTGCAGCACAAGCTCGGCCTCCTTCGCGACGTCGAGACGACGACGGAGATGTTCCGCCGCCTCGT
>DASRGD010000061.1:0-9981 GCA_035651195.1 Gaiellaceae bacterium | reverse complement strand
TTCCACCTCGTCGACGAGTCGGCACTCGAAGGCTGGCAGAGCGGCCTCTACTACGCGGACGAGACGGCGAAGCAGTCGGCACAGGTCGTCTCGACCTTCATCGCGGGCGGCGCCAAGTGCGCCGGCAAGCTCATGCGCTGGGTGCCCGGCGGAGGGACGGCGATCCCGGCACTGCTCCCGCCCGGCTGTGCCGCTCCTGCCTGCAGCACCGCCGCCGCCGGCGGAGGCGCGAATGACCTCGATCGGCTGGCGCTCGTGCGGCTGCTTCTTCCGTAGCCGCCGCTGCGCGGGTCGCGGCCGCCCTTGACAGGCGAACGCGTGTTCGCTACCGTGGGAACACATGTTCGCCAAGGCTGCCCTCCTCGCTGCGCTCGCCCTCGCCGCCTGGGCGGTGGCCGCGCGCCCGCTCGACGCGCACGGGCAGAAGACCCTCTACCGCGTCCAGCCCTACGACACGCTCTGGTCGATCGCTGCGACGCACTACGCCGACGACGCCCGGGCCGCCGTCTGGCGGATCGAGCGCGCGAACCGCCTCAACGCCTCGACGATCCACCCCGGGGAGGTGTTGCGCCTGCCGTAATCCGCTTACATAGACGTCGCGCGATGGATCTCGACGTCGTCTTCCTCGGAACCGCCGGCAGCGCGCCGAGCGCGCGCCGAGCGCCGAGCGCCCTGCTCGTCCGGCGCGGCGGCGAGCGGCTCCTGTTCGACTGCGGCGAAGGGACGCAACGGCAGCTGCTGCAGTCGTCGGTTGGCTTGGTCGACCTGGCGGAGGTGTTCGTGACGCACTTCCACGCCGACCACTTCCTCGGCCTGCCGGGGATGCTGAAGACGTTCGCGCTCCGCGGGCGCGAGGCGCCCCTGACGGTCTACGGCCCGGCGGGCCTGCGCGAGCTCTTCGGGATGCTCCGGCGGATCGTCGGCAAGCTGCCCTACCCGCTCGAGCTCGCCGAGGTGCGCGCCGGCGACGCGCTCGACCGCGACGGCTACAAGCTGCTCGTGTTCCCCGTTGCGCACGGGCTCACAGCCGTCGGGTACGCGCTGGTCGAGCAGGCGCGCCCGGGTCGCTTCGACGTCGAGGCGGCCGACGCGCTCGGCGTCCCGAACGGGCGAGAGCGTGGCGTGCTCCAGCACGGCGAGTCGGTGACGCTCGGAGACGGGCGGACGATCACGCCCGATGCCGTCCTCGGCCCGCCGCGGGCGGGGCGGTCGATCCTGTATCCGGGAGACACGACGCCGTCGGAGGTCGTGCAGGCGCTCGCCGAGGGCGCCGATCTGCTCGTCCACGAGGCGACGTTCGCGGCGGAGGACGCCGTGCGCGCCGCCGAGACGCACCATTCGACGGCCGCGCAGGCAGCTGCGCTTGCGCAAGCCGCGGGCGTCCGCATGCTCGCCCTCACGCACCTCTCGCCCCGCTACTCCGGGGCGGAGATCGCCCGCGAGGCGCGAGAGATCTTCCCCAACACGGTCGTCCCCCGGGACTTCGACGTGATCGAGATCCCGTTCCCGGAGCGCGGCGAGCCGACGTTGCGGAAGGGCGGCGCCGTCCCGGACCACGAAGCCGCGCCTGTGGGCTAGCACCGCGGGCCGATCTCATCGGCGAGCGCGATCTCCGTCAGCAGGACTCCCGCCTGCCGCTGGCGGAAGAAGTTCGTGGCCGTGTTCGGCTCGCCGTAGCCGATCGGCGTCGCGGTCGGCGTGGTCACGCGGGCGTCGGTGAAGCCATGCGGCGGGACGCACACCTTCAGGACGGCGACGACGCGGTCGACCCCGTTGGCCACGGAGTGGACGACGGTGCGGTTCGAGCGCGCCGTGAAGGGCCGCGCGCCGACGCCGAACGGTGCGCGCACGCCCAGCGTCAGGTACCGGATCCGGGCGTGCGTCTGGCCCGGCGCGGAGAAGACGCGGATCCTGCCGGGTCGGCCGGGCCGCGTCCAGCCGTCGTCGTAGAGCCCGAGGGTCAGCCACTCGGCGCGCCACGGCCGCGCGGTGTCGATCAGCATCGTCGCCCGCGTGTCGGAGGCGACCGCGCCGGCGAGGCGAAAGCGCGTCTCCGTCTCCGCCTCGAGCGCGTAGCGCGCGGCGCTGACGTTGGCGCGGCCGGTTCGCGGGTCGAAGCGGAGCATCACCTTCGGGAACGTGCTCGGCGTCCAGAGGAACTCGCCCGGCAGGTAGGCGGCGCGGTCGACAGACTGGTTCCAGAACTCGAGGTCCCACCAGAAGCCCACGCTCGCCCAGTAGTCGGCGAGGATCGAGGGCGACGGGATCATCGCGACGTTCGCAGTCGTCCCGAGCGTGCGATCGACCCAGTCGAAGACGCCCCCCTGGTCGAGGGACAGGGGCCGCCCGGACGTGCCGTTGACGGCGAACAGCCGCGAGAACGCGTACCCGGTCTCCGCGGGGAGCACCAGCGTCACGAGGAGCGCGAGCAACGGCGCCAGGTACCGGCGGCGAAGGAGGAACGAGGCCTGCACGAAGAGCGCCGTCAGGAGCAGCGTGCCGACGATCAGCGCGATCCTCGCCGCCTGATGGCCGTGCACGACGTCGAACAGCACGTCGTCGAGGGACGCCGCCGGCGTATCGACGTTCAGCTTCTCGAACTGCGGCAGCGCCGCCTGCGAGAACCCGTAGGCGAGGACGGCGCACGGCACGAGCAGCGACCAGCGTGGCCAGCGGCGGTCGGTCAGCGCGCCCGCGAACCCGACGAGGATCAGCGGGACGACGTAGAACAGATAGCGCTCTCGGACGACGCCGCTGCCGAAACGAAGGTCGAACGAGGTCACCTCGACCGTGAGCACGGCGATCGTCAACGTCGCGAGCACGGCGAACGCCTGCTGCTCGGGCGTCGTGCTGCGCGCGACGCCGGCGACCAGCCAGGCGACGCCGACGACGAAGGGCAGGACACCGAGGCTGAAGGCGATCGTCGCCAGGTGCTCGGCGAGGAAGGGCATGAAGTGCGCGGGAAACGGATTCCCCTCGACCGCGTGCGAGTACGTCCCGAACGTGGTCGAGAAGCGGCCGGCAGCCGCGAGCACGACCGCGACGAGTGCGAGCAGCGCGCCCACGGCGGCGACGAGTCGATGTCGCGCGACCGCACGTCGCAGGCCGGTCGCGAGGCGCGCGCGACCACGAGCCTCGGCGAGCGCGAGCTCGTGCCCGACGATCGCACCCACGAGCACGACGACCAGGACGAAGAACTGCGTCCGGGCGAGCGTCGCGAGCGCCACCCCCGCGAGTGCGAGGACGTCGTTGCGGAGCCGCGGCGACGCCGTCGCGTGGTGCAGCGCGAGCATCGCCCAGAGGAAGGCAGGGTACGCGACGACCTCGGTCAGCAGGAAGGACGAGAAGACGAGCCACGGGACGCAGACGGAGAGCAGCGCCACCAGGTACGCGGCGAGCCGCCGCCGCGTCACCGCGCGTGCGAGCAGAAAGGCGGGCAACGCCGCCGAGGCCATGACGTAGGCGTTCAGCCGGTGCGCTTCGTGGAGCGCGCTCGGTACGAGGCCGTGCCGGTAGACGGTCGCGAGCAGGAGGGGGTAGAGCTGACTCACGTTCGGGATCAGCTCGCCGTGGACGTGGGGCAGAGGCGAGTGGAGGCGCACGACGCTGATTGCGAGCCGCTCGTAGAGCAGCTCGTCCGTCATCACGAACCAGTCGACGACGTGCGTCGTCACCGCCGCCACGCCGGCGCCGGCGCCGACCCAGATCGCGAGGGCGGGCAGCTCGAGCCGGACGAGCCCGCTGAGGGCGGCCCGGAGCGCCCGCCGGGCGCGTCCCTCGCGGGCCGTCAGCGTCGTCGTCTCCACGGGCCGCGAGCGTAGCGCTCGACGCCGTCAGATCCGTCCGGTACAGTGCCCTCCGAACCTTTAACTCGGTCCAGCGAGGCCGGAAAGGAGCTTCGATGTCGCAGCATGCCGTCACCCCCGGTCGGGTCCTGCTCGACGCCGAGGCCATTCAGCGGACGCTCTCGCGCATCGCCCACGAGCTCATCGAGCGGAACGACGACCTCGAGGCGGTTGCGCTCGTCGGCATCCACACCCGCGGCGTCCCGCTCGCGCAGCGGCTGCGGCGGCTGATCGAGGAACGAGCCGGGTTCGAGCTCGACCTCGGGCAGCTCGACATCACCTTCCACCGCGACGACGTGCACGTGCGCGGAGGTCAGGCGCCGCGCCGGCCGCAACCGCTCGTGCGCGACACGAAGCTCGACTTCGAGCTCGAAGGGCGGACGGTGATCCTCGTCGACGACGTCCTCTACACGGGGCGCACGATCCGCGCTGCGATCGACGCGCTCTTCGAGTACGGCCGACCCGAGCGGGTTCAGCTCGCCGTGCTCGCCGACCGCGGCCACCGCGAGCTGCCGATCCGACCCGACTACGTCGGCAAGAACCTGCCGACCGCCCGCAACGAGCGCGTGCAGGTGCAGCTCGTCGAAGTAGACGAGGTCGATCAGGTGCTCCTCGTCGAGTCGGCGGAGACGATGCCGTGACCGGAGACCGTAGCCCTGCGCTCGACCGGGTGCTGCCGATCGACGAGGAGGAGGAGCGATGACCGAGCTGCACGTCGTGCCGGGCGAGCTGCTGCCGCCGGTGGCGCCGCCGAAGCGGCACCTGCTCTCGGTCGGCGACCTGACGCGCGACGACGTCGAGCGCCTGCTCGCGACCGCGCGCTCGTTCGCCCGCTCCCAGGAGCGCGACAACAAGAAGCTGCCGACGCTGCGCGGCCGGCTGGTGCTCAACCTCTTCTTCGAGTCGTCGACGCGCACCTCGTCCTCGTTCGAGCTCGCGGCGAAGCGGCTGTCGGCCGACACGCTCTCGATCAAGTCGGCGGGGTCGTCGGTCGAGAAGGGCGAGTCGCTGAAGGACACGGCGCTGACGCTGTCTGCCTACGAGCCGGACGTGATCGTCATTCGCCACCCGCAGATCGGCGCGCCGCAACTCGTCGCCGCCGTCACCGAGGCGCACGTCGTCAACGCGGGCGACGGGAAGCACCAGCATCCGACCCAGGCGCTGCTCGACCTGTACGCGATCCAGACGGAGCTCGGCCGCCTCGAGGGTCTGCACGTCGCGATCGTCGGCGACGTCCTCCACTCGCGCGTCGCGCGCTCGCTCCTGCAGGCGCTGCGACTCGTCGGCGCGCGCACGACGCTGGTCGGCCCCCCGCCGCTCGTGCCGCCCGAGCTCGGCGAGCGCTCCTACGACATCGGCGCCATCGGCGACGCCGACGTCGTCTACGTGCTGCGGATGCAGCACGAGCGGATGCTCGAGGGCGCGAACTACGTCCCGTCCCTGCGCGAGTACACGGCGCGCTGGGGGATCACCCCGGAGCGCCTGCGCCCCGGCCAGCGCGTGATGCACCCGGGCCCGATGAATCGCGGCGTCGAGATCGACCCGCGGGTCGCGGATTCGGACGCGGCGCTCGTCGTCGACCAGGTGCGCGCAGGCCTGGTCGTCCGCATGGCGGTGCTCTACGACCTCCTGACGAGGGGCCCGGTGCTCGTCGAGACCGCGGTGGAGGTCGCATGAGCGTCCTCGTCGGCAAGACGGGCCGCGACGACCTCGTCGTGCGCGGCGCGCGGATCGTCGACCCGACCGAGGGCATCGACGCCGTGCTCGACCTCCGCATCGACCACGGCACGATCTCGGCGCTCGGGACGGACCTCGACGCCAACGGCCACCGCGTGCTGGACGCCGACGGTCTCGTGCTCGCCCCCGCCTTCGTCGATCCGCACGTCCACCTCCGCACCCCGGGGCGCGAAGACGAGGAGACGATCGCGTCCGGCACCGCCGCCGCCGCCGCCGGCGGCTACTGCGCCATCGTCGCGATGCCGAACACCGACCCCGTCGTCGACTCGACCGACCTCCTGCGCGGGCTGCGCGCCCGCGCGCTCGACGAGGCGGAGGTGCCGGTGGGCTTCGCGGCTGCGATCACCGTTGCCCAGGCGGGCGCGCAGCTGACGGAGATGGGCGAGCTCGCGGAGGCCGGCGCGGCCGCGTTCACCGACGACGGCCGCCCCGTCGCGAGCGCCGGCCTGCTGCGCCGCGCGCTCGAGTACAACGCGATCACCGGCCGTCCGCTCGCGCTGCACTGCGAGGAGCCGAGCCTGACGCGCGGCGGCCACATGCACATGGGCGCGGTCTCGGCCGAGCTCGGCCTCGGCGGCTGGCCGTCACTCGGCGAGAGCCTCTGCGTCGCGCGCGAGCTCGCGCTCGCCGGCGACACGGCCCAGCCGGTGCACCTGATGCACCTCTCCGCGCGCGAGTCGGTCGAGCACCTGCGTGCGGCCCAGGCGGCCGGCGTGCGCGCGACCGGCGAGGCGACGCCGCACCACCTCTGCCGCACGGACGAGGCGCTCCGCTCGCTCGACCCGAACCTGAAGATGAACCCGCCGCTGCGCAGCGCCGACGACCGCGCCGCGCTGGTGGAGGCGCTGCGGGAGGGGACGATCGCCGCGGTCGCGACCGATCATGCGCCGCACTCGAGAGAAGAGAAGGACGTGCCGTTCGAGGCAGCGCCCTTCGGCGTCACCGGCCTCGAGACCGCGTTCGCGGCGCTCTACACGCACCTCGTGCGGCCGGGCCTGCTCGGGCTGGAGACGCTGCTCGAGCGACTGTCGGCCGGACCGGCGCGCAGCCTCGGCCTGGAGCGGCCGCGGATCGCAGTCGGCGCGCCGGCGAACCTCGTCCTCCTCGACCTCGAGGCGACGTGGCGCGTGCGCGAGGCGTGCTTCCGCTCGCGCTCGACGAATTCGTGGCTGCTCGGCGAGCGCCTGCACGGGAAGGTGACGACGACGATCGCGGCCGGCCGCGTGGCCTACGAGGCGTGATCGTCGCGGCGCACCGCTCACCACGGCGAGCGACGAGCTGTCACGTGCACGGTCACGACTCCGGGAACCGCTTCTCGCGCCACGTGACGCGTCGTTCCGTGCAAGGTTCGGCGCGGTGACGGGCTTCCTCGTCCTCGAGGACGGGACGGTGTTCGGCGGCGAGAGCGTCGGCGCGCGCGCGACCGCATTCGGCGAGGCCGTGTTCACCACGGCGATGACCGGGTACCAGGAGGTCGTCACCGACCCGAGCTACGCCGGGCAGCTCGTCTGCTTCACGGCGCCGATGGTCGGCAACTACGGCATCGCCTTGCACCGCGGCGAGTCGCCGCGCCCGCACGCACGCGCGGTGTTGATGCGGGAGGCGCGCGGGCCGGACTGGACGTCCTGGCTCCGGCGGCACAACCTGCCGGCGCTCTCCGGCGTCGACACCCGCTCGCTCGTGCTCCACCTGCGGGAGCGCGGTGCAATGCGCGGCGCCGTGGTCGCCGACGAAGCCGACGTCGAGCGCGCGCTCCGCGCCGTCCGCGAGCAGCCGCCGATGACGGGACAGGCGCTCGTCGCGGACGTCTCGACGGCCTCGCCCTACCGCGCCAGCGAAGGCGGCTTTCCCGATCTGGCGGTGGTCGACTACGGCGTCAAGCGCTCGATCCTGCGCCGGCTCGCCGGCACCGGCGCCGCCGTCACGGTCTACCCGCACGACGTCGACGCCGACACGCTCTCCCGCTTCGACGGCGTCCTGCTCTCGAACGGCCCCGGCGATCCCGAGCCGCTTGCCAACGAGGTCGCGACCGTGCGCGAGCTGCTCGGCCGCGTCCCGGTGCTCGGCATCTGTCTCGGGCACCAGCTGCTCGCGCTCGCCACCGGCCTGCGCACGTTCAAGCTGCCGTTCGGTCATCGCGGCGCCAATCACCCGGTGCTCGAGCGGGCGAGCGGGCGCGTGCTCGTCACGAGCCAGAACCACGGCTTCGCGGTCGAGGCGAGCGAGACGAGCGCGGCGACGCACGTGTCGCTCTACGACGGCACTCTCGAAGGCCTCTCGTACCCGGGGCTCGGTGCGCGCTCGGTCCAGTTCCATCCCGAAGCCGGCCCTGGCCCGCACGACGCCTGGCCGCTCCTCGCCGACTGGGTCGAGGAGGTGCGGCTTGCCACGGCGTGACGACATCCGTTCGGTCGCCCTGATCGGCTCCGGGCCGATCGTGATCGGGCAGGCGTGCGAGTTCGACTATGCGGGCTGCCAGGCGCTGAAGGTGCTGCGCGAGGACGGGTTCCGGACGATCGTCGTCAACTCGAACCCGGCGACGATCATGACCGATCCCGGCTTCGCCGACCGCACGTACCTGGAACCCCTCGATCTCGAGGGCGTCGCGGACGTCCTCGAGCGCGAGCGCCCGGATGCGCTGCTGCCGACGATGGGCGGTCAGACCGCTCTCAACCTCGCCCGCGAGCTCGACGAGGCCGGAACGCTCGCGGAGCTCGGCGTCGAGCTGATCGGCGCCTCGATCGACGCGATCGCGCGCGCCGAGGACCGCGAGCTCTTCAAGCAGGCGGTCGAAGCCTGCGGCCTCGAGGTCGCGCGTTCGATCGTCGTCACCGGCGCAGAGCAGGCGGTCGGCATCGCGCCGCCTGCAGTCGTGCGCCCGGCCTACACGTTGGGTGGACACGGCGGCGGCTTCGCGACCAGCCACTCGGACCTCCGGCGACTGATCGAGCTCGGCCTCCGGACCAGTCCGATCGGCCAGGTGCTCGTCGAGGAGTCGCTGCGCGGCTGGGACGAGTTCGAGCTCGAGGTCGTTCGCGATCGTGCCGACAACGTCGTCGTCGTCTGCTCGATCGAGAACCTGGACCCGATGGGGGTGCACACGGGCGACTCGGTCACGGTCGCGCCGCAGATGACGCTCTCCGACGAGGCGTACCAGGAGTTGCGCGACGCGGCGATCGCGGTCATCCGCGCCGTCGGCGTCGACACCGGTGGCTCGAACATCCAGTTCGCGCGCGAGCGCGAGACGGGCGAGCTGCGCGTGATCGAGATGAACCCGCGCGTCTCGCGCAGCTCGGCGCTCGCGTCGAAGGCGACCGGCTACCCGATCGCGAAGGTGGCGGCCAGGCTCGCCGTCGGCTACACGCTCGACGAGATCCCGAACGACCTGACGGGGACGACGCCGGCGAGCTTCGAGCCGACGCTCGACTACGTCGTCGTCAAGTTCCCGCGCTTCGCGTTCGAGAAGTTCCCCGGCGCCGACCGGACCCTCGGCACGCAGATGAAGTCGGTCGGCGAGACGATGGGGATCGGCCGCACCTTCGCCGAGGCGTTCCTGAAGGCGATGCGCTCGCGCGAGCTCGACGCCGGCGCGGCGACGCCGTGGCAGACGCTCGCCGGCGTGCCCGAGGACGTGCACGAGTTCTTCCAGGAGGAGATCGCGCAGATCCAGTGGGCGCTGCTCGAGGTTGCCGGTGTCGACGTCGAGACGCTCGTCGCCGACGACTGGCTGCGGCTGAAGCGGCTCGGCATCTCCGACGCCGACATCGCCGACGCGACCGAGACGACCGAGGCTGCCGTGCGCGCCCGCCGCCGCGCCTGCGGGGTCAAGCCCGTCTACCGGCGCGTCGACTCCTGCGCCGGCGAGGTCGAGGCGGCCTCGAACTACTACTACTCGACCTGGGGCGAGGCAGACGAGGCGCCGCCCGGCGGGCACAGACCGCGCGTCGTCATCCTCGGCTCCGGCCCGAACCGGATCGGGCAGGGAGTCGAGTTCGACTACTGCTGCGTGCACGCGGTCACGACCTTCCGCGAGCTCGGCTACGAGGCGGTGATGGTCAACTGCAACCCGGAGACGGTCTCGACCGACTACGACACCTCCGACCGGCTCTACTTCGAGCCGCTCGACGCGGAGTCGGTGCTCGCTGTCTGCGACCGCGAGAAGCCGGAGGGCGTCGTCATCCAGTTCGGCGGCCAGACGCCGCTCAAGCTCGCGCGCGCGATCGAAGAGGCGGGCTACAAGATCCTCGGCACGCCGTACGACGCGGTCGACCTCGCCGAGGACCGCGAGCGCTTCGCCGGCCTGCTGCGCGCGCACGACCTGCGCTCGCCGGAGTGGGGGATGGCCGAGTCGCCCCAGCAGGCGGTGGAGATTGCGGAGCAGATCGGGTTCCCGGTCCTG
>DASRGD010000060.1:0-7162 GCA_035651195.1 Gaiellaceae bacterium | reverse complement strand
CAGCAGCACCCAGACGGCGCGGAAGCCGTCGCGCCACGTGATCTTCTTGCCCTCGTCGTAGCTGCGACCGTAGTAGGAGATCGGCAGCTCGTAGATGCGCAGCCTGCGCTTGCACACCTTCGCGGTGATCTCGGGCTCGATCCCGAAGCGGTTCTCGCGCAGGTCGAGCGAGCGGATGATCTCGCTGCGCATCGCCTTGTAGCCGGTCTCCATGTCGGAGAGCGTCGTGTTGTAGAGGACGTTCGTCAGCAGGGACAGGAACCGGTTCCCGACGAGGTGCCAGAAGAGGTAGACGCGCTGCGGCCGGCCGCCGGAGAGGCGCGAGCCGAAGACGACGTCGGCGTGGCCCTTCAGGATCGGCTCGATCAGCGTCGGCACCTCCGCCGGGTCGTACTCGAGGTCGGCGTCCTGGATGACGCTGATGTCGCCGTCGAGGTGCGGGATCGCGGCGCGGATCGCGGCGCCCTTTCCGCGGTTCTCCTGATGCAGGACGACGACCCCGTCGTGGCTCTCGGCCACCCGCCGGGTGCCGTCGGTCGAGCCGTCGTCGACGACGATCACCTGCGTCTGGAGCGGCAGCCGGTCGATCCGGTGGAGCACCTCGCCGATCGTCGCCGCCTCGTTGTATGCCGGGACGATGAAGGAGACCCGCGTTCGGGCGAGCGGCAGCGGCGCGACGCGCGCCGGCGGCGGCACGGGCGAGGGGGCAGGGAGCGCCGAGGGAAAGGACGCCATTGCCGGGGTATCGGCTAGGGCGACGGCCCGCTTGACAACCCTTTCGGGGCAGGGCCGGGGGTCGGACGCTAGAGTCCGGGCGAGTGAAGGCACGGCTCGTGCTCCTGCTCGCCCTCGGACTCGCTCTCGCCGCGATCCCGTCCGTCGCCTCGGGCGACGCCTCGCGGTCGGCGGCGAACTCGACCACTTTCCCGGACTCGATCGGCGAGGACGCGAGCGCCCCGGACATCACCAACGTGGTCGTCTCGAACGACGACGCCGGCCTGATCACGTTCCAGGTCAACATCAGCAACAGGCCGACGCTGACGCAGGACATGTTCCTGCTGATCTTCGTCGACAGCGACAACAACTCCGCGACCGGCGACCCGCAGTCGTACGGCGCCGACTACCTGATCGAGCTCGACCCGGGGAACGTGATCCTGCTGCAGTGGAACGGGAGCGACTACGTCAGCGCCGCCTCGCAGACATCGCTCACCTACGCGTACACGAACGGCGCGACCATCCACGTCGCCGCCGCCGACCTCGGCAAGACGAAGATGCTCCGCTTCGGCGCGATCGCCTTCTCCGGCTACCAGATCGGCCCCGACGGGAACCCGGACCTCACGCAGCTGAAGCGGGACGCCGCGCCGGACCTCGGTCACGGTCTCTTCAGCTACCAGGTGCTGACGAAGCTCGTCCTCACCACGACCGCGTTCACGGTCGCGCCGAGGCCGGCGAAGGCAGGCGGCCTCTTCTCCGTGTCGCTCGCGGCGAAGGAGAACGACACGAACGGCCCGGTGAAGGCCGGCACCGTCGGCTGCTCGGCGTCGATCGCGGGCAAGCGGATCGCGGCGAGGACGCATGCGCTGCGGAACGGGATCGCGGTCTGCGTCTGGCGCCTGCCCGCGACCGCGAAGGGCCGTACCGTCCGCGGCCTGATCACGCTGACGGTGCAGGGCACCTCGCTGACGCGCGGCTTCTCGGCGCGGGTCGGCTAGCTCTCCTAGCCGACGAGTCGGCCGCCGAGCGTGCCGCGCAGGCTCGTCTCGGTCAGCCCGAGCAGGCCGGCCGCCGCCGAGGCGCCGCCGACCCGAACCGTGCCCTCGAAGACGAGTGGCAGCTGCGTCTTCGTCAGCTTGATCGAGCCGGTCAGCTCGACGCCCCGTGCGATCGAGTAGCGGACGAGCGAGAACCCGCCGCTTTGCGGGACGAGCCGGCCGGAGTAGATGCCCGCGAGCGTCGAGTCGTTCGCCATCACCCACGCCGCCTGCGCCTCCCGGAGCGTCTTCGCGGCGATCGTGTAGGTCGCGAGCGGCGTCAGGTGCGCGGGGTGCTTCGCCGCCGGCAGCCCCGGCAGCCCCGGCAGCGTCGGCACGAGCGGCTTCCCGCGCGGGCACGACGTCGCCGGGACCGTGCCGTTCAGGAACCACCCACGCACCGCGTTGACGGCGCAGCCGGACGCGTCCGCCGTCGTCACGCTGTGCCCGACGCCGGGGACGACGAGCAGGTGGCCCTGCGGGAACCGCGCGACGACCGACGCCGCGCTCGCGGTCGGCGTCCGCATGTCGAAGCCGCCGCTGACGGCGAGCACGGGGACGTTCGGGAGCGGGCCTGCGGGCAGGCTCGCCCCGCCGGTCGGGCTCGGCCATTTCAGGCAGAAGTCGGCGTTGCCGAACCGCGCCGCCCACGTCCCGAACGGCCCGAACGTGCCGGGCGGCAGCGCCGAGATCGCGTTCGTGAAGAGCGCCGGCCGCTGCGCGATCGGCGTCTCGGGCGACCACGGGAACGGGCCGTCGCGGCAGACGGTCGCCGCGTAGAGCGCTCCGCTCAGGTCTGCGGACGGCGTCGGGGTCGTCAGGTCGTGGAAGCGGGCGAGCCGGAGCAGCGGCTGGGTGTTACCGAGCCGCGCCGCGCGCATCGTCGCCGGCAGCTCGGCGGCGAGGCCCGGGTTGAGATCGGCGTCGAGGAGCGTCGCCAGCAGCTCGATCCCGTCCACCCGCTGGCGGACCGCCTTTCCGTTGGCGTCGCGGACGGTGCCGACGAGCGGCTTGGCCGCGTACCTGTTCGCGAGGAAGACGACGTCCGCGGCGAAGCTCGGCGTCGCCGCGCGGCAGCTGCCGTTCGAGCAGAAAGCGTTCAGCGTCGCCGGGAGCGCGCGCAGCACGTCTGCGCTGAACGGGTCCGGCAGCTCGGGCGGGAGCACGGAATCGAGCAGCAGGCGCTCGACGTGGTCGGGGTGCGCGAGCGCGTAGGCGAGCGAGAGCTTCGTGCCGTAGGAGACGCCGAAGAGCCCGATCTTGGCGACGCCGAGCGACTGCCGGACGGCGTCCAGGTCTTCGGCGTGCTGGGCGGTGCTGTAGAAGTCGCGCGCCGGGCCGAGCGTCGTCGCGCAGGCGGCGGCGGACGCCTGCTGGTCGTCCGCGGTGATCGCCGTCTGCAGCGTCGGGCAGTCGAGCAGCCCGGAGGCGCCCGTGCCGCGGTCGTCGTACGCGACCAGCGTGTAGCCGGGGAACATGTAGCGGTAGAGCAGGGCCGTCGACGGGTTGCCGAGGCCGAAGACGTGCGCAGAGCCCTGGCCCGGGCCGCCGGCGACGAGGAACAGCGTTCCGCGTGAGGCGCCCTTGCTCGGGAGCACCTCGACGTGAAGTGCGATCGAGCCCGGGACGGCGCCACTCCGGTCGAGCGGGACGACGACGGTCGTGCACACAAGCCCCAGGGTCGAGCCGCACGCGGCGGTGCCGGTCGCGGTCGTTGCGGGGAGGGCGCCGCCGATCCCGTGGTCCGCGGCCTGGGCGCCCGGACCGCAGACGAGCGCCGCGATCGCCGCGACGAAGACGGCCGCGCCGGCGCGCCGGCCGCGGCTTGGTGAGCTGCCTCGGAACAAGCCGAAGCACTGTAGCGGTCGAAATCGCGCGATCGGCGGCCTCAGCCGGGCTTCTTCGCGGCGCGTTTTTCCTGCCGCTTCTCCTTCAGCGACTTCTGCGCCGGTTTTCGCGCTCCCTTCTTCTGCTTGTCTGCGCCCTTCATTCGCGCGGACCTTAACGCGGCACCGTTCCTATGGTGCTCTCAGGTTCTGCCCAGGCTGCTCTCAGGTTCGGCGGCGAGCATCGCCGGACGCGTCCGTGGTGGACGAACTCGACAGGAAGGAGCATCCTATGGACAGATACCGCAGGCTCGCCGCCACCGGTGCGCTCGTGCTCGGCGTCGCCGCCGGGAGCTACGGCGTCGCCAGTGCCGCGAGCGGGTCCGGCTTGACCGCGGCTGCGCCCAGCGCAGCCGTCCAGAGCGCGCCGCCGGCGGCGCAGCAGTGGGGCCACCAGCGGTCCGACGAGACCCTGCTCACGGGCGACACGAAGAGCAAGGTCGAGGCGGCCGCGACCGCAAAGCTCCCCGGAGCGACGGTAATCCGCACCGAGACGGACGCGGACGGTAACGCGGCGTACGAGGTGCACATGGTCAAGCAGGACGGTACGCCGGCGACCGTCTACGTCGACAGGTCGTTCGGCGTGGTCAAGGTCGAGACGGGCATGCCGAGCCGGCCGCAGCGCACGGCCTAGGTCGCGCGCAGGACGACGAGTGCGACCGCGAGGGCGACGATCGCGGCGGCGAGGGCGCGGAGCGCGGCCTCGTTGCCCGCGATCATCGCCTCGCGGGTGATCGGCTCCCGGCTCCCGTCCGCCAGCTCGAGGGAGCCGGAGACCGCGACGACGCGACGCCGCAGCCGGCGCACCGGCGTCGACAGTGCGCGCTGCGCGTAGCTCGACAGGCCGCCGAAGGCGGCTGCGAGCACGGCCTCCCAGCGCACGCGTTCCGCGGCGGCGAAGTACGCCGTGATCAGGGGAAATGCGCCCCACGCGAGCGCGAACCAGACGTCGCCGTGGAAGCGGCCGCCGAAGAGCTCGAGGCTGTAGGCGCAGACGACGAACGCACCGGCGGCGACGAGCACGAGCAGCCACAGGTCGAAGGCGATCGCGCCGGCGATGCCGATCCCGACGGCGGCCGCGATCGACATCGCGGCGAGGCCGCCGAGGGCACGGTCGGGGATTCGGGTCTCGAGCGGCCGGCCGTTGAGCTCGTCGAGCGCGTGGGCGCCGACGCCGACGGCGAGGAAGAAGGCGGCGAGCGTCGCGGCGAGGCGACCGGGACGCCAGTCGGGGGCGAGCGCGGCGCCGATCGCGACGTAGCTCAGGTGCCAGAGCGTGTACGGGGGGTGGAGCAGCGTGACGTAGTCCCGCCAGCCCCCCGGCGCGAGCGCGTAGAAGGCGGGCCGCGCCTCGGCGCTCAACGCACCCGCTCCGCCGCCGGCAAAGCCGGCGTGCCGCGCCGGCCCCAGATCACGATCCCGCCGCCGAGGCTGAGGCGCCGCGCACGCACCTCGCCGATCCCGGCATCGCGCCACAGGTCGAGCAGCTGCGCGAGCGGCAGGCGGCGCCAGAGCTCCTCGATGCTCGGTCCGAGGAAGTCGCCGACGCTCGCCCAGCCCGGCGAGATCATCCGTCCCGCGAGCGGCAGCCCCGCGTGCACGTAGGCGCGCCACGCTGCGCGGGCGAGGGGGTTCGGCGGCACCCCGAACTCGAGCCCGGCGACGGTCCCGCCGGGACGGACGACGCGCGCTAGCTCGCGGAGCGTCACCCCCGGGTCGTCGACGTAGCGGAGCAGGTAGGTGAAGGTGAGGGCGTCGAACGAGGCGTCCGGGAACGGGAGGTTGTCGGCGTCGCCCTCGACGAGCTGGACGCCCGGCAGGCGCCGACGCGCGATCTCGAGCATCTGCGCGCTCTGGTCGAGGCCGACGACGGTGCAGCCCTTTTGGCGCCGGAGCTCGAGCGCGACTGCACCGGTTCCGCTCGCGACGTCGAGCACCGTGTGCTCCGGTCCGGCCTCGACGCGCGAGACGAGGAACCGCCGCCAGCGCGGGTCTTGCCCGAAGGAGAGGAGGCGGGCATAGCGATCGTATGTCGGCCCGAGCGGGGCGAAGAGCGCCTTCGCGCGCTCGCGTCTGGCCGACGCAACCGCCACCTCGCGAGTCTATTCGAGGGAACGTGCCCTTCAGCACGTTTCCGTCCGGGCCGATACCTACGCTCGACGCCATGCCCGACTGGATCGTCCTCCTCGCGCTCGCGATCGCCGCCTGGTTGGTGGTCTCGGTCGGGGGCGGGCTGCTCCTCGGGCGGCTGCTCGGCTTCGTCGAGCGCCACCGGCCGCATCCGCGGCGCCGCACCGCCTAGCCCGGCAAGGCATCATCGGCTCGTGGACGGGCCGGAGGCGAAGCCGACGATCGAGGCGCTCGAAGAGGAACGGCGCCGGCTGAAGGAGCTCGAGCGCAACCTCGCCGCCGAGCGCGAGCGTGTGCAGGCGGCGGCGGCACGCGAGATCGCCCGCATGCAGGAGGCGCTGCGCGACGCCGTCACCCGGGCGGCGAAGCGCGAGCGCGAGCTCGAGGCTCAGCAGCGGCGGCTCGAGCGCAGGCTGGAGGGGCGGAGGTTCGGGCGCCGGGCGCGCGACGTGCCGCAGCCGGCGGCCGGGGTCGACGAGGGGCTCGGCGCGAGGGAGGCGGAGCTCGCGCGGCGCGAGCAGGAGCTCGAGCGCAAGCTCGCGGAGCTCATCGAGGCCGAGCGGCTGAGCTTCGAGCAGGTCGCGGCGCGCCGCGCGGAACTGGACGCGCGGGCGGCGGAGCTCGAGCGCGAGCGCGCTGTGGTGCCTCCGCCCGAGCTCGTGCCACGCGAGCAGGACGAGCCGCGCGACTTGCGTGCGGAGCAGGAGCGCCTGGACGCCAAGGCGCGCACGCTCGAGGAAGCGGAAGCGAGGCTCGCCGATACGCGCTCCGAGCTCCTCGCGCAGGAGCGGATGGTCGCTGAAGCCGAGCGGGCCGCCGGGCGGCTGCGCGAAGAGCTCGAGGCGCGAGCGGCCGAGCTGGAGCGGCGTGGGGCGGACCTCGACGAGCGGGCGTCGAGGCTGGCAGAAGCGGAGGAGCGGGCCGCGAAGCTCGACGACCGCGCGACCGTGCTCGAGGCGCGCGAGGCCGAGCTGGCGGAGCGCACCGCAGAGCTCGAGCGGCGAGAGCAGGAGCTCGAGCAGGCGCGCACGGAGGTCGAGGCCGAGCGGCGACGCCTCGCCGAGCGCGCTCGTCGCGTCGCGGAGGCCGAGCGGCGGGTGCCGATCGCGCCCGTCTACAGGCCGGAGGTTCCGACCTTCAGCGAGGGTCTCCGGGCGCTCGCGCGCAGGAGGGGCGCAGGCTAGATCCAGCTGTTAGCGTGCGCGCCGTGCTGAGCGCCCTCGCCACCAGCCACAAGGTGGGGATCGCGGTCGTCGCCGGGGTCTTCATCGCGTTCGCGTTGGCGTCGTCGTTCCTCGCTCCGTCCTGGCAGCCGAACTTCCCGGGACGCCGTGTCGGCCTCTTCGTCGCGCTGACGGTGCTGCTGACGGCCGGGATGCTCGCCGCCGTGATCGC
>DASRGD010000059.1:0-32494 GCA_035651195.1 Gaiellaceae bacterium | reverse complement strand
TTCGCGAGCTCGGCGACCGCGAGATCAAGGTCGAGATCGCGCCGAACGTCGTCGCGACCCTCGACCGCCGCGCGATCGCGGCCGTCGCCCAGGAGGAGCCGGTCGACGAGGAGCAGCCCGCCGAACAGGAGCAGTCGACCGAAATCCCGCCCGAGGCGAGCTAACCTGTCCGACGCGTGGCGTCGCGGCGATCTCAACTGACCCTGCTCGGCCTGCTGGCGGCCGCGCTCGCGGGCGTGGTCCTGCTCGGACTTCCCGGCAGCCCCGTTCACAGGTCCCTGCACAAGGGCCTCGACCTGCAGGGGGGCCTCGAGGTCGTTCTCAAGGCGCAGCCGCCGCACGGCCAGTCCGTGACGGCGCAGCAGATGGACAACGCCGTGAGCATCATGCGCTCGCGTATCGACAAGCTCGGGGTTGCGTCGCCGGTGGTCACGAAGCAGGGCGCGAACGAGATCGTGATCGAGCTGCCGGCGGTGCACAACGTCAACGAGGCCGCGGCGATCATCGGCAAGACCGCTCAGCTCGAGCTCTACGACCTGACGCCCTCGCTCCTGCCGCCCTCGATCGACGCGTCGCAGCAGGCCGCGCCGCTGACGAGCCTCTACAACCTGTTGACGCGCGTGCAGTCCGGCCAGAAGGGCACGCCCACCGCCTTCTACCTCTTCCGCACGACGTCGAAGCGAGTCGCGGCGGGGCCGGCGCAGACGCGCGCGGGGCTGCTGAGGCCGTACCACGGCAAGGTGCCGAAGGGGACGACGGTGCTGACCGTGCCGCCGAAGGCGGTCGTGATCACCTGCGACGCCTCGATCGCGACGCTGTGCCCGCCGGCGGTGCCCCCGGCAAAGGGCGTCACCTACTACTACCTCTTCAAGCACGGCAACTACCCGCACGACAGCGAGAGCCCGTACCCGCAGATGACGGGCAAGGAGCTGAAGCTGTCCGGCACGAACGCCGACATCGACCCGACGACCGGCGGCCCGATCGTGACCATGCAGTTCTCGGGCAAGGGCAACAAGGTCTTCCACGAGATCACCCGCGAGGAAGCGGTCCGTGGACAGACGCTCGGCACCCAGCAGAGCTTCGCGATCGTCCTCGACAACCAGCTCTACTTGTTCCCGACGATCAACTACCAGCAGTACCCCGGCGGCATCGACCCGACCGGAACGGGCGCGGAGATCACCGGCCTCCAGTCGCTCTCCGAGGCCAACCACCTCGCGCTCGTCCTCCAGACCGGCGCGCTTCCCGTGAAGTTCAACACGATCGAGCGGACGGACGTCTCGGCGACCCTCGGCAAGGACTCGCTGAAGCAGGCCGAGTACGCCGCGATCGGCGGCCTGATCGCCGTCGCCGTCTTCCTGCTCCTCCTCTACCGCTTCCTCGGCGTCGTCGCGCTGCTCGGCCTCGGCATCTACGCCGCGTTCATGTACGGCGCGATCCTGCTCATCCCGGTGACCCTGACGCTGCCGGGCTTCGCCGGCCTGATCCTGACGATCGGCGTCGCCGCCGACGCGAACGTCGTCATCTTCGAGCGGATCAAGGAAGAGGTGCTCGCCGGGAAGTCCGTGCGCGCCGCGATCTCGGCCGGCTACGCGAAGGGCTTCCACACCATCATCGACGCGAACGTCGTCACGAGCATCACCGCGCTCGTGCTGCAGACGGGCGCGCTGCCGGTCAAGTTCGTCACGGTCGAGCGCACCGACGTCTCGGCGACGCTCGGCAAGGACTCGCTCAAGCAGGCGGAGTACGCCGCCATCGGCGGCCTGATCGCCGTCGCCGTCTTCCTGCTCCTGCTCTACCGCTTCCTGGGCGTCGTCGCGCTGCTCGGCCTCGGGATCTACGCCGCCTTCATGTACGGCGCGATCCTGCTCATCCCGGTCACGCTGACGCTGCCGGGGTTCGCGGGCCTGATCCTGACGATCGGCGTCGCCGCCGACGCGAACGTCGTCATCTTCGAGCGGATCAAGGAAGAGGTGCGCGCCGGGAAGTCGGTGCGCGCCGCGATCTCGGCCGGCTACGCGAAGGGCTTCCACACGATCATCGACGCGAACGTCGTCACGTGCATCACGGCGCTCGTCCTCTACGGGTTCGCGACGGCGGAGGTCAAGGGCTTCGGCCTGATGCTCCTGATCGGCACCGTCGTCTCGCTGATCACGGCGGTGGCGGCGACGCGCGCGCTGCTCGGTCTGCTCGGCGGCTTCTCGTGGTTCACGAACCCCCGCTTCATGGGCGCGACGGCAGGCGAGATCCCGCGCTGGCAGCGCATCGACGTCGCCGGCCGCCGCCGGCTCTGGTTCGCGCTCTCGGTGGTCGCGGTCGCGATCAGCTTCGGCGCCATCTTCGGCAAGGGCCTCAACCTCGGCATCGACTTCCGCGGCGGCGTTCAGGTCTCGTTCACGACGCCGCAGCCCGTCTCGCTCGCGAGCGTCCGCACGGACATCACGCAGCAGGGGTCGGTCGTCCAGGGCACCGGCAAGTCGACCGGCGGCGACAAGTACGAGAGCTTCCAGATCCGCCTGAAGAAGCTCTCGCCGAGCGAGCAGGACCGGCTGACGAGCAGCCTGCAGGCGAACCTGCACGCGCAGAAGCTCGGCGTCAAGAACGTCTCCGCGAGCTTCAGCCAGCAGATCCTGCGCGGCGCGCTCTGGTCGATCTTCGGGTCGTTCCTGCTGATCGCGCTCTACGTGACGATCCGCTACCGCTGGCGCTTCGCCGTCCCGATCCTGCGGACGCTGCTGAACGACATCCCGATCGCGCTCGGCGTGTACGCGATCTCGGGCCGCGAGGTGAGCGCCGCGACCGTGGCGGCGATGCTGACGATCCTGGGCTACTCGATCTACGACACGATCATCGTCTTCGACCGGATCCGCGAGAACATGAAGCTGATGTCGAGCGCCAGCATCGCGACGATCGCGAACGTCTCCGTCTGGGAGGTGCTCCGCCGCTCGATCGTCACGTCGGTGATCACGCTGCTGCCGATCGTCTCGCTGTTCGTCTTCGGCGGCGCGACGTTGAAGGACTTCGCCTTCGCGATCATGGTCGGGATCTCGGTCGGCGCCGTCTCGACGATCTTCATCGCGACGCCGCTGCTCGTCGGCCTGATGGAGCGCGACCCCGAGTACGCCCACCGGCGGGACGCGCCGACGGACGCGAAGACACGCCGGGTCGTGCTCGAGCAGGCGGAGGAGGCGGCCGCGGAGGAGCCTGCGCCGAGCTTCGTCGACGATGCCGAGCACGTGCTCGAGCGTGCGGTCGAGCTGGTCGAGGGCGACGGCGCGGCGCGCGAGGCGAAGCGCGAACGGCGCCGCCAGCGCCGCAAGGCGCGACCGCATGGCCGACGCTGACGACCGCGACCCGGTCGACCGCGTTCTCGCCGCGATCGGCCTGCGCGTGGACGAGGCGCGCTCGCTGCTCGAGGACGCGACGTCGCGCTGGCGCGGCGACGCCCTGCGCGTGAGCGAGGGCACGCGAGCACGGCTGCGCGACCTCTTCCGCGAGCTCGGGCTCGTGACGCGCGAGGACTGGGACGAGCTCGAGCTCCGCGTGGCGCAGCTCGAGCACCGCGTGCGGCTGCTCGAAGACAGCGGCGACTGACTCGGCTGCTACGCTGTTCGGACGGAGGGCAATCCGGCTCTCCAGTGGGGTCGCGTTTCCTTCGTCGGATACGGGATCTCGGCCGACAGAAGGAGCGGAGGGAAACGTGAATATGTCTTTTCGCGCGCTCGGCGTCTCCGACGCTGTGTGCGCAGAGCTCGCCGGGCGGGGGATCGAGACGCCGTTCGAGATCCAGGCGCTGGCGATCCCGGAGGCACTCCGCGGGGGCGACGTCCTCGCGAAGAGCCCGACCGGATCCGGCAAGACGCTCGTCTTCGCGCTCGCGATCGTCGAGCGGCTGGATCTCGCCGCGCCGAAGCCGGCGGCGCTCGTGCTCGTGCCGACGCGCGAGCTGTGCGTGCAGGTGACGACGGAGGTCGAGCTCGTCGGCCGCTCGCGCGGCGTCCGCGTCGCGTCGGTCTACGGCGGCGTGCCGTTGCGCAAGCAGGCGGAGCTCGCCCGTGCCGCGCACGTCGTCGTCGCGACGCCCGGCCGGCTGCAGGACCTGCTCGACCGCGGCCTGCTGTCGGTCGACACCGTGTGCGTGCTCGTCCTCGACGAGGCCGACCGCATGCTCGACATGGGCTTCAAGCCGCAGGTCGACAAGATCGTGCGCCGCCTGCCGCAGCAGCGGCAGACGATGTTCTTCTCGGCGACGCTCGACGGCGAGGTCGGCGAGGTCGCCCGCCGCTACACGCGCTTCCCGGCCCGCTTCGAGGGCGACGTGCCCGCGGAGCTGCGGAGCGGCGAGGTCGAGCATCGGTTCGTGCCCGTCACGCACGAGACGAAGGTGCAGACGCTGGTCGAGCTGCTGCGGAAGGGCGACGGGTCCGCGCTCGTCTTCGTCCGCACCAAGGCGGGCGCGGAGCGGCTCGTGCAGAAGCTGCGCCGCTACGACCTCGACGCGGTCGCGATCCACGGCGACAAGGCGCAGTCGCAGCGCGAGAAGGCGCTCGCGCGGTTCGACGCCGGCAAGGTGAAGACGCTCGTCGCGACCGACGTCGCCGCGCGCGGCCTCGACGTCGACCGGATCACGCACGTGATCAACTTCGATCCGCCCGAGGAGGCGGACGTCTACACCCATCGGGTCGGGCGGACCGGCCGCGCGGGCCGCGGCGGCACCGGGATCACGCTCGTGCTGCCGGAGCAGCAGGGAGACGTGTCGCGCGTCGCGCGTCTGCAGGGTCGGGGCGACGAGTTCGAGGCGGCAGGCATGCCGCTCGCCCGGCCGAAGCTCGTCTACTCGTCGCGGCGGGGAAGGAACTCGAGGTGGTAGACGAACGGCTGACCGAGAAGCAGGCCGAGGCGCTGCGGGCCGAGCTCGCCGAGCTCGAGGGGCCGCGGCGCCAAGAGGTCGTCGCGGCGATCAAGAAGGCGCGCGAGTTCGGCGATCTGTCCGAGAACTTCGAGTACCACGCCGCGAAGAACGAGCAGGGTCTGCTCGAGGCGCGGATCCGCACGCTGCGCACGCGGCTCGACGGCGCGGAGATCGTGGCCGAGTCGAACGGCGACGAGGTCGGCATCGGCTCCGTCGTCGACGTCGAGGACGAGCGTGGCGAGACGATGACGGTCGAGGTGAGCGCGGTCGGCGGCGCCGGTACGGTCTCGCCGACATCGCCGCTCGGGGCGGCCCTGCTCGGCCGGAGGCCGGGCGAGACGGTCGAGGTGGCGGCGCCGCGAGGCGCGTGGCACGCGACCATCCGCGCGATCCGCTAGCGTTCCGGAGCGCCGGCGGCGCGGCGGCGAAGACCGAGACGGGCGACCGTTCGGTTTGCGAGGCCCCCGCGCGCGGAGCGCGCGCGGGCGCGGGCGGGAGGAAGCCCGCTCTCGCCTCGGGCGACTCGGCGCGAGGGTTCGGCGCAGGCGCGTGCAACACTTGTCACGTGGCCACCCGCGCTCGGCAGCTGAACATCGGCCGTCTCGGCGAGATCGCACAGGTTGCGGCACGCCACGGCTTCGGCTACGTCTTCGATGGGCGCCGCCGCTCTCCGGAAGAAGGCGCCCCGAGCGCGCGCGGGCGCCATCTGCGCGAGATGCTCGACGAGCTCGGCCCGACGTTCGTCAAGTTCGGGCAGCTGCTCTCGACGCGTCCCGACGTTGTCCCGCCGGACATCATCGCCGAGCTGCGCGCGCTCCAGGACGACGTGCGTCCGTTCCCGTTCGGCGACGTCCAGCGCGTCCTCCGCGAGGAGCTCGGCCAGCCGCTGGAGCGCCTCTTCCTCGAGTTCGAGCCGGATCCGCTCGCGGCGGCGTCGATCGGTCAGGTGCACCGCGCAGTCCTTCCGAACGGCAGGCGCGTCGCCGTCAAGGTGCAGCGGCCGAACGCGCCGAAGCAGATCGAGGCCGACCTCGCGCTGATGTACCAGGCGGGACGGCTGGTCAAGGAGCGCGTCCGGCTGCTCGACTTCATCGACACCCGCGAGATCGTCGACGAGTTCGCGCGGTCGATCCGTCAGGAGCTCGACTACCGACACGAGGCGCGCAACGCCGACCTCTTCCATCGCAACTTCGCCGGCCACCCGCACGTCGCGATCCCGCGCACGTACTGGACCTACACGCGCAGTCGCGTGCTGACGCTCGAGTACCTCGAGGGTGTGCAGCTCGTCGACCTCGAGCTCGACCGCTGGTCGCTCGAGCAGCGGCGTCGCCTCGCGTACCTGATCGCCGAGACGTGGATGACGATGATCTTCCGCCACGGCGCCTTCCACGGCGATCCGCACCCGGCGAACATCCTCGTGCTCGAGCCGGAGCGGATTGGTCTGGTCGACTTCGGCCTCGCCGGCAAGCTCACGGACCAGGACATGTCGCGTCTCACGCGGCTCTTCATCGACGCCGCGAACGAGAACATCGAGGCGCTGCCGAAGCGGCTCGCGGATCTCGGCGTCGTCTACGCGAAGGACCGCGAGGACGAGTTCGTCAGCCGCCTGCACGAGTTCTACACGCGCTACTACGGCGCGAGCCTGCAGGAGATCGACCCGATCCAGATCATCCGCGAGGCGTTCCAGCTCATCTACGCGATGAACCTCCGACTGCCGACGCGCTTCGTGCTCCTGGACAAGGCGATCGCGACCGTCGGCTCGGTCGGCGCCGATCTCTACCCCGATTTCAACGTGTTCGAGGTCGCGAAGCCGTACGCGCGCTCGCTGATGCTCGAGCGCTTCACCCCGCGCCGCGTGGTCGCGCGGACGAGACGCGAAGGCTGGGAGCTCGCGCACATCGCGACCGAGCTGCCGCACCAGATCCACGACACGCTCGAGCAGATGCGCGACGGCCGGATCGAGGTCGGCTTCGTGCACAAGGGCCTCGACGAGTTCATGCACAAGCTCGACGTGCTCTTCAACCGGCTCGTGATCGCGCTCGTCGTCACCGGCGGATTGATCGGCTCGAGCCTGATCGGCATCTTTGCGAAGAACGGGCCGCACGTCCTCGGGGTGCACGTGCTCTCGGTGCTGGGCTTCCTGCTCTCGGGCGTGCTCGGCGTCTGGCTCCTCTGGGGCGTGATCCGCTCGGGCAGGCTGTGACGGCGGCCGTGCGGCGCGTCGTCTCAGCCGCTTCCGCGCGGCCGGCCCGAGCCCTGGCCGTCGCGGACGGCTGAGGATTCTTCGACGCGAAGTTGCGGCAAAGGACATCTGTTCACGCTCGACGGGCGTCGGTAGCCTCGCTCCATGTCGACGACGTTGCTCCTCGCGGAGGGCGAGCAGGACGCGCGTGCGTTCCTGGAGCGCCACTTGCGGCGCGACGGCTTCGAGCTCGTCGAGCACGGCGGCGCGCGCCCCGACCTCGTGCTCGTCGCCGACGAGGCAGACGTCGACCGCTGGCGGGGGGAAGCAGCCGTGATCGTGCTCGGCCGCGCCGAGGCCGATCACCTCGATCGCGTGCGTGCGTTCCGGCGCGGCTGCGACGACTACGTCCCGAGGCCGTTCCACTACGAGGAGCTCGTCGAGCGGATTCGCGCCGTCCTGCGGCGTTCGGCGCCGGCGAGCGAGGACCAGCAACGGCTCGTTGCCGGTCCGATCGACATCGACCTCGCGACGCGCGTTGTGCACGTCGCGCGCACGGCGGTCGCGCTCTCGCAGAAGGAGTACGCGCTGCTCGTCCGGCTGGCGGCCGAGCCGAGGCGCGTGTTCACGAAGGAGGAGCTGCTGCGGGACGTCTGGGGCTACCAGCTGAAGGGACGCACCCGCACGTTGGACTCCCACGCCTCGCGCCTGCGACGCAAGCTGCGGACGGTCGACCCGGCGACGCCGTACGTCGAGAACGTCTGGGGGGTGGGATACCGGTTACTCGGCCTGCATCCTTAGGCGACGCTCGTCGGCGCCGACTTCAGGATGTCGGGCACTCCCCGATCATCCGTCTGCGCCGCTGACCTGCAGCGCAGCTCATCGCTACGCGCTGCTAGCCGACGCCGAAGAGCGGCAGGCACGGCTCGAGCCCCTCGATCCTGATCCCGGCACGACGTGTCGCCGCCCAGCGCTCGCGTGTCAGCTCGAGGACGGTCTCGCGAAGCGGCTCGCCGCGTGGCGAGACGAGCTGCTCGCCCGCCGGCTCGTAGCCGAGCTTGGCGGAGACGCGCGCCGAGGCGACGTTGCCCTCGATCACGCCCGAGCGCGCCCGCTCGGCACCCAGGCCCGCGAACGCGAGCTCGAGGGCCGCGGCCCGCATCTCGGTGCCGTAGCCGCGGCCCTGGAATCGCCGGCCGAGCCACGAGCCGGTCGCGACCGTGCGCGTCGCCGCGAAATCCTCCGCCTCGAGCGCCTGCGAGCCCGCCGGCTCGCCCTCCGCCCAGACGGCGAGGAGGAGGTGCCAGCGCTCCGGTCGCCAGGCCGCGCGCTGGCCCTCGTGGAAGCCGATGAAGCTCTCGACGAAGTCGGGCTCGCCCGCGGTATCCGTCCACGCGACGCGGAACGGCATCGTCTCGGGCGGATGAACGCCGGCCTGCGCGAGGCGCGCGAGCGTCTCGAGCTCGGCGCGCGTCGGCAACCGCAGCTCGAGCCGCGGCGTCCGGATCTTCAGCGCGAGGAGCGGGCTCAGCGGTTGGATTTGCAACCGCCTGGTGACCCCTCTACGGCGTACTGACCACGAGCGCGCGTCCGTGCGCAAACTCCAGCCTGCTGTGGGCGATCGACTTCGTCGCGGGGGCGCCTCGGCCACGCACCACGACGGGCAGAACCTGCACGGCAACCTGGACCGCCACGAGCGGCCGCGACGGCGTTTGGCTGCGGCGGCGTCACGAGGGCGGCAGGGTGACGCCTTCGAGCTCGAGCAGCGCACGCTTGACGTGCAGGCCGCCGGCGTAGCCGGTGAGCGCTCCGTTCGCGCCCACGATCCGGTGGCACGGTAGCACGATCGGGATCGGGTTGCGGTTCATCACCGTTCCGACCGCGCGGGCTGCGCGCGGGTTGCCGACCTTCGCGGCCAGACTGCCGTACGTGTCGGTGCGGCCGTACGGGACGCACGCGAGTTCGCGCAAGACCGCCGCCTGGAAGCCCGAGGCGCGCAGGTCGAGCGGGAGGTCGAACGTGTGGCGTCGTCCGGCGAAGTACTCGTCGAGCTCGCGTCGCACGTCGTCGAGCGGCATCCGGAGCACGCGCGCACCGAACGCGCGCGCGAGCTCGTCGTCGGCGCCGTCGACGGTGTAGGAGATGCGGCAGAGGCCGCGCTCCGTCGCGGCGAGCACGAGCTCTCCGACCGGCGACTCGAGGACGTCGTAACGGACGTCGACGAGCCTCTCGCCGATCGCCGCTGCACGGAATCGCGCGTCGAGCTCAGGCGTGACGCTGCTGTTCATGCTGCCTCCTCAGTCTGCGGACACCGGACGACGCCGCTGCGCGCGCAGCGTCCTCGGACGACCCGAGCGCGGCGCCGATCTCGGCGTAGGGAAGGTCGTACCCATAGCGGAGCACGACCGCGGCGCGCTCGGTCGGCGGCAGATCGCCGGTCAGGTGCTCGAGCTCTCGATACCCAGGGCGGCGGAGCTCCTCGGCGACGTCGTCGACGCCGAGCTCGCGCGGCGGCTTCACGCGCAGCTCGTCCATGGCGACGCGCGTCGCGATCGTGAACACCCAGGCACGAAGGTGGCGCCCGTGATCGAGACGGTCGTACGCGCGAAGCGCGCGCAGGAACGTTTCCTGCCAGGCGTCCTCGGCCCGCCCGCCGAGCAGGCGGCGGAGGTACCCGAGTACCTCGTCGCGGTACTGCAGGTAGAAACGCTCGAACGGCGGAAGCGCCACGGCCACAATCATGGGCTGAAACGTGCGAGCCTGCCCGGCTGTGAGATGCGCAGTTGTCGGCCACGTCGAATGGACGGAGTTCGCGCTCGTCGACCACGTGCCGCCTCCGGGTCAGATCGCGCACGCGACGGAGCACTGGTCCGGGCCGGCGGGCGGCGGGGCGGTCGTCGCAGCCCAGCTCGCGAAGCTCGCCGGCGGCTGCGAGTTCTACACCGCGCTCGGCGACGACGAGCTCGGGCAGGCGGCGGTGCGGCGGCTCGAGGAGCTCGGCCTCACCCTCCACGTCGAATGGTTCGGGCGCACGCGACGGGCGATCACCTTCGTCGATGCGCACGGCGAGCGGACGATCACGACGATCGGCGAGAAGCTCCGCCCGCGGGCGCAGCCGCGGCTCGACGGCTACGACGCCGCCTTCTTCGTCGCCGGCGAGCCCGACGTGCTGCGCGCGGCGCGGGCAGCGCGGTTCCTCGCCGCGACGCCGCGTGAGCTCGCGACGCTGCTCGCCGGCGCGGTGCGGCTCGACCTGCTCGTCGGCAGCGGCACCGACCCCGGCGAGCGCTACGAGGGCGGGCTCGAGGTCGGCGTCGTCGTCCGAACCGAGGGTGCGAGCGGCGGCACCGCGAACGGGCGGCGGTACGCGGCTACGCCGCCGCCGGGCCCGGTCGTCGACGCGTACGGCGCCGGCGACTCGTTCGCAGCCGCGCTCTGCTTCGCGCTCGCGCGCGGCGACGAGCTCGAGGACGCGCTCGCGTTCGCGGCGCGCGCCGGCGCGGCGGTCGTCACCGGCATCGGTCCCTACGCGGCGCAGCTGACGGCATGACCACGGCGCCGTGGGCAGCGGCCGCCTCCCTCGAACGGCTCGCCGCCCTCGAGCGCGCGCTGTCGCCCGACCTCGCCGATGCGCTTCGGGCAGCCGGCGAGGCCGCCCGGGAGTACCTGCGCCGGATCGACGAGCAAGCGCTGCTGCTCTACGCCGGCGGCAACGTCCCGCGCCCGGGACAGCCGCAGTATCCGCGCCTCTCGGGCCAGCCCAGCATGGGGTATCCCGGCGACAAGTACCAGCCGGGCCTCGAGCCGCTCGACGTCGTCGAGGTGGCGGTGACGCGGGCCGTCTCGGAGGTGATCGGCGCGCGATTCGCCGACGTGCGACCGCCGAGCGCGACGCTCGCGAACCTCGCCGTCTACACCGCGCTCGCTCGGCCGGGCGACGCGCTCGCGGTGTTGCCGGAATGGGCCGGCGGCCACCTGAGCCACCACGAGATCGGCGCCGCGGGCGTCCGCGGCCTCCGCGTCGTCGAGCTGCCGTACGACGCGCGGGAGCTCGACGTCGACCTCGAACGGCTGCCGTCGTTCCTCGACCGGGAGCGCCCCGTGCTCGTCGTCGTCGGGGCGAGCTTGATGTTGCGGCCACACCGAGTCGCCGCGATCGCGGAACGCGTGCACGATCACGGAGCGTGTCTGCTCTACGACGCCTCGCACGTCGCCGGCCTGGTCGCGGAGGGCCGGTTCCAGGCGCCGCTCGCGGAAGGCGCCGACGTGATGACGTTCTCGACCTACAAGTCCTTCGGCGGTCCGGCGGGCGGCGTCATCGCCGCCCACGACGAGGCGTTGATGGCGCGGTGCGCGGCCGCGATCTACCCGGGGCTGACGGCGAACTACGACATCGCGCGCCTGCTGCCGCTCGGCGAGGCTGCACTCGAACGAAAGCTCGCAGCCGGCGCCTACGCCGACCGCTGCATCGCGAACGCGCGCGCGCTGGCCGCGGCGCTCGCGGCCGAAGGCCTCGCCGTCCTCGGCGCCGAGCACGGTTACACGAGCTCGCATCACGTCGCGGTCGACGTGCGCGCGCTCGGCGGCGGCGCGATCGCGGCGCGACGGCTCGCCGAGAGCAACATCCTGCTCTCCGCGATCGGCTGTCCCGCGGCCGACGGCCCGGATCCCGCAGGGGCGATCCGGATCGGCACGCAGTCGATCACCCGCCAGGGCTTCGTCGAGGACGACATGGCTGCGGTCGCGTCGGCGCTCGCGCGCGGCCTGCGCGAGCCGAGCGGGGAGCTCCGCGCCGAGGTGGCGGCGATCCGCGGTCGCCACCGCTCGTAGCCTTGCGGACGGGGGGTTGGTGGGGTAAAGTGGGGCGAAGTGGACCATGCTGCTCGGTCAACATGAGCACTCCCTCGACGACAAGAACCGCCTCACGCTGCCCGCGCGGCTCCGCGAGCAGCTCGGCGATCGCGTCGTCGTCACGGCCGGCCTCGACGGCTGCCTCAACGCCTACTCGGAGGCGGAGTGGGAGCGGCAGGTTCTCCGCATCCGCGAGCTCGATCCGCTCAGCCGGGAGTCGCGGATGATGCAGCGGTACTTCTTCGCGAACGCGGTGACGGGCGACCTCGACAAGCAGGGACGGATCGTGCTGCCCGCGAGCCTGCTCGAACAGGCCGGGATCGAGCGCGACGTCACCGTCGCCGGTGTCTACGACCACCTCGAGATCTGGGATCGCGCCAGGTGGCGCGAGCACCGGAGCGAGCTCGAAGGGAGCGCGGAACATGTTGCCGAGCGCATTGCCAACCGCGGCTGACCACGTCCCGGTTCTCGCGGACGAGGTGCTGCACGCACTCGCCCCGAAACCGGGTGCGACGCTGATCGACTGCACGTTCGGCGCCGGCGGCCATTCGGCGCTGCTCGCGGCGCGCTTGCGCGGCGACGGCAAGCTGATCGCCATCGACCGCGATCCGACCGTCGCACCCTACTTCGAGCGGCTGCGGCGTAGCACCGCCGCGAAGGTGCGGCTGCTGCACGGCGAGTTCTCGGCGGTGCTGACGCAGCTCGCGGAGAACGGCGTGCACGCGGACGGCATCCTGCTCGATCTCGGCGTCTCGTCGATGCAGCTCGATCGACCCGAACGCGGCTTCTCGTACGCGGCCGACGCGCCGCTCGACATGCGCATGGACCCCGCGGCCGACCTGTCGGCGCGCGAGGTCGTCAACGAGTACGACGAGCGCGAGCTGGCCGAGATCTTCAGCCGCTTCGGGGAGGAGCGCTACGCGCGGCAGATCGCGCGGGCGATCGCGCGGCGCCGCCGCACCGAGCCGTTCGAGCGGACGAGCGACCTCGTCGAGACGATCAAGCACTCGATCCCGGCGCCGGCGCGGTTCGGCGACGGGCACCCGGCGAAGCGCGTGTTCCAGGCGCTCCGCATCGAGGTGAACGACGAGCTCGGATCGCTCGAGCGCGCGCTGCCGGCGACGGTCGAGATCCTCCGTCCGCAGGGCCGCCTCGCCGTCATCTCGTTCCACTCGCTCGAGGACCGGATCGTCAAGCGCTTCCTGCGCGGACAGGAGCACGGCTGCACGTGCCCGCCGGAGTTCCCGCTCTGCGCGTGCGGGGCCCAGTCCGTGCTGCGGGCGACGCCGCGGCGTGCGATTCGCCCGTCGGCGGCCGAGGTCGCGCGCAATCCGCGGGCCGCGTCGGCGCGGCTCCGCGTGGCGGTGAAGCTTGGCTAGCCGCTTCGTCGAGACGCTCGCGGAGCCGTTGGCGGCGCCGCGGCGGGCGAAGCCGGCGACGCGGGGGCGGGCCAAGCGGCGTGCGCAGGCGCGCGCCGGCATCGTCTGGATCGCCGTCTCCGGCGTCCTCCTCGCCGGCGTCGTCTTCGTCAACGTCGGTGTCCTGCGCCTGAACCTGCAGCTCGACCGCGCGAACCAGCAGCGGACCAAGCTGCGCGCGGAGAACGCGGCGCTCCAGTCAGAGCTCTCGAGCCGCCTCGCCTCGCCGCGGATCCAGGCGCTCGCACGGCACCAGGACGGCCTCGTGCCGGCGGATCCGTCGACGATCGGCTACATCGACCTTGGCCGCTAGCGCGCGCAGGAGGCAGGCGAACCGCCGCATCCGCCTGCTGCTCGCCGTCCTGGCGGTCGCGTTCGGCGCCGCGCTGATGCGCGCGGCGTGGCTCCAGGTCGTGCAGGCGCCCCATCTTTCCGCCCTCGCCGAGGGGCTGCACCACGAGGTCGTCCAGACACCGGCGGGGCGCGGCACGATCTTCGACCGCACCGGCGTGCCGCTCGCGATCGGCGAACAGACGACGACGGTCTTCGCCGATCCACGGCAGGTCCGAAATCCGCGCGCGGTCGCGCTCGCGGCGCACGAGATCTTCGGCGTCTCCGCGAACGAGCTCTATCCGCGCCTGCTCGACAGGCGCAGCCGGTTCGTCTACCTGCAGCGGTTCGCCGATCCCGCGAAGGCGGAGCAGCTCGCGAAGCGAAACCTGGCCGGGGTCGGCTTCTATCCGGAGCAGCGACGGACCTATCCGCAGGGAACGGTCGCGCCGCAGGTGATCGGCTACGCGGGAGTCGACAACACCGGGCTCGAGGGCCTCGAGTTCGCCTACAACAAGAGCCTCGCCGGGCGGACGGGACGCGAGACGATCGTGCGCGACCCGGTCGGCCGCGCGATCGACGTCCTCAGCTCGACGCCCGAGGTCGAGGGGCAGGACGTCTTCACGACCATCGACCACACGATCCAGGCGAACGCGGAGCAGGTGCTGCGGCAGACCGTCTCGCGCTGGGGAGCGAAGTACGCCGTCGCGATCGTGCTCGACCCGAAGACGGGCGACGTGCTCGCGATGGCGCAGGCGCCCGGCTACGACGCGAACCGGTCGAACGCGGTCCCGCTCGCGCTGCAACGGAACCGTGCGGTCACGGACACCTACGAGCCCGGCTCGACCTTCAAGCTCGTGACGGTCACGGGCGCGCTGTCGGAGGGGCTCGTGACGCCGTCGACGAGGTTCACGCTGCCGTACTCGATTCGCGTCGCCGACCGCGTCGTCCACGACGCCGAGCCGCGTCCGACCGAGACGATGACGGTTGCGCAGATCCTGCAACGGTCGTCGAACGTCGGTGCGATCACGCTGGCCGAGAAGCTCGGCAGCGTGCAGCTGATGAAGTGGATCGAGCGACTCGGCTTCGGCCGCCCGACCGGCATCGACTTTCCGGGCGAGAGCCCGGGCGAGGTGCTGCCGCTCGACCGGTGGTCGGGGTCGACGATCGGCAACGTGCCGATCGGCCAGGGGATCGCGGTGACGCCGATCCAGATGGCGTCGGTGTACGCGGCGGTCGCGAACGGCGGCGTCTGGATCCAGCCCCATCTCGTCGACCGCGTCGGCGACCACCCGCCGAGCCGCTGGGCGCGGCGCAGGTTGATCTCGCCGGCCGTGAACGCGAAGGTCAAGACGATGTTGACCGGAGTCGTCGCCAACGTCGGCGCGACGGGGACCGCGGCCGCGATCCCCGGCTACTCGGTCGCGGGCAAGACGGGGACGGCGCAGAAGCCGAACCCCCGCGGCGGCTACTCGGACACGAATTTCGACGCGACGTTCGTCGGCATGGTGCCTGCGTCGAACCCGCGTCTGGTCGTGCTCGTGATGGTCGACGAGCCGCGCGGGTCGATCTTCGGCGGCGTCGTCGCGGCGCCCGCGTTCGCCTCGATCGCGAAATTCGACCTCCAGTACCTGGAGATCCCGCCCGACGACCCGGCGTCGCGGACGACGCTCGGCGTCGCGAGCCGCTGAGCCGGAGGCGCTACGGCGGAACGGCGCACGGCGGGCGCGCCGCGGAACCCCCCGAAGGGGGCGCAAGCCCCCCTGCCGACGACGCTAGCGGAGATCCTGTCGCGTGTCGGTGCCGCATTCGTCCCGAATCCGTATCAACTCCCGCGCGGCTAGACTCGGGGCGCGATGAACCTGGAGCGCTTCATCGCGGCGCTCGGGCCGGGCGAGGTTCTGCGGCGAGCTTCTGTCGACATTCGCGAGCTCGCCTACGACACACGCACCGTCCGCCCGGGAACGCTCTTCTTCAGCGTGCGCGGGGCGCGTGTCGACGGCCACGAGCTCGCGCCCCAGGCGGCGGCCGCTGGCGCGGTCGCGCTCGTCGTCGAGCGGCCGCTCGCGCTCGATCTGCCGCAGCTCGTCGTCGCCGACACGCGCGCGGCGATGGCGACCGCGGCGGCGCTCTTCTTCGGCGACCCGACCCGCGAGCTCGACGTCGCCGGCGTCACCGGCACGAACGGGAAGACGACGACGGCCTTCCTGCTGCACGCGATCCTGAAGGCGGCGGGCCTCCGGCCGGGCCTGCTCACGAACATCGAGCGTCAGGTCGGCGGCGAGTCGCAGCCGCTCGGCCTCAACACGCCTGAGGCGATCGACCTGCAGCGGCTGTTCCGGCAGATGCTCGCCGCCGGCGACCGCTCCTGCGTGATGGAGGCGACCTCGATCGCGCAGGCGCAAGGGCGGCTGGTCGGCACGCGCTTCGCCGTGCTGGTGTTCACGAACCTGACACAGGACCACCTCGACTTCCACGGCACGATGGAGGAGTACTTCGCGGCGAAACGTGCGCTGTTCGCGCAGGCCGATCGCGCCGTCGTCAACGTCGGCAACGCGTATGGCCGTCGGCTCGCGGACGAGCTCGGCAACGTGATCGCGTTCGAGGCGGACGCCGACGACGTCCTCGACGATGTCGACCTGAAGCTGCGTGGCCGCTTCAACCGCGAGAATGCGGTCGGCGCTGCGCTCGCCGCACGCGCGCTCGGCGTCGAGGAGGACACGATCCGAATCGGGCTCGAATCGGTCGCGGGCGTGCCGGGGCGCTTCGAGACGATCGACGAGGGACAGGACTTCGGCGTGCTGGTCGACTACGCCCACACCCCCGATTCGCTCGCGAACGTCCTGCAGGCTGCGCGCGAGCTGGCCGACGGCCGCCTGATCGCGGTGTTCGGCGCCGGCGGCGACCGCGACCGGTCGAAACGCCCGCTGATGGGGAGCGTGGTCGCCGACCTCGCCGACCGCGCGATCCTCACGTCGGACAATCCCCGCACGGAAGACCCTGCCTCGATCGCGCTCGAGGTCATCGGCGCTAACCGGCGGAGCGGGATCGAGGTCGAGCTCGACCGTCGCGCCGCGATCGAGCAGGCGCTCGAAGGCGCGCGTGCGGGTGACGTCGTCGTGATCGCCGGTCGCGGCGCCGAGCCTGAGCAGGAGCTGGCGACGGGCAAGGTGCCGTTCGACGACCGCGACGTCGCACGCGAGATCCTTCGTCGGGTCAAGGCATGATCCCGCTCGAGCTGGCGTTCGTCGAGCCGCTCGGCCGGCTGATCGCGCGACCCTGGGCTCGCGAGGTGACCGGCGTCGCGATCGACTCTCGCCGCGTCGAGGAGGGCGACCTGTTCGTCGCGGTCGGCAGCGGAAGCGACTTCGCCGCGCACGCGCTCGCGCGGGGGGCCGCCGCCGTGCTCGTGCCCGACGACGCCCACGCGGCGCTCGCAGCGATTGCGGGCGAGATCCGCACGCGCGCACGCGCGCGCGTCGTCGCGATCACCGGCTCGACAGGCAAGACGACGACGAAGGACATCCTCGCCGCACTCTGCCGGCCGCACCTCCGCACTGTCGCCAACGAAGGCAACTACAACAACGAGCTCGGCGTGCCGCTCACGCTCTGCCGGCTCGAGGCGGACACGGAGCTGTGCATCGCGGAGATGGCGATGCGCGGACTCGGGCAGATCGCATGGCTCGCGTCGTTCGCGGGGCCGGACATCGGCGTGATCACGAACGTGGGGCCGGTTCATCTCGAGCTCGTCGGAACGGTCGAGAACGTCGCCCGGGGGAAGGCGGAGCTGATCGAGTCGCTGCCGCCCGGGGGCGTCGCGGTCGTTCCCGACGAGCCGCTGCTCGAGCCGTACCTGACACGCTCCGACATCGAGATCCGCCGCGTCGGCCCGCTGCCCGAGGTCTTTCCGCTCGAGACGAGCTACACCGCCCGGCATCAGCTGCAGAACACGCTCACCGCGCTCGAGGTCTGCGACGTCCTCGGCGTGCCCGCGCCGGCGCGGCTGGAGGTGACGTTCTCGCCACTCCGCGAGGAGGAACACGAGCTCGCCGACGGGATCCTCCTCCTGAACGACTGCTACAACGCGAACCCGCTGTCGATGCGGGCGGCGCTCGCACACCTCGTCGAGCGGGCCGGAGACCGCCGTTCGGTGGCGGTGCTCGGGGAGATGGCGGAGCTCGGCCCGGGCGCACCGGGGTACCACGAGGAGGTTGCGCGGATCGCGGCAGACCTCGGCGTCGACGAGGTGATCGGCGTCGGACCGCTCGCGCGCCGCTACGTGTCGAACGGCGGCCCGTGGTTTGCGACCGCGGCCGAGGCCGCCGACGAGCTTCGCGGGCTTCTGCGGCCCGGAGACGTCGTGCTGCTGAAAGGATCTCGCGCCGTGGGACTCGAGGCCGTCGCGGCGAAACTACGCGGCTGAATGGCACGTGTCCTCGTTGCGGCGCTCGTCGGCCTGATCATCTCCATCCTCGCCGGCCCGGCATTCGTCGACTTCCTGCGCCGGCACGAGTTCGGGCAGCAGATCCGGGAGGAGGGGCCCGAGCACCACTCGGTCAAGCAGGGGACGCCGACGATGGGTGGGCTGTTGATCGTGCTCGCGGCCGCGGTCGCCTTCCTCGCGACGAGCGACTACACGGTGCCGGCGCTGTCGATCTTCGGCACCGCCGTCGCCTGCGGTGCGATCGGCTTTCTCGACGACTGGTTCAAGGTCAGTCATCGGCGCTCGCTCGGCCTGAGCGCGCGTTGGAAGATGGCGCTCCTGCTCGCGATCACGGTCGCAGTCGGCTTCGCAGCACACCACCAGCGGCTGAGCCACAACGTGTTCGTCCCGATCGTCGACACCCACGTGTCGCTCGGCTGGGGCTGGTACGTGCTCGTCTTCTTCGTGATCGCCGGCACCGTCAACGGCGTCAACCTCACCGACGGCCTCGACGGTCTCGCGGCGGGCACCTCGATCATCGCGCTCTTCACGCTCACGGCGATGGCCGTCACGATCTACATCCGCTCGCGCGGCCCGACCGGGTATCGGATCGAGAACCGGCTCGACGTCGCCTACATCGGCGCGGCGCTGATCGGCGCCGCGATCGGCTTCCTCTGGTTCAACGCGTTCCCTGCCGAGGTGTTCATGGGTGACACGGGGGCGATGGCGATGGGCGGCGCGATCGCGGCGATGACGATCTTCCTGCAGGTCGACCTGCTGCTGCTGCTCGTCGGCGGCATCTTCGCGATCGAGGCGCTCTCGGTGATGTTGCAGGTGATCTCGTTCAAGTACTGGGGTCGTCGCGTCTTCCTGATGGCCCCGTTACACCACCACTTCGAGATGAAGGCGTGGTCGGAGACGAAGATCATGGTGCGCTTCTGGATCGTCACCGGCATTCTGTGCGCCGCCGGGTTCGCGCTCTTCTACAAGTACTACCCGCAGATCCGACCGCCGACGCGATGAAGGCCCTGATGTACGGCTTCGCCTGCTCCGGCGCGTCGGCGGCGGCGAGGCTCGCGGAGCGCGGTGACGAGGTCGTGGTCGTCGACCGCACGCTCGGCAACGAGCTCGACCTGACGCTCCTCGACGGTGTCGACGTGCTCGTCAAGAGTCCCGGCGTCCCCGGCGAGCGGCCGCTCGTGACGATCGCGCGCGAGCGCGGTGTTCCGGTCTGGTCGGAGGTCGAGCTCGGGTTCCGGCTGCTGCCGGACGGCACGCGCCTGATCGGCGTCACCGGCACGAACGGCAAGACGACCACGACCGAGCTCCTGGGAGCGGTGTTTCGTTCTGCCGGGCGCTCCGTTGCCGTGGCAGGCAACGTCGGCACGCCGCTCTCGTCCGTGCGCGCCGCCGACTGGGTCGTGTGCGAGCTCTCGTCCTTTCAGCTCGAGGACGTCCACACGCTCGCCTGCGACGTCGCGGTGCTGCTGAACCTCGAGCCCGACCACCTCGACCGCCACGGGACGTTCGAGGCGTACCGCGACGCGAAGCTGCGGATCTTCGAGCGGGCGCGTGCGAAGATCGTGCCGCGCGGGCTCGGGCTCGACGGCACCGAGTTCTCGGCCGACGATCCGCTGCCGGCCGAGCCGCTGCTGCGGGGCGCGCACAACCGCGAGAATGCAGCCGCTGCCGCCGCCGCCGCGCGCGCGGCGGGCATCGACGAGGCGGCGATCGCCGCTGCCCTCCGCACCTTCGCCGGCGTGCCCCACCGGCTGGAGCCGGTCGGCGAGGTCGCCGGCGTCCGCTTCGTCAACGACTCGAAGGCGACCAACGTCGCCGCCGCGCGCCGGGCGCTCGCCGCCTACGCCGACGAGCGCGTCCACCTGATCCTCGGCGGGCGTGCGAAGGGGGAGGACTTCGCGCCGCTCGCGACGTCGCTCGGCGAGGAGGTGGCCTCCGTCCACCTGGTCGGAGAGGCGGCACCGGAGCTGGCGCGCGTGCTGCCGCGCGCGCACGACGACGGGACGATCGCCCACGCCGTCGAGCACGCGCTCGCGGGGGCGCGGGCCGGCGACGTGGTGCTGCTGAGCCCGGCCTGCGCGAGCTACGACCAGTTCGAGAACTTCGAGCAGCGCGGCGACGAGTTCCGGCGCCTCGTGGCGGAGCTCGCGAGACGCCGCTAGGCGCGCTCGCCCACCGCGCGGCACGCAGCGGCGCAGATTTGTTCCAGACTCTTCGCCGAGCCGACACGGTCGCGTCACCCATGCGCGCCAGACGCGGCGGTAGGCTCGCCCTCAGAGGGCGGCGGGTCGCTTCCCCACCCAAGGGTGGGGGTGCGGGCGCTGACGGGTCGCGGCGGGTCGGGCCAGGATTTCTCTCGCGCCGCACGAATTCGATCCGGATGAAGCGGGGCGAGCTCGAATCGCGCGTGCTGATCCTCGTCACGCTCGCGCTCGTCGCCTTCGGGCTCGTGATGGTCTACTCGGCGACGTCGGCCGCCGCGGAGCTCGGCGGGCAGAATCCCAACCACTACCTCGAGCGGCAGGGCCTCTACGCAGCGCTCGGAATCGCGCTAATGGTGATCGCGCAGCGGTGGGACTACCGGCGGCTGCGCCCGCTCGCGCCGACGCTGGTGCTTGCGTCGCTCGTGCTGCTCGCGGCGGTGCTCGTGGTCGGGCCGGCGGTGAACGGCGCGCGGCGCTGGATCTCGTTCGGCCCGGCCGTGTTCCAGCCGTCCGAGTTCGCGAAGCTCGCCTTCGCCGTCTGGGCGGCGGCGTACCTCGTTCGCCACCCGGCGCCGCAGACGCTCCGCGAGCTCGCACGGCCGGTCGGCGCGCTCGCCGGCGTGTTCTCGCTCCTGCTCCTGCTCGAGCCCGACCTCGGCACCGCGATCGCGCTCCTGCTCATGCTCGCGGGCATGCTGCTCGTCGCCGGCACCCCGGGCCGGGCGCTGACCGGCGGGCTCGGGGTCGCCGCCGCGCTCGGGCTGGCCGCGATCTGGGTCGAGCCGTACCGCCGGGCGCGCTTCTTCGCCTTTCTCCACCCGTCGCAGGACCCGCAAGGTGTCAGCTACCAGCTGATGCAGGCGCTGATCGGGATGGGGTCGGGCGGGATCTTCGGCGTCGGTCTCGGGCAGGGCGTGCAGAAGATCTTCTACCTCCCCGAAGCCCACACCGACATGATGCTCGCGAACATCGGCGAGGAGCTCGGCCTCGTCGGCGTCGCCGCCGTCGTCGCCGCCTACGCGGTCTTCGCCTGGGCGGGCCTGAAGATCGCCGCCGGCTGCCACGACCTGTTCGGCAAGCTGCTCGCCTGCGGCTTGACGGTGCTCGTCTGCGGCCAGGCGGCCGTCAACGTCGCCGCCGTGATGGGCATCGCGCCGCTGACGGGAATCCCGCTGCCCTTCCTCTCGTACGGCGGCTCGAGCCTCGTCATCCTGCTCGCCGCCGTCGGCATCCTCCTTAACATCGCGCAACGTGGCCACGCAGAGACAGGTGCGCTGCGTCATCGCAGCCGGCGGGACGGCCGGGCACGTGCTCTCGGCGCTCGCCGTCGCCGAGGCGCTGAACGCGCGCGGCGCGTTCGTGACGTTCGCCGGCTCGCCGGATCGCGCTGAGGCGCACCTGGTCCCGGCCGCGGGGTTCGAGCTCGACACGTTCCACGTCAGCGGCTTCCCGCGTCGCGCGAGCCCCGGGCTCGCCCGCGCGCTCCTGCACGCGGGGACGGCGCCGACCGCCTGCCGCCGGATCCTCCGCCGACGCCGGCCCGACGTCGTGCTCGGCGGCGGCGGTTACGTCGCCGGGCCGATGGTGCTGGCGGCGGCGACGCTGCGGATCCCGGCGGCGCTGACGGAAGCCGACGCACACCTCGGGCTCGCGAACCGGCTCGCGCTGCCGTTCGCGCAGCGTGTCTTCCTCGCCTATCCGCTCCCGTCGCGGAACGGCCGCAAGTTCCGCGTCGTCGGCCGCCCGATCCCCCAGCGCGCCCGTCCGATCCCGCAGGCGGAGGCGCGCGCGATCTTCGAGCTGCCGGAAGACGGTCCGGTGCTGCTCGTCGCCGGCGCGCTCGCGGGTGCGCGCTCGCTCAACGACCTCGTCGTCGAGGCCTTCGGCGAAGTCGGGCCGGCGCTCCTGCACATCTCCGGTCGCCGCGACTACGAGTCGCTTCGCAGCCGCGTCACGCGCCGCGACTACCGTCTGATCCCGGAGACCGACCGGATCGGCGCCGCATACTCGGCAGCCGACCTCGTCCTCTCGCGCGCCGGCAGCGCCGTGTGGGAGATCGCCGCCGCCGGGCGTCCCGCCGTCCTCGTCCCGTATCCGTTCGCAACCGGCGACCACCAGGCGAAGAACGCCGAGCACTTCGTCCGCGCCGGCGGCGCGATCATGGTTCGCGAGCTCGACCTCGAGGATGTGCCCGACCTCGTACGCTCGCTGCTCGACGACCCGCCGCGCCTCGAGCGCATGAGCGAGGCGATGCTCGCAGCTGCGCGGCCGGACGCGGCCGCGGAGATCGCGGAGGAGCTGATCCAGCTTGCGGCCGCTTGAGGGGCGACGGCTCTGGTTCGTCGGCATCGGCGGCGCCGGCCTCTCGGCCTACGCGCAGCTGGCCCGCGCCTGGGGCGCCGAGGTCGGCGGCTGGGACCGAACGGAGACGCCCTACCTCGCCGCCCTCGCCGGCATCGCCGTCGAGCTCGCGCCCGAGCCACTCGTCCCGAACGGCTGGGAGGTCGTCGTCTCGTCGGCGTACCCGGGAGTCCCGGGGCGCACCCGCGCCGACTTCCTCGCCGAGCTCGTCGCCCGGCGCGAGTCGATCGTCGTCGGCGGCACGCACGGCAAGAGCACGACGGCGGCGATGATCGCGTTCGTCCTCCGCGAGCTCGGGCGCGACCCCGCGTGGCTGATCGGCTCGACGGTGCCGCAGCTCGGCAGCAACGCCGGCGCCGGCGAAGGCCCGCTCGTCGTCGAGGGCGACGAGTCGGATCGGACGGTGTTCCGGCTTCCGGCGGCGATCGCGGTGATCACGAACGTCGAGCTCGACCACCACAGCGAGTTCCGCTCGCTCGCCGAGCTGGAGGACGCGTTCGCACGCTGGGGCGCCTCGGCGACGCGCGTCGTCCGCGACGCACCGCCGCACGCCGGTGAGCTGCGCGTTCCCGGCGAGCACAACCGGCGCAATGCCGGCGCCGCGCTGGTGGCGCTCGCTCTCGTCGGCGTCGCGGCGGACGACGCCGCGCCGGTGCTCGCGCGCTTCGAGGGCGTCGGGCGGCGCTTCGAGGCGAGCGAAGTCGACGGCGTCACGATCGTCGACGACTACGGGCATCATCCGAGCGAGCTCGCCGCGACGATCGACGCCGTCCGGGAGCGGTATCCGGGGAAGCGGCTGCGCGTGCTCTTCCAGCCGCACCTCTACTCGCGGACGCGGTACCTCGCGCGCGAGCTCGCGGCCGCGCTCGCCGCCGCCGACGACGTCGCGGTGACCGACGTCTACGCCGCGCGCGAGCCACCGCGCAACGAGGTCACCGGCAAGCTCGTCGTCGACGCGCTCTCGGACCGCGGCCGGCTGCCGGCGTGGACGCCGACGGTCGAGGCAGGCGTCGACTACCTCGCGCGGCGCGCGCGGCCCGGCGACGTGCTGCTGACGATCGGCGCCGGCGACGTCGACCGCGCGCCGCGGCTCCTTCGCGCCCGGCTCGGCCGGTGAAGCTCGCGGAGCACGTCGGGCTCGACCGCTACACGACGATCGGCACGGGGGGGCCCGCGCGCTGGTTCGCCGAACCGGCGTCGCTGGACGAGCTCGCGGAGCTGCTCGCGTGGGCGGGGGGCGAGCGGATCGTCGTGGAGACGGTCGGGCTCGGCTCGAACGTCCTCGTCCACGACGACGGCGTCGACGCCCTCGTCCTCCGCCTGCGCGGGACGCTCGCCGAGGTGCGCGTCGACGGGGAGCAGCTCGTCGCAGGCGGCGGCGCCACGAACGCCGTCTGCCTCCATCGCGCGCGCGAGGCGGGCCTCGGTGGATTCGAGTTCGCGTCGGCGATTCCCGGCACAGTCGGCGGCGGCGTTCGGATGAACGCCGGCGCCTACGGCCGCGACTTCCGGGCGGTGCTCGCGGAGGCGGTGGTCGTCTCGGCGGCGGGCGTCAGGACCGCCGGCGCCGACGAGCTCGCGCTCGCGTACCGCTCCTCGAGCCTCGGTCAGGGCGACGTCGTCGCGCAGGTGCGCCTCCGGCTCGAGCCGCGCCATCCCGTCGCGATCAGGGCCGAGGTCGCGGCGCTCCTCGCGCAGCGCAAGCAGACGCAGCCGACGAACAAGCGGACGTTCGGGAGCGTGTTCAAGAACCCGCGGCCCGACCTCGGCGCCGGCTGGGCGATCGAGCAATGCGGCCTGAAGGGCTTTCGCAGCGGCGGTGCCGTCGTCTCCGAGCGGCACGCGAATTTCATCGAGAACGCCGGCGGCGCGACTGCCGCGGACTGCCTCGCGCTGATGGCGGAGGCGCGCGTGCGGGTGAAGGAACGATTCGCAGTCGAGCTCGAGCACGAGGTTCGCTTCCTCGGGCCGCTCGAGCTGCCGCCGTTGTAGGGGATGGCTGCAGGGTGGCGAATCCGGCGGGGTGGCTGCCCGCAAGCGAGCGACCTCCCGCGCGGCGGTCCTGCCGGCACGCTCGCGCGGGCCGTCGCTCGGGCGCCTCGCGCCGTCGGGCCGGTCGTTGCTCGTCGGATTCGCGCTGCTCCTGCTCGGCGTGGGTGGGTACTTCACGGCCCGGGACACGGCGCTGTTCGCCGTTCGCCGGCTCGTCGTCGTCGGCGGGCCGCGCCGCACCCAGGCGGAGGTGCGGGCGGCGCTCGCCGGCGAGCTCGGTCGCAGCCTGCTCCGGGTCGACGGCGCCGATCTCGACCGGCGCCTCGCGAGCGCCTACGACGTCGTCTCGGTCAGCTTCGACCGCGCCTTCCCGCACACGCTGCGCGTCCGAATCCGGGCCGAGCGGCCGGTGCTGCTCCTGCGCCGCGGCGCCGACGGCTGGGTGGTGTCGGCGCGCGGGCGTGTCCTGAGCCGGGTGCGCAACACCCGCCCGAGCTCGCTGCCGCGCGCGTGGGTGCCGGCCTCGACCGAGATCGGCGTCGGCGAGCTGCTCGGCCCTGCCCAGGGCGGTCGCGCCGCGGCTGCGCTCGCGTCCGTCCGGCAGCCGCTCTTCGGCCGCGTCCGCTTCGTCCGCGTCGGCAAGGGCGAGCTGACGTTCGTGCTGCGGACGGGGCTCGAGCTCCGGCTCGGCGCGATCGACGACATCCGCCTCAAGCTCGCGATCGCGCGCCGGATCCTGGCGCTGATCGGCCCCGGGACGGTCGGCGACTACATCGACGTCAGCGTCCCAGAACGACCGGTGGTCCGCACGCAATGAGTCTCAAGTCGGAGGTTAAGCTTGAGAGTTAGGCAGGTCGAGAGTCCCGTTTTCCGCATTGACAAGTCTCACGATCGGCCGTACCCTGCGGGAGGAGGCGACCCTCGTCGCCCCTATCCTCCACTACAGCTTGAGATGAGCAAGGTCGAGATGAGAGAGCGCTCCGGGAACTACCTGGCGGTGATCAAGGTCGTCGGCGTCGGCGGCGGCGGCACGAACGCCGTCAACCGGATGGTCGACGCCGGCCTCACCGGGGTCGAGTTCGTCGCCGTCAACACCGACGCGCAGGCGCTCCTGATGTGCGACGCCGACGTCAAGATCCACATCGGCGCGAAGGCGACCCGCGGCCTCGGCGCTGGCGCCGATCCGACGGTTGGCCACGCCGCGGCGATGGAGAGCCGCGACGAGCTGAAGGAGGCGCTCAAGGGCGCCGACATGATCTTCGTCACCGCCGGCGAGGGCGGCGGCACCGGCACCGGCGGAGCGCCGATCGTCGCGGAGCTCGCGCGGGAGCTCGAGGCGCTGACCGTCGGCGTCGTCACGCGCCCGTTCAGCTTCGAGGGTCGCCGTCGGATGCAGCAGGCCGAGCAGGGAATCATCGCGCTCGCCGAGCGGGTCGACACGCTGATCGTGATCGAGAACGACCGCCTGCTCCAGGTCGTCGAGAAGAAGACGCCGCTCTCCGAGGCGTTCAAGATGGCCGACGACATCCTCCGCCAGGGCGTGCAGGGGATCACCGACCTGATCACCGTCCCCGGCATCGTCAACCTCGATTTCGCAGACGTGCGCACGATCATGCGCGAGGCCGGCTCGGCCCTGATGGGGATCGGGGTCGGCCAGGGCGAGAACCGCGCCAGCGAAGCGGCCAGGAACGCCGTCAGCTCGCCGCTCCTCGAGTCGTCGATCGAGGGCGCGACCGGGATCCTGCTCAACATCACCGGGCCGTCCGACCTCGGCCTGTTCGAGGTGAACGAGGCGGCGGAGGTCGTCACGAGCGCCGCCGACCAGAACGCGAACGTGATCTTCGGCGCCGTCATCGACGACCAGCGCCAGACGGACGAGGTCCGCGTGACCGTGATCGCGACCGGATTCGGCGCCCAGCGCCGCCGCCGCGCACGGGCGTCGCTCGAGACGGAGCCGCTCCTCGGCGCCCTTCCGCGCCGGGAGCCGGAGCTCTCGCCCGACGCGCTCGACGTGCCGTCGTTCCTGCGCGGCGAGTAGGCGTGTTTGGCATTCCGGCCGACCGGCTAGAACGGTCTGCGTAGTGCCCTCTCGGGACTGAGTTCGCCCACAGTCCCAGCGACCCGGTCCGAAGCCCCGGCTCTGCCGGGGCTTCGCTTCGACGAGAGAGCAGAACGGCCGCCGGCGGTCCGCGCTGGATCGACTCAGTAGCATCGCTCGCGTGCAGACGCTTCGGCGAACGCCGCTCTACGAGCAGCACCTGCGGGCGGGCGCGCGCCTCGTCCCCTTCGCCGGGTGGGAGCTGCCGGTCCAGTACGAGGGCGTGCTCGCCGAGCACCGGGCCGTCCGCACCGATGCCGGCGTCTTCGACGTCTCGCACATGGGCGAGCTCGAGGTCGAGGGGCCCCGGGCGGGCGAGTTGCTGCAGACGCTGCTCTCGAACGACCTCGACCGGCTCGCTCCCGGCGACGCGCAGTACACGCTGCTGACGAACGACGACGGCGGCATCGTCGACGACCTGATCGTCTACCGCACCGGTCGCCACCGGTTCCTGCTGATCGTGAACGCCGCGAATCGCGAGATCGACTACGCCTGGCTCGCCGAGCGGGCGATCCGCGGCTCCGACGTCCGCGACGTCTCCGACGACTACGGGCTGCTCGCCGTGCAGGGCCCGCACGCGCTCGAGCGCCTGGGACTGCCGAAGGCGAGGCCGTTCACGTGGGCGATGGGCGAGCTCGACGGCATCGAGGTGATGATCAACCGCACGGGCTACACGGGCGAGGAGGGGGTCGAGCTCGCGTGCATGGCGGACGACGCGCCTGCGCTGTGGTCGGCGATCCTCGGGCGCGGCGTCACCCCGTGCGGCCTCGGCGCGCGCGACACGCTGCGGCTCGAGGTGTGCTACCCGCTGCACGGTAACGACATCGGTCCGCAGTGGGACGCGATCTCGAGCGGACTCGGCTGGGTCTGCGCGCTCCAGACGTCCTTCACGGGCGTCGAGCGCCTGCGCGAGATCAGCGAGCGCGGGCCGGAGCGCAAGCTCGTCGCGTTCCGCATGACGGAGCAGGCGATCCCGCGGCAGGGGATGACGATCGACGGCGGCGGCGAGGTGACCTCGGGCTCGCTGTCGCCGATGCTCGGCGTCGGGATCGGCCTCGGCTATGTTCCCGCGGCGGCGAGCGAGCCGGGGACGGCGCTGACGATCGACGTCCGCGGCCGGCGGCGTCGCGCCGAGATCGTCACCAAACCGATCTACAAGCGAGAGGAGACGTAGTCGTGTCGGCGGCCGAGTCGTACCCAGAGGATCTGCTCTACCACCGGGAGCACGACTGGGCGCGCATCGACGGCGACGAGGCGGTGCTCGGCATCACCTGGTACGCAGCGGACTCGCTCGGCGAGCTCGTGCACTACGAGCCGCCGGCGCCGGGGTCGACGATCCGCAAGGACGAGTCGTACGGCGAGGTCGAGTCGGTGAAGGCCGTCTCGGACCTGATCGCGCCGCTGTCCGGCGAGGTGCTGGAGGTGAACGAGAAGGTCGTCGCCGCGCCCGAGACGGTGAACGAGGACCCGTACGGGGACGGCTGGCTCGTGCGCATACGGCTCAGCGATCCGGACGAGCGCGACGCGCTCCTCGACGCGGACGCCTACCGGCAGGTGCTCGTCGACCAGTGAGCATCGCTCGCCTGCGGCTCGCTCGCAGCGGGGAGACGTTCGGTTCCCCCCCTGAGCTCCCCGTCCGACATGCGGCAGCTCGCGGTGGGCGAGCACGGGCACAACCCGCACCCGCGGCGACTCGCGGTGCGGCAACAGGCCGCTCAACGCGAGTGCGACGTGAGGCCCCGCGATGAGCTACCTCTCGCTCACGGACGCCGACCGCGAGGCGATGCTGGCGGCGATCGGCGTCGACTCCGTCGACGAACTCTTCCGGGACGTTCCGGTCGGCGTCCGGTTCAGCCGTGAGCTCGACCTGCCGCCGGCGCTCGCAGAGGCCGACCTGACGCGCGAGCTCGAACGGCTCGCGGGCAGGAACGCCCTCCCCGAGGTGTCGTTCCTCGGCGCCGGAATCTACGACCACTACGTGCCCGGCGTCGTCGACGCCGTCCTCCAGCGCGGCGAGTTCCTGACGGCGTACACGCCGTACCAGCCGGAGCTCTCGCAGGGGGTGCTGCAAGCGATCTTCGAGTACCAGACCGCGATCTGCGAGCTGACGGGGCTCGACGTCGCGAACGCCTCGGGCTACGACGGCACGACGGTCGCGGCGGACGCGTGCTTCGTCGCCAAGCAGGCGACCGGGCGCACGAAGATCGTCGTCACCGAAGCGACGAGCCCGCAGGTGCGCCAGGTTGTCAAGACCTACGCGCGCGGCTTCGGGCTCGACGTCGTCGAGGTGCCCCACGACGGTGGTACCACCGACCCCGACCGCGTGCGGGAGTCGTCGGGCGACGCCGCGGCGGTGCTCTTCCAGCAACCGAACTTCTTCGGTTGCCTCGAACCGGCACCGGACCTCGCCGCGGTCGCGAGCGAGGCCGACGCGCTGGCGGTCGCCCATGTCGACCTCGTCAGCCTCGGCGTGCTCGAGGCGCCCGGCAACTACGGTTGCGCGCTTGCGGTCGGCGAGGGCCAGTCCGCCGGCAACTGGATGAGCTACGGCGGGCCGCACTACGGCTTCCTGGCCGCACGCCAGAACTACATCCGCCGGCTACCGGGCCGCATCGTCGGCGAGACGGTGGACGCCGCCGGCAAGCGCGGCTATGTCCTCACCCTGCAGACGCGCGAGCAACACATCCGGCGCGAGAAGGCGACGTCGAACATCACCACGAACCAGACGTTGCTCGCGCTCGCAGGCCTGGTGCACCTGTCGCTGCTCGGCCCGCAGGGGCTGCGCGAGACGGGGGAGACCTGCATGGCGCTCGCGCAGTACGCGAAGGAGCGCCTGACGGCGCGCGGGCTCGAGCTGCTGTTCCCGGAGAAGGCAACGTTCAAGGAGTTTGCCGTGCGCGTCGGACGGAACGCCGCCGACGCGATCCGCTCCGCCCGTGCGCGCGGCGTCCACCCCGGCTACGCGCTCGGACGCGACTACCCCGGGCTCGACGACGCGATCCTGGTCGCGGTCACCGAGCGGCGGACGACCGACGAGATCGACCGGCTCGTGCAGGCGCTGACGACGTGACGACACTCGCGTCGGAGCTGTGGCAGCGGTGAGCCGGACGGTCCCTCTGATCTACGAGCGCTCGCAGCCGGGTCGCCGCGGGCTGGAGGTGCCGCGGCCCGACCTGCCGGTGCCTCAGCTTCCGGAGGAGCTCGCCCGCCAGGAGCCGCCGCGCCTGCCCGAGCTCGCCGAGCCCGAGGTGCTGCGCCACTTCACCGAGCTCTCGACGCGCAACTTCGGCGTCGACACCGGCTTCTACCCGCTCGGCTCCTGCACGATGAAGTACAACCCCCGCGTCAACGAGCGGCTCGCGTCCCTGCCTGGCTTCCGCGACCTGCATCCGCTCGCCGACGAGGAGGACGTGCAGGGCGCGCTCGAGCTCGAATGGCACCTGGGCGAGATCCTGCGCGAGGTGACCGGGCTCGATGCGGTCTGCCTGCAGCCCGCCGCGGGAAGTCAGGGCGAGCTGACGGGGCTGCTGCTGCTGCGGGCCTACTTCGACGACCGCGGCGAGGGGGAGCAGCGGCGCCGGATCGTCATCCCCGACAGCGCGCACGGCACGAACCCTGCCAGCGTGACGATGGCCGGCTACGAGCTGACGCCGGTGCGGACCGACGCACGCGGCAACATCGATCTCGACGACCTGCGGCCGAAGGTCGACGTGCACACGGCCGGTCTGATGCTGACGAACCCGTCCACGCTCGGCCTGTTCGACGAGAACATCGAGGCGATCCGCGACGTCTTCCACGGCGTCGGCGCGCTCATGTACTACGACGGCGCGAACCTGAACGCCGTCTGCGGAATCTCGCGACCGGGCGACATGGGGTTCGACGTCGTCCACATCAATCTGCACAAGACGTTCTCGCAGCCGCACGGCGGTGGCGGTCCGGGCGGCGGGCCGATCGTCGTCCGCGACACGCTCGCGCCGTTCCTGCCGGTGCCGCTCGTCGTGCGCGACGGCGACCGGTACCGACTCGACTACGACCGTCCGAAGTCGATCGGCAAGGTGCGCGGCTTCACGGGCCCGTTCGGCGTCTTCGTGCGCTCGTACGCGTTCATGCGCGCGTGGGGCCCGCGCCTGCGCGAGATGAGCGAGGTCGCGGTCCTGAACGCGAACTACCTGCTCGCGCGCCTGCGCGATGCGTACGACCTGCCGTTCGACCGCCTCTGCATGCACGAGTTCGTCCTCAGCGCGCGCACGCTCAAGCGCGACCACGGCATCTCGGCGCTGGACGTGGCGAAGCGGCTGATGGACTTCGGCTTCCACCCGCCGACGATCTACTTCCCGCTCATCGTCCCCGAGGCGTTGATGATCGAGCCGACCGAGACCGAGGCGAAGGAGACGCTCGACGCGTTCGTCGAGGCGATGCTCGCAATCGCGCGCGAGGCGCGCGACGAGCCGGAGACGATCCGCTCGGCGCCACACGGCCGGCCCGTCGAGCGGCTCGACGAGGGTCGCGCCGCCAGGCAGCCGATCGTCCGCCACGGCTTCGACCGCCACGAGCTCGCGCCGCTCGGCGAGCCGCGCCCGGTCGAAGCGCCGCAGGGAGCGTGATGGAGCGGCGTCGCCCCGGGGCGCACGGCCTCGTCGTCTCGGCGCAGGGGCTCGGCTGCATGGGCATGTCCGAGTTCTACGGTGCCCGCGACGACCGCGAGTCGATCGCGACGATCCACCGCGCGCTGGAGCTCGGCGTCGACTTCTTCGACACTGCCGACGCGTACGGCCCGTTCACGAACGAGCGGCTCCTCGGTCGCGCGCTCGCCGAGAGGCGCGACGAGGTCGTGATCGCGACGAAGTTCGGCAACGAGCGCGGCGAGGACGGTTCCTGGATCGGAACGAACGGCCGGCCCGAGTACGTGCGCGCCGCGTGCGATGCCTCGCTCGCACGGCTCGGGATCGAGACGATCGACCTCTACTACCAGCACCGCGTCGACCGGGCGACGCCGGTCGAGGAGACCTTCGGCGCGCTGGCCGAGCTCGTCGCAGCGGGGAAGGTGCGCTTCCTCGGCATCTCCGAGGCGGCGCCCGCGACCGTCCGACGCGCTCACGCCGTCCACTCGCTCAGCGCCCTCCAGTACGAGTACTCGCTCTGGTCGCGCGACCCTGAAGACGAGATCCTGCCGCTCGCCCGCGAGTGCGGGCGAACCTCGAGCGGGTCGCCCTCGTCGAGGAGCTCGCGAGCGCAAGGGGTGTCACCTCGGCGCAGCTCGCGCTCGCGTGGGTCTTGGCGCAGGGGAGCGACGTCGTCCCGATCCCGGGCACGAAGCGCGTCCGCTATCTCGAGGAAAACGTGGCCGCCGGTCAGGTCGAGCTCGCCGCCGACGACCTGCGCCGGCTGGACGAGGTCTTCCCCAAGGGGGTGGCGCGCGGCGACCGCTACCCCGACATGAGCCGGGTCGACATCGAAGCGCCGCCCGTCTGAGCCGGGAACGGCCGCCGCGTCGGCGTCGTTCTCGGTGGTGAAAGCACCAACCACGAGGAGGGGGATTGCCGAAGATCATCAAGACCGACGCTGAGTGGCGTCGGGAGCTGACCCCGGAGCAGTACCGCGTCCTGCGCGAGAAGGGCACGGAGGCGCCGTTCAGCGGCGAGTACGACCACGTCTTCGAGCCGGGCGTCTACCGCTGCGCCGGCTGCGGCGCCGAGCTCTTCAGC
>DASRGD010000058.1:0-23525 GCA_035651195.1 Gaiellaceae bacterium | reverse complement strand
CCCGAGGCCGAGCGCAAGTACCTCGCCGGCGTCACCGCGCAGTACGAGTCCGAGGTCGTCTACCACCGCAACCGCGAGGACCTCGAGAAGCAGGGCGTGATCTTCACCGACATGGACACCGCGCTGCGCGAGCACCCCGAGATCGTGCGGGCGTGGTTCGGCCGGGTGATCCCGCCGAACGACAACAAGTTCTCCGCCCTCAACTCGGCGGTGTGGTCGGGCGGGTCGTTCATCTACGTCCCGCCGGGCGTCGAGGTGTCGATGCCGCTGCAGGCCTACTTCCGGATCAACGCCGAGAACATGGGCCAGTTCGAACGGACGATGATCATCGTCGACGAAGACGCCTATGTGCACTACGTGGAGGGCTGCACGGCGCCGATCTACTCGAGCGACTCGCTGCACTCCGCCGTGGTCGAGATCGTCGTCAAGAACGGCGGCCGCTGCCGCTACACGACGATCCAGAACTGGTCGAACAACGTCTACAACCTCGTCCAAGCGCGCCGTCGCCTACGAGGGCGCGACGATGGAATGGGTCGACGGCAACCTCGGCTCGAAGCTGACGATGAAGTACCCGGCGATCTGGCTGCTCGGCGAGCACGCGCACGGCGAGGTGCTGTCGATCGCGTTCGCCGGGGCCGGCCAGCACCAGGACGCGGGCGGGAAGTGCGTCCACGTGGCGCCGAACACGTCGTCGGTGATCACCTCCAAGTCGATCTCGAAGAACGGCGGGCGGGCCGGCTACCGGGGTCTGCTCGAGGTCGCGAAGGGCGCGAAGAACTCGAAGTCGAAGGTCGTCTGCGACGCGCTGATCCTCGACGAGGACTCGCGCTCCGACACCTATCCGTACATCCGGATCGACGAGAACGAGGTCGACATCGGCCACGAGGCGACGGTGTCGAAGATCGGCGAGGAGCAGCTCTTCTACCTGATGTCGCGCGGGCTGTCGGAGGCCGAGGCGTCGGCGATGATCGTCTCCGGCTTCGTCGAGCCGATCACGAAGGAGCTGCCGCTCGAGTACGCAGTCGAGATGAACCGGCTCATTCAGCTGCAGATGGAAGGATCTGTTGGCTAACGCCTCCGCGGCGGCCGCGTACGCGGAGCTGCAGCTGCCGACAACCCAGGACGAGGCGTGGCGGTTCACCGACCTGAAGGGCTTCGACCCCTCGTCGTTTCGGACTAGTCCGGCGGCAGCCGCTGTAACGAACGTTCCACAGCTGCTCGACCTCGACGTGGCCGCGCTGGCCACTGCCACCGAGGACGGCGTCTCGATCGAGCGTGCCCTCGACGGCGTCGGCTTCGAGCCGCTTTCCGAGGATCACCGGCGTCTTTACTCGCTCGTCGGCTGGAACGAGAAGTTCGCAGCGCACAACGCCGCCGTCTGGCAGCATGGCCTGCTCGTCCACGTCCCGAAGGGGCTCGTCCTGCGGCAGCCGCTGTACGTCCGGATCGTGAACTCGGCCGACGGCGGCTCGCTCTTCTGGCGCCTGCTCGTCGTCGCCGAGGAGGGATCGCGGTTCACGCTGATCGAGGAGTACACGTCGGCGCGACCCGACCTGTCGTCGTACACGAACGCGGTCGCCGAGCTCTTCGTCGAGCAGGCGGCGAGGCTCGAGTACGTCTCGATCCAGAACCTCTCCCGCGAGACGTGGCACTTCGCCACGCACCATGCGCGCGTGGAGCGGGACGCCGAGCTCGACTGGGTCGCCGGCGGCTTCGGCTCGAAGAAGGGCAAGATCCGCATCCAGAACGACCTCAACGGGCCCGGCGCGACGTCGCGCGTCACGGGCGCGTACTTCGCCGACGGCGAGCAGCACCTGGACTACGACACGTTCCAGGAGCACATCGCGCCGTCGACGGAGTCGGACTTCGCCTTCAAGGGCGCGCTGCGCGGGACGGCGCGCGCCGTCTGGCGCGGGATGATTCGCGTCGAGCCCGACGCGCAGAAGACCAACGCCTACCAGGAGAACCGCAACCTGCTCCTCTCCCCCGACGCGCACGCCGACTCGATCCCCGGGCTCGAGATCATGGCCAACGACGTCCGCTGCACCCACGGGGCGACGCTCGGCCGCATCGACCGGGAGCAGCTCTTCTACCTGATGGCGCGCGGGCTCTCGCGCGGCGAAGCCGAGCGGCTGATCGTGCGCGGCTTCTTCCAGGACGTGCTCGACCGGATCGACCTCGAGCCGGTCCGCGAGGCGCTCGGCGCGGCGCTCGAGGCGCGCATCCCACAGGCCTAGCAGCACTCGCTCGGGGGATGGCGCGCCGGCCTGTCGCGCGCGACCATGAGGACGTACAGAACCAGCGGAGGTGGCACGATGCATTCCGACCCCGCTGCGGCAGCCCTCGCCCTCTGCGGACTCGTCTTCGTCTGGCTCGTGATCTCGGTCTACCGCTGGTGACGCTCCTCGCGCTGGCCCGGCCGGCGCGGCAGCGGGTGGACGAGCTCCTTCTCGTCGAGCCGTTGCAGCGTCGAGGTCACGGCCGGCACCGCCGTGAGCTCGTGGAGGCGCTCGGCGCGCGACCTCAGCTCGGCCGCCGTCTGTTCGACCGAGTCGCTCCTCACGGCGCTCGGTGCGCCGGGTGCGGCGGCGTCGGGTGGATACCGAACCGCAGCGACCGATAGCCGCACGTCGGTGCGAGCAGCACGCCGGCGTAGTTCGAGAGGACGCCGAAGCGATGCATCTCCGTCCCGTTCGGGTGGGCGTAGATCTCGATCGAGATCACCCGGTCGACGCGCTCGCGCTGCACGAGCTCGACGATCTGTGCGACGCTCGGGTCGTTGCCGGTGTCGCTGATGTAGCGGATCGTCGGGTCGGCGAGGCTCGCCGCCGGCGGCCTCGGGCGGAGGTAGCCGTCCGGCATCCGGAACCAGAAGTCGGTCTCCGCCTGCCACAGGGTCGAGTACCCGTAGACGCCGAACGGGAAGATGGCGATGTTCTCGCCGCGCGGGATGCACTTGTACTCGCCGCGCGTGAAGAACTGCCACCGCTCTGGGTGGAAGCGGTACGGCACGTTCCAGAGCGCCGGCAGGAGCGCCACGGCCGCCAGTGCCGGCAGGACGCGCGCTGCCCAGCCCCGCCGCTCCGCCGTCCAGAGCGCGACGATCACCGCGCCGACGAGCGCGACGTAGACCGAGAAGCGCGCCGGCAGCAGGTTGTCGAAGACGGGCAGGCGCGCCACGTAGCTCCAGGGCAGTGTCACCTTCCTGTCCCCCCCGACGTACAGGCTCGTCCCGAGTGCGAGCACGACCCCGAGCACGAGCGCGAGCACGAGGAACCGCTTCGCCGCCGAGCGGCGCGCGCCGAACGCGAACCAGAGCACGATCAGCAGCGCCGGGAAGCCGAGTGCGAGGCCTTGGTCCGGCAGGTCGCTGTAGAAGCGCTCCGACGTCGCCTCGAACAGACGCCCGACCGCGAGCAGCCGCGTCGGCAGGAGCACGTTCAGCAGGTCGCCGTCGGCGCTCGCGGGCCGCACGATCGACGTCGACTGGAACTCGGTCAGCGCGTATGCGAGCAGCGGGCCGGCGACGGCTGCCCCGACCGCGACGGCGCCCGCGAGCGGCGCGACCAGCGCGCGCAGCCGGAGCCGCAGCGCGGGGACGGTCGCGTAGGCGAGGACGAGGGCGAGGGCGAGCATCAGCGCCGCGCTGGCGCAGACCTCGGTCGAGATCCAGAACTGGAGGCCGTAGAGCACGCCGAGCCGCCACGCAAGCCCGCTGCCGCCGACGTCACCCTCGAGGTAGCGCACGACGACGAGTGCGATCAGCGGCAGCAGGAAGACCGAGCTGAGGTGCAGGTGACCGAGCTCGGCCGCGAGCATGTAGCTCGAGAAGCCGTACAGGTAGCCGCCCGCGACCGACGCCCAGGTCGAGCGGGTCAGGTGGCGGCAGAGGAGGTAGGCGGCGAACGAGGCGAGCGCGGGCATCGCGATCTCGGCGACGTTGAACGAGACGGCCGGCCCGAACGAGAGCGTGACCGGCGCGAATGCGAACGCGATCGCCGGCACGCTCCCAACCCAAGCGAGGTTGATGCCGCTCGGCGCGTAGATCGCGTGCGAGACGAACGGGTTCTGCCAGCTCAGGACCGCGTGCGGCCACCACGCGAGGTCCCAGACGAAGAGCTGCAGGTCGCGGCCGTAGCCGACCAGGTCGCGCCCGGGATGCAGGCCGAGCGGCGCGCCGAAGTAGGCGTACGAGATCGCCAGATAGCCCGCGAGAACCAGCACGTTGCGCGCGGTCGCGCGGGCGGAAGGCACGTGGCTACAGTAGTTCCGATGGCGGTTGGGACCCAGCCGAAGCTCGACGCGCACAAGTTGCGCGCCGACTTCCCGATCTTCGAGCAGTCGTTCCACGGCAAACCGCTCGCGTACCTCGACACCGCCGCGAGCGCGCAGAAGCCGCGGCAGGTGATCGAGGCGATGTCGACGTTCTACGAGACCTCGTACGCGAACGTGCACCGCGGCGTGTACGAGCTCGCCGAGCGGGCGACGCAGGCGCTCGAGGATGCACGGGAGAAGGTGCGCGCGTTCGTGAACGCCGCGAGCGCCCGCGAGGTGATCTTCGTCCGCAATGCGACGGAGGCGATCAACCTCGTCGCGTACTCATGGGGCCTGAACAACCTCGGCCCCGGCGACGTCGTCCTCGTCACCGAGCTCGAGCACCACTCGAACTTCGTCCCCTGGCAGTACGTCGCGCGCCGGACCGGCGCCGACTTCCGCCTCATCCCGCTCGACGACCGGGGCGAGCTCCGGCTCGACGAGCTCGGATCGTTCGGCAACGTCAAGGTCGTCGCGACCGGCCTCGTCTCGAACGCGATCGGCACGATCAACGACGCCGCCGCGCTCGCCGCCTGGGCGCACGAGCGTGGCGCGATCTACGTCTGCGACGCGGCTCAGGCGGCGCCGCACGTGCGCGTCGACGTGCAGGCGCTCGGTGCCGACTTCGTCGCTGTCTCCGGACACAAGCTGTGCGGGCCGAGCGGGATCGGCTTCCTGTGGGGGCGGGCAGAGCTCCTGCTCGGGATGGAGCCGTTCCTGATGGGCGGCCACATGATCCGCAAGGTGACGGCCGGCGAGACGACGTGGGGCGAGCTGCCGGCGAAGTTCGAGGCAGGGACGTCGCCGATGGCCGAGGCCGTCGGCCTCGGGGCTGCGATCGACTACCTCGACGCGATCGGCCTCGAGGCGATCGAGCAGCACGAGCACGCGCTCGCCGCGTACGCGCTCGAGCAGCTGGCCGAGATCGCGGGCGTGACGCTCTACGGGCCGCCGGCCGACCGCCGTGCCGGCATCGTCAGCTTCAACGTCGATGGTGTCCATCCACACGACGTCGCGCAGGTGCTCGACGCGGACGGGGTCGCGATCCGCGCCGGCCACCACTGTTGCCAGCCGCTGATGGGTCGGCTCGGCGTCGCCGCGACGAACCGCGCGAGCTTCTACCTCTACACGGTCCCGGAGGAGATCGACCGCCTCGTCGCCGGCGTCCGCCGCGCCGCGCAGCTCTTCGCATGACCGACGACCTCTACCGCGAGCTCATCCTCGATCACTACAAGAACCCACGTAGCTACGGCGTCCTCGACGACGCCGACGCACGGGCCGAGGGACAGAACCCGCTCTGCGGCGACGAGGTGACGGTGACGGTGAAGTTCGCCCCCGACGGCGAGACGATCGACCGGGTCGGCTTCGAGGGGCGAGGCTGCGCGATCTCACAGGCCGCGACCTCGATGCTGACGGAGCTCGTGCAGGGGCGCACGGCGACCGAGGTCGCGACGCTCCCGAAGGAGGAGCTGCTGGACGAGCTCGGCATCCCGCTGACGCCGATCCGGCTCAAGTGCGCGATCCTCGGGCTCGGCGTCCTCAAGGTCGCCCTCCACCGCGCGAAGGGCACGCCGCTGCCGGACGAGTGGCAGGGCCTCGACTTTGCCTGAGCTCGAGGTCGGGCCGCTCGCCGAGCTGCCGCCCGGCTCGATGAAGATCGTCGCCGCCGGGCCGCTCGAGATCGGCGTCTACAACTGCCGCGGCGAGCTCTACGCGCTCGAGGACCGCTGCTCGCACGACGACGGCCCGCTCTGCGAGGGGACGTGGGACGAGGAGCGCTGCCTCGTCGTCTGCCCGCGGCACGGCTCCGAGTTCGACCTCGCGAGCGGCCGACCGCTGACGCTCCCCGCCTACCTGCCGGTACGGACGTTCCCCGTGCGGGTCGTCGATGGCGTCGTCCGCGTCCAGACCTGACGGGAGGAACAGGTTCCGCCCGGCGTCGCCCGCCCGGCCGGGTAGCCGTGAAGGAGGACGGCGCTTCTTCGCTAAAGTAGGGCGAACCGCGGAAAGGAGGTGGTCCGGTCGATGGAGATTTCGAGTACGGGCAGTGGAGGTACTAGCTCGTAGGGACGTGTCCCCGGGACCTGACGGGGAATCGCCTAGCCAGCGTGGGGGACTCGCGAGACTGCGCCGCTGACAGAGTCGGCCGGAAGCGTCCCTACGGAGAACCAGCTAGTGACCGGAGTGAGGGCCGCCTGCGCGCGGCCCTTGCTCTCTCTGCGGGCTGCTACGCCGTTGCGCGGCGGATCTGCTCGTCGAGGGGGACGAGCGCGAGGCCGAACGTCTCGACGGCCTCGGTGTTCGAGACGACGTTGTCCGGCCCTTCCAGCATGGTCACCTGGTCGGCGGTGAGCGGCGCGCCGGGGATCCACTCCGTCAGCCGCGCGGCCGGGCGCACGAGACTCGGCGGGACGTGCACCAGGCGGCGGCGCTTGTGCAGCGCCTTCGCGATCCGGAGGTAGAGCTCGTCCCAGGTCACCTGGTCGGGGCCCCCGAGCTCGAACGTCCGCCCGGCCGCCTCGGGGGCGGCGACGCCGCGCGCGAAGTACGCCGCCACGTCGTCGACCCAGATGGGTTGCGACCGCTGCCGCCCGTCGCCGATCACCGTCACGACAGGCGAGAGCCGCACTTGCCTGATGAACGTCGGCAGCGCGCCGCCGTCGCGGCCGAAGACGAAGCTCGGTCGGAAGATGACGTGCTCGAGGCCGGATGCCTCGAGGTCGCGCTCCATCTGCCACTTCGCGCGGTAGTAGGAGACGGTGTCCTTCGTCGCCTCGTTCGTCCCGAGGGCGCTCATCAGGACGACGCGTCCGACGGCGGCGTCGCGGGCGGCGGCGAGCACGTTCCGGAAGCCGTCGACCATCACGCGCTGGAACGTGGCGGGCCGGCCGCGGATCAGCGCCACCAGGTGGACGACGTGCGTGCAGCCGGCGACCGCGGCGCGGACGCTCGCCGCGTCTGTGACGTCGCCGACGGCGAGCTCGACCCCCCAGGCCGCGAGCGGCCGGCCGCCCTCCGGCCGGCGCACGAGCGCGCGCACCTCGCGCTGCTCGGCCCGCAGCGCGCGCACGATCTTGGGGCCGACGAAGCCCGTGCCACCGGTGACGAGGACCTTCACGTCACGTTTGCTTTCACGTCACCTCTGCTCGAAGTTGCGCCAGTACCGGCTCGGCGTCGGCCCGCGCTGTCCCTGGTACTTCGAGCCGAGGCCGCTCGACCCGTAGGGGTGCTCGGCGGGCTCCGTCAGCTGCACGAACGAGAGCTGGCCGATCTTCATCCCGTGGTAGATCGTAATCGGCAGGTTGGCGACGTTCGAGAGCTCGAGCGTGACGTGCCCGTCCCAGCCGGGGTCGATGAAACCGGCGGTCGAGTGGATCAGGAGCCCGAGGCGGCCGAGCGACGACTTTCCTTCGAGCCTCGCGACGAGGTCGTCCGGCAGCTTGACGCGCTCCAGCGTCGAGCCGAGGACGAACTCGCCCGGGTGGAGGATGAACGGCTGCGAGTCGACCTCGACGAGCTCGGTCAGGTTCTCCTGCTCGACCTTGACGTCGATGTGCGGATAGAGGTTGTTGCGGAAGACGCGGAAGTAGCGGTCGACCCGGACGTCGACGCTCGACGGCTGGAGCAGCGACGGATCGTACGGATCGATCTCGATCCGGCCCTCCTCGATCAGCCGAGAAATTGTGCGATCCGAGAGGACCACGCCGCGATTCTGTCACGGCTTCGCGCCGCGCCGCCCCGCCCCGGCGGGCTCAGAGACGACTCAGAGACAGCTTGGAGACCAGAGCCGCACGAGCAGCGGAAAACGCGGGCCGGCGGGCCTGCGGCCACCAGCGGCGGTCTCAGAGACGGCTCAGAGGTGGTGAAAAGTCGTCCACAGGGCTCCGCTACGCTGCGAGCATGGCGGCGACCCGCGCGATCGAGCTGAAGACGGAGATCCCGGGCCCGCGGTCGCGGCAGATCGTGGCCCGGATCGACCGCGCCGTGGCGAGCCCGCTCGCCCTCACCTTCCCGGTCGTCGCCGCCGAGACCCGCGGGGTCACGATCACCGACGTCGACGGCAATACCTTCATCGACTTCACCGGCGGCGTCGGCTGCCTCAACGTCGGCCACGCGAACCCGCATGTCGTCGCCGCGGCGCAGGAGCAGCTGGACCGGTTCAGCCACACCGACTTCACGATCGTCCCCTACGAGGTCTATGCCACGCTCGCCGAGCGGCTGCTCGCCCACGCGCCGTTCACCGGCCCCGCAAAGGCGGCGTTCTTCAACGCCGGCACCGAAGCGATCGAGAACGCGGTCAAGTTCGCGCGCGCCTACACGAAGCGGCCGGCGGTGATCGCGTTCGAGGGCGGCTTCCACGGTCGCACGCTGATGTCGCTGACCCTGACCTCGAAGTCGCATCCGTACAAGGCGGGCCTCGGTCCGTTCGCGCCCGAGGTCTACCGCAGCGCCTTCCCCTACGAGTACCGCGGCACGACGACGGCCGCCGCGCTCGAGGCGCTCGAGCAGACGCTCGACAGCCAGGTCGCTCCCGAGAACGTGGCCGCGATCGTGATCGAGCCGGTTCTCGGCGAAGGCGGCTTCGTCCCCGCTCCCGCCGATTTCCTGCAGGGCCTCCGTGGCGTCTGTGACCAGCACGGGATCGTCCTCGTCGTCGACGAGGTGCAGACCGGCTTCGGGCGCACCGGGGCCTTCTTCGCGATCGAGCACGCCGGCGTCGAGCCCGACCTGCTCGCGGTCGCGAAGTCGATCGCGAACGGCTTGCCGCTCTCCGGCGTGCTCGGCAAGGCCGAGATCATGGACGCGCCCGAGGCCGGTGCGATCGGCGGCACCTACGTCGGCAACCCCGTCGCCCAGGCGGCGGCCGTCGCTGTGCTCGACGTGATCGAGGAGGAAGGGCTCGTCGAGCGCGCCCACGCGATCGGCGAGACGATCCGCGCCCGCATGCTCACGTGGCAGGCACGCCACGAGCAGATCGGCGACGTTCGCGGAGTCGGCGCGATGCTCGCGCTCGAGCTCGTCGACGACCGGAGCGGCAAGGAGCCGGCGCCCGGGCTCGCGAGGGCGGTCGCCGCCGCCGCGCTCGCCCGCGGGCTGCTCCTGATCACCTGCGGCATCCACGGAAACTGCCTGCGCGTGCTCGTCCCGCTCGTCATCACCGACGCCGAGCTCGACGAGGCCCTCGGCGTCTGGGAAGAGGCGCTCGACGCAACCCTCGGTTAGTAGCCTCCGCGCCTGGGAACGGTTGCGATGATGGTCGGTGACCTCCTCGCGGGCCGTTACGAGCTCGAGGAGCTCGTCGGCGCCGGCGGCATGTCGAGTGTCTATCGCGCCCACGACCGCGTGCTCGAGCGGCGGGTGGCGCTGAAGGTGCTGCACCAGCACTTCAGCGACGACGACGAGTACGTGCAGCGCTTCCTCCGCGAGGCGCGGACCGTGGCGAGCCTCTCCCATCCGAACGTCGTCACCGTCATCGACCGCGGCGAGCACGAAGGGCGGCAGTTCATCGTCTTCGAATACGTCGACGGTCAGAACCTGAAGCGCCTGATCGAGCGGAACGGCCCGGCGCCGGTCGAGCGGGCGCTCGAGCTCGCGATTCAGATCGCGCGCGGGCTCGGTGCGGCCCACGAGCGCGGGCTCGTCCACCGCGACGTGAAGCCGCAGAACGTGCTCTTGAACGGCGACGGAGAGGCGAAGGTGACCGACTTCGGGATCGCACGCGAGATCGACGTCCAGCGCGGGATGACGCAGACGGGCACCGTCCTCGGCACCTCCGACTACATCTCGCCCGAGCAAGCGCAGGGCCGACACGTCGACGAGCACACCGACGTCTACTCGCTGGGCGTCGTCCTCTACGAGCTCCTGACCGGCGAGCTCCCGTTCGCGGGCGAGAACTTCGTCGCCGTCGCGATGGGTCACATCAACGACCCGCCGCCGTCGCTGCTCGCGAAGCGGCCGGACGTGCCGCCGCGCGTCGCGGCCGCCGTCGCGCGCGCGCTCGCGAAGGACCCGGGCGAGCGCTGGCCGACGATGGCTGCCTTCCGCCGCGAGCTCGAGGCGTGCCTGCAGGAGCTGGGGAGCGGTGCGACGAGCGCGGCGACGATGATCATGACGCCGCCCCGGCGGCGAGCCGGGCGCGGGCGCCGCCCCGCCGACTGGCGGCGCCGGTCGCGCTCCGCACTCCCGTCGCTGCTCGTCCTCGCCGGCCTCGTCGTGCTCGCCGTCGCACTCGCGATCGCGCTCACGCGGAGCGGCCACCCCGGCTCGAAGGCGCACGGCGGGACGCCCACCGGGCCCCGGGTCACGCTGACCGGCGTCACCGCCTACGACCCGTACGGCGACGGGAGCGAGCACAACGCGGACGCGCCGAAGGCCACCGACGGCAACGAGGGCACCTACTGGGAGACGCAGCACTACGACTCGTCGTTCGCCGCGCTGGACAAGAAAGGCGTCGGGCTCGTGCTCGCTGCGCGCACCGGCGTCACCCTGCACCAGGTCGTCGTCACGACGGACACGCCAGGCTTCACCGCGGTCATCCAGGCCGGCGACTCCGCGACGGGTCCCTTCCACGACGTCTCCGACCCGCAGACGGTGAGCGGCACGACCCACTTCGCGGTCACGAACGCGACCGGCCGCTACTTCGTCGTCTGGATCACCGACCTCGGCGACAACGCCCAGGTGCACGTGAACGAGGTCACCGCGAGCTAGAACCGGAGCGAGCGTCGCCGCTCGTGGCGCTCGATCGCGAGCGCGATCAGCCGTTCGAGCAGCTCCGCGTAGCCGATCCCCGACGCCGCGAACAGCTTCGCGTAGACGCTCGTCGACGTGAAGCCCGGAATCGTGTTCAGCTCGTTGACGAGCACCTCGCCGTCGTTGCGGACGAAGAGATCCGCACGCGCCATCCCCTCGCACTCCGTCGCGACGTATGCGCGCACGGCCAGCTGCTGCGCGCGGGTAGCCTGCTCGTCGCCGATCCGCGCCGGGACGACGAGGTCCATCTCGCCCTCGACGTACTTCGCCTCGTAGTCGTACCACTCGTTGTGCGTCACGGCGATCTCGCCGGGCAGCGAGGCGATCGGCTCGCGGTTGCCGAGCACGCCGAGCTCGATCTCGACACCGGAGACGAACTCCTCGACCAGCACCTTCTCGTCGTGCTCGAAGGCGAGCGCGACCGCCGCGGCGAGCTCCGCCTCGTCATGCGCCTTGCTGATCCCGACCGACGAGCCGAGCCGCGCCGGCTTGACGAACACGGGGTAGCCGAACGGGTTCTCGACGGCGCCGCCGACGCGCAGCGTGACGTTCCGCGTCACCGGGATGCCGTGATCGCGGAGAACGGCCTTGAACAGATCCTTGTCCATGCAGAGGGCTGAGGCGGCGACGCCCGCGCCGACGTACGGGACGCCCGCCAGCTCGAGCAGGCCCTGGACGGTGCCGTCCTCGCCGTGCGGCCCGTGCAGGACCGGGAAGACGACGTCGACGTCGCCGAGCGTCTGCGCGACGCGCCGGTCCGGCAGCCGGGCGGGCAACAGATCGCTCGTCCCGGGGCTCGGGGGCGGGAGCTCGCGCCCGTCGCCGGAAGCGCTGCCGAGCGCCCAGCGGCCGTTGCGGTCGATCTCGATCAGCGCCACCTCCCAACCGACGCCCGCGAGCGCCTCGGCGACGCTGCGGGCCGAGGCGAGCGACACCTCGTGCTCGCTCGACCTGCCGCCGGTGATGACCGCGACGCGGCGGCTCAAGGACTCGCCGGCGTCGTCGTCGTGGTCGTCGTGGTCTGGGTCGTCGTCGTCTCGGTGGTCGTCGTCTCGGCCGGCGTCGTGGTCGTCACCGGCGGCGCCGTCAGCTTGCCGACGACGATGTGGACGACCTCGCCCTTCTTCGTCTTCGTCCCGCCGACGGGAGTCTGCGAGATGACGAGCCCGTCCTCGCTCGGGTCGTTCACCGGCTGGCTGCTCGCCGCGGCCCGGTAGCCGGCGCCGCTGAGCAGCGTCTTCGCGTCGGCCGCGGTCTGGCCGGTGACGTCGGGGACCTCCACCAGCGCGGGCCCCTTGGAGACCGAGAGCGTGATCTTCGAGCCGCGGCGGGCCTCGGAGCCGGCGATCGGGTCTTGCGCCACGACCTGCCCCTTCGGCGCCTGCGACTCGATGTCGCTGCGCGTGACGACGAACCCGGACCCGCTCAGCGCGCTGACGGCGTTCGGGTACGGGTCGCCGACGACGTTCGGGACCGCGATCGGCCTCGGCCCGCGCGAGTAGTTGATCTGGACGAGCGAGCCGGCGACGACCTGAGAGCCCGCCTTCGGCCGCTGCGCCGTCACCGTGTTCGCGGGCAGCAGCGAGTAGACGGGCACCGACTTCGTCTTCAGGCCCGCGTCCGCGATCAGCGACACCGCCTGTTCGAGCGTGAAGCCCTTCACCGCCGGCATCCGCACCCTCGGCTTGCCGGTCGAGATCACGATCGTCACCGTCGAGCCCTTCGGCACCGGCTGGCCGGCGAGCGGGTCCTGACTCGCGACCTCGCCCTTCGGAACGCTCGCGTCGGACGCGAGCCTGACGTTCACCTTGAACCCCTCGGCCTGCAGCTTCTGGGCAGCGAGGTCGCCGCGCAGCAGCCCGACGTCGGTGACGGCGACCGGCTTGTTCTGGTTCAGCTGGTTCTGGATCTTGTGGTAGAGCAGGTAGCCGGCGCCGGCGGCGATCGCCACCGCGAGCAGCGCGAGCAGCCACGGCCACGGCGAGCGTCGCCGCGGCGGCTCCTGGTAGGAGTAGTACGGCCCCGGCGGCCGGTAGCCGGGCGGGGCGGGCGGCGGCGTGACCGTGCGGGGGGGGTGGCCGACCATCGTCGCCGCCGCCGTCGGCGACGTGCCGATCAGGATCTGCGTCAGCGCCTCCTCCGTCTCGGGCGCGACGGCACCGCCGCGTGCGATCCTCGCCAGGTCGGCCTCCATCTCCTCGGCCGACTGGTACCGCTGCTCGGGATCCTTCGCGATCGCGCGCATCACGACCGCGTCGAGCTCGCGCGGAACCTCCGGCCGGAGCGCGGACGGCGGGACGGCGGTCGACTGCAGGTGCTTCATCGCGATCTCGACCGGCGTCTCGCCGGTGAACGGCACCTCGCCCGTCAGCATCTCGTAGAGCACGATCCCGACGGAGTAGAGGTCCGAGCGCGCATCGACGGTCGCTCCGCGCGCCTGCTCGGGCGAGAGGTACTGCGCGGTGCCGACGATCGAGCCGGCCTCCGTCATCTGCGACGTCCCCGAGCGCGCGATCCCGAAGTCGGTCACCTTGACACGGCCGTCGCGGGCGACGACGACGTTGTGCGGCTTGATGTCGCGGTGCACGATGCCGTTGCGGTGCGCGAACGCGAGCGCACCGAGGATCTGGCGCGCGTAGTCGATCGCGATCGGGATCGGCGTCGGGCCGTTGCGCACGATCAGCTCCTTGAGCGTGCGCCCGTCGAGGTACTCCATCGCGATGTAGTAGGTGCCCTCGGCCTGGCCGCGGTCGAAGATCGAGACGATGCTCGGGTGGTTGAGGCCGGCCGCGCTCTGGGCCTCGCGTCGGAAGCGCTCGACGAACTGCTCGTCGCTCGCGTGCCGCTCGTTCAGCATCTTCAGCGCCACCTGCCGGCCGAGCTCCTGGTCCTCGGCGAGGTAGACGTCGGCCATGCCCCCGGAGCCGAGCTTGCGCACGATCAGATAGCGGCGATCGAAGACCCGGTTGAGCAGCGTGTCGGTCGTGGCCATAGCTCTACGGCTTCGCTTTCGACGCGACCGGAAGGATCGCCTGCACGATCTCCTTCGCGATCGGAGCCGAGATCGCGCCGCCGAACCCGTTCGGCCGGCTCTCGGCGACGACGGCGCCCGCGACGACGGGATGCTGCGCGGGCGCGAAGAAGATGAACCACGCGTCGTAGTTCGAGCACTGGCAGATCTCGGCGGTCCCGGTCTTGCCGGCGACCTGAACGCCGGGGATCTGCGCCTTCGTGCCGGTGCCGCGCTCGACGACCTGCACCATCATGTCGCGGAGCGACGCGGCCGTCTTCGGGGACAGCACCGTTCGCAGCCGCTGCGGCGCGGTGCGGTCGACGAGCGAGCCGCCGGGCGACCGCACCTCCTTGACCAGGTGCGGCGCCATCTCGACGCCCCCGTTCGCGACCGTGGCGGCCACGAGCGCCATCTGCAGCGGCGTCACGAGCATCCGCTCCTGCCCGAAGGCGAGGCGGCCGGGGTCGACGTCGTACTGCGGCTGCTTCGGATACCACAGCTTGCCCTTCTCGTAGAGGCCGGACGCCGAGCGTGCGTTCGCCGGCGTCTCGAGCGGCGGCACCGCGTAGAAGCCGAACTTCTTCGCTTCCTCGAGCACGCGCGCGGCACCGAGCTTCTGGCCGATCATGCAGTAGATGGCGTTGACCGAGTGCACGTACGCTTCGAACAGGCTGATGTTGCCGAACGCCTCGGCGCCGCCCGACTGGTCGAGCGCGTTCGAGACGTGCTTGCCGTATTCGGTGCAGTAGCCGGGGTCGTAGAAGTTCGAGCGCGTCGTGAAGACGTGGTCGTCGAGCGCGGCTGCGGCGGTGATCGTCTTGAAGGTCGATCCCGGCGGGTAGAGGCCCTGCGTCGCCCGGTTGAGGAGCGGCGCCGACGGATGGCACGGCGCCTTCGTCGCCTGGATCTTCGCATAGCCGCCTCTCTGCTCCATCAGGTTCGGGTCGTACGTCGGCGAGGACGCCATCACGTAGACGGCGCCGGTCGTCGGATTGAGCGCGACGGCGGCGCCGCACTTGCCGGCGAGCGCGTTCTGCGCGACGCGCTGCGCGCGCACCTGCAGGTTCAGGATCAGGTTGTTGCCCGTGATCGTCGTCCCCTTCAACTTGTCGCCGAGCGTCTCGAAGAACGTCCCGAGATCCTGGTTCGAGGCGGTCAGGAACGCGTTCTCCTCCTGCTCGATGCCGGCGCGCGAGCGTGTCGCGGTCGAGTAGCCGATCGTCTGTGACGCGAACCCGTGCGTCGGATACCTGCGGAAGTAGAGAGTCTGCCCCCCGACCTGCTTGCGGACCCGCCCCGCGAGCAGCGTCTTGCCGTCGGCAGCGTAGATGAGGCCGCGCCGGATCTCGAACTGCGCCACGCGCTGGATCTCGTTGTCCTCGCGCGCGGCCAGGCCCGCCTCGGCCCACGTCTGCCAGTAGGTGGTGCCGACGATCAGCGCCGCGAGCAGCACGAGGCTCGCGAGGGCGACGGCCGAGATCTGGCGGTTCACTGGGTCGCGTTGGCCCGGTTGGAGACGAGCAGCAGGCCGGCGAGCAGCAGGAAGTTCGCGACCACCGACGAGCCGCCGTAGGAGACGAACGGCAGCGTGATCCCGGTGACGGGGATCACACGCAGGACGCCGCCGACGATGATGAACGTCTGCAGCGCGAAACCGAAGGTGAGCCCGGCCGCGAGCAGCTTCGAGAAGCCGTCCTCGGCCTGGAGCGCGATCTTCATCCCGCGCGCGACGAACAGCATGAAGACGAGCAGCAGCGCCGAGACGCCGATCAGCCCGAGCTCCTGCGCGAGCGCCGAGTAGATGAAGTCGGTCTTGACGTACGGGATCAGCGGCTGCCCGTCCGGCGTCGTAAACGTGCCCTTGCCGAGGCCCGTGCCCGCGAAGCCGCCGCTGCCGATCGAGTAGAGCGACTTGACGAGCTGGTAGCTCTGGCAGTCCTGGCGCAACGTCATCGTCCCGGTCAACGGACAGAAGACCTTCGTCGTCGTCCATGGGTGGAGCCAGATGACGATGCGTTCGTGCACGTGGGCGATCTCGCGGTCGGCGACGAAGCCGCCGGCGGCGAACAGGGCGAGCCCGCCGGCGACGTACGAGAGCCGCGCGGTCGCGATGTACAGCATCGCGAGGAAGATCCCGAAGTAGAGGAGCGCCGAGCCGAGGTCGTTCGTCTCGACGAGGACGAGCATCGCCGCGCCCCAGATCAGGAGCAGCGGCCCGAGGTCCTTCAACCGTCCCTGCGCCAGCACCTCGCGCTTCTCGCGCAGGTAGGCGGCGAGGAAGACGATCAGGAAGATCTTCGCGAGCTCGCCCGGCTGGAACTCGAGCGGCCCCGCGTGCACCCAGAGCCGCGCGCCGTTCACCGTCGTGCCGAGCCCCGGCAGCCGCGGCAGGAAGAGCAGCACGATCGCGCCGAGGCCGAACAGGTACTTGTACGACTCGAGCAGCCGGTAGTCGCGACGCAGGCGGAGGAGCGCCGCGCCGAAGAGGGCGACGGCGATCACGATCCAGAGCCCCTGCCGGAACGCGTCGGTCGGGCCGAGCCGGTAGATCTCCGTCAGCCCGACCGCCGTCAGGAAACCTGCCATCGGCAGCAGGTAGGGATCCGCCTTCGGCACCGCCACCCGCGCGATCACGTGCGCGGCGAGGTAGAGACCGAGGAAGAAGGCGGCGTAGCTCAGCGATCCCCACGAGACCTCAGACTGCCGGGCGATGTAGACGCTCGCGAAGCCGAGACCCGTGAGGGCGCCGACGACGATCAGGTACGCGAGCTCGCGGTTACGCGCAGTCATCCCGACCACCAGTCGGACGGCTGCGCTGCCCGAGACGGCGAGCCGCCGTGCGGAAGACTGCAGCCAACCCGGACGGGGCGCGTGCGGTCAGCGGGCCAACCCCCAGACGGCGAGGACGACGATCAGCCCGGCGAGGACGACGATCACGAGCGTCGCGAGCACGAACCGGACGAACGGGACCCGCGCCTGCGCCGGCTCGGCCTCCGGCGGCCGGCCGCCCTCGGCGAGCGCGGCCCGCAGATCGTCGGCGGAGACGATGACGGTGTCGCCTTCGCGGCCGCCCGCGGTGACTGCGGGCTCGCGGACGAACGTGTCGGACTCGGGCTCGACTGCGACCGCCGCACCGGCCGCCTCGATCGTCGGCTCGTCGTCGACGGCGGCGCCGCCGATCTCGAATAGGACGGCGGTGATGTTGTCCTCGCCGCCGCCGTCGTTCGCGGCCTTGATCAGCGCGCGGGTCGCCGCCTCGAGGTCGGGCCGGTGCCGCTGGACGGTCTCGGCGATCGTGTCCGGGTCGACCATCGTCGAGAGGCCGTCGGAGCAGAGCAGGAACACGTCGCCGGCTCGGCCTTCGATCGAGAACACGTCGACGTCGACGTCGGGGTCGGTGCCGAGCGCACGCGTGATCACCGACCGCTGCGGATGCACCTCCGCCTCCTCGGGCGACAGCTCGCCGCGGCGGACGAGCTCGGCGACGAGGGAGTGGTCGTCGGTCAGCTGCTCGAGGGCGCCGTCGCGGAGCAGGTAGGCACGAGAGTCGCCGACGTGCCCGATCGCGACGACGTCGTCCCTGCGTGCGAGCGCGACGGTCAGCGTCGTGCCCATCCCCGACGCCGAGGCGTCGTTCGTCGCGCGGTCGTGCACGCGCCGGTTCGCCTCCTGGATCAGCTCGACGACGAGCTGCTCCGCGTTCTCGGGCGCGTCGGCGCCGTTCAGCCCGCCCGCGACGGCCGCGGCAGCGAGCGACGAGGCGATCTCGCCTGCCTGCGCGCCGCCCATCCCGTCCGCGACCGCGAAGAGCGGCGGCTCGCAGACGAAGGCGTCCTCGTTCCGGCGCCGCTTCCTGCCGGGATTCGTCTCGCCGAAGCTCCGGCCCAGGCTCATCGCTCGAAGCGCAGGTCGGTCTCGCCGATGCGGATCACGTCGCCGGGCGCAAGCCGGCGCTCGCGTGTCAGGCGAACGCCGTTGACGAACGTCCCGTTGGTCGAGCCGACGTCCTCGACGTAGACGCCGTCCCGGCGCGGCTCGAAGCGCGCGTGCCGGCTGGACGCGTATTCGTCCGACCCGATCGCGATGTCGTTGCCGGGGCCGCGGCCGACGCTGAGCGGCGCCGAGTCGAGCGGGAAGACGTCGCCCTCGTCGAGGGCCGGGCTGGCAGCGACGACCAGCCGGCCGAGCTCCGCCGCCGGGGGCTGCGGGAGCAGGCCCGCGACCTGGTGCGGACGCAGGATCATCGACTCCTGCGGCAGGCGCAGGTCGCGGGCCGCCGACCGCACGATTCGCCAGATGAACAGGTAGAGCAGCACCAGGAACGCGATCTTGAGGATGGCAAGGGTGGACTCGACCTGCGTCGAGGCGAGCATCACTCGCGAAGCTCCCGCGAGAACACGAGCTCCGTCGACCCGAGCGTGAAGCGCGTCCCGTTCTCGAGCTCGAGCCGCCGCACGCGCCGCCCGTCCACCTCGATCCCGTTCGTCGAGTCGAGGTCGACGAGCAGGTAGTCGGCGCCCTCGTGCCGCACCTCGGCATGGCGGCGCGAGACGTTCGGGTCGGGAACCTGGATGTCGGCGTCCTTGGAACGTCCGATCACCGTGCGGACGTCGTCGAGCGGGAACGCGCGCCCGTTGAAGGTGATGGTCGCCACCTCGACCGGCTCGCGCGGAGCGCTGCCGGGGTCGTAGATCATCGTCGCGCCCGGCGCCAACTCCGTCGGCGGCGGCTGCGGCCGCTTCGGGCGCGCGCTGTGCGCGAGCCGTGTCGCGATGCCGAACAGGCCGAGCTCGAGGTCGGCGTCGGTCTCGAGCTTGACGCGCGGCGGCGAGAGCAGGACGTAGCCCTCGCGGCGCGCGTGCGAGGCGAGGTACTCCTGCAGCTCCTCGCGCAGCGACTCCTCGTAGTCGGCGAACTGTCGCCGGTCGTCGGGCGAGAGGTAGATCGTGTACTCGTTCGGAACGTAGACGCGCGAGACCGAGACGTTGCGGTGCTCGTCCATCTCCTTGACGAGCTTGCGCGCAAGCTCGACCGGCTGGACGTTGGCCCGGAAGGCGCGCCCGAAGATGCCCTCGAAGAGGGCTTCGAGCTTCGATTCGATCGTCCGGAGCACCGTCATAGGCGGGGTGTACCCCGGACAACCAGTCTAATTCGTCGGTTCGAGCGCGAGCGCCGCGGCGGTGAGCCACGCGCCGACGACGAGCGGCGCGATCGCGGCGTTCGGCGCGAGCCCGGCGCTCGCGACGAGGAAGGCCGCGGCGAAGGCCGCGGCGTGCCACGGTCCGCGCCGGCGGACGTGACCGAGCAACGCCGCGGCGGCGGCGAAGACGACCGCCTCGCCGACCACTGCGGGGTGGGCGGCGAGCGACCGCCCGAGCGCATAGGCGACCGCGCCGGGTCGAGCGCTGCCGGCGATGCCGAGGCCGAGGGGCGGCGGCGAGCCGTCGAACGGCAGCCGATCGTGCTCGAGCCCGGCGACGACCGCGGCGAGCAGGACGGCCGCGGCCGCCTGGACGGCGCGGCGCACGCGTCCGCGCGCTGCCTGGACGACGAGCGGCACGAGGGCGAGCCCGGCGACGGGGGCGAGCAGCGGCCCGACCAGGGCGAGCAGGCCCGCGCGCGCGTCGTTCCAGCTCAGCACGAGCCACGCGGCGGCAAGCGCCGCGTAGAGGACGGCGAGGCCGAGCGACACGTTCGCGAGCGGGAAGAAGACGGTCGCGAGCGCGAACGCAAGCCCGATGCGAGGCAGCGCGAGCCCGAGCCCGGCCGCACCGGCGGCGAGCGCGAGCGGCCACTGGGCCGGGTAGAACGGCAGCCGGGCTGCGGCCCAGCCGGCGACGAGCGCGCACGAGACGGCCGGCAGTGCGCGCGCCAGCACGGGTTCGGCACGGAGGCGGCGCGACGCCTCGCCCCGCCGTCGCCGCGCGAGACGCCTGCCTGCCGTGCGCCGCGGCCGGGTCGGCGTCCGCAGCGCCTCGGCGAGCTCCCCCGCCGTCGGCCGGCGCGCGGGGTTGAGCGCCAGCGCCGAGGCGATCGCAGCCCGGACGGCGGCGGGCAGGTCCGGGCGCAGGTGCTCGAGCGGCGGTGGCCCCGACTGGATCCGATTCGAGGTCTCCTTGACGCCGCTCGCGCGGAAGGGATGCCGGCCGGCGAGCGACTCCCAGAGCATGACGCCGACCGACCAGACGTCGGCCGCCTCCGTCGCCGGCTTGCCGAGCAGCCGCTCGGGCGAGATGTAGCCGAGCGTGCCCGGCACGTCGCCCATCGCCGTCAGCGTGTCGAACTCCGCCATCTGCGCGAGCCCGAAGTCGAGCAGCCGCACGTCGAGCTTCGTGCCCTCGGCGAGCAGCACGTTCGACGGCTTCACGTCGCGATGGACGATCCCGCGCGCGTGCGCGTGCGCGAGCGCCTCGAGCAGCTGCACCGCGACCGCCACCGCCGAGCCGTCGTCGAGCTCGCCGGCCGCGAGCGCCTGTCGCATCGTGCGACCCGGAATGTACTCGTACGCGATGTACACGTGGCTCGAGTCGCGCGCGAGCGCGTAGATCCGCTGGCAGCGCGGGTGGCGTAGCGCCGCGGCGGCCCGCGCCTCGCGCTCGGCGCGCGCCGCCGCCTTACCGTCCCGAGCGACGATCTTCAGCGCCACGTCGAGGCCCGACTCCTCGTCGCACGCGAGCCAGACCTGCCCCATTCCTCCCGATCCAAGTGGCCGCAGTGGTCGGTAACGGCCGAGGATCAGCTGGCGCTCGAGCGCGGCGGTCGACACGCTGCCGCAGTACTTCGCGCCGAGGAGAAGTCCTTTGCCTCCCGATGAACCTTGTACATTCGGTTCGGCGCAATGGGCCCGAACGGCGACGACATCGAGTTCGACTTCTTCGACGACGAGCCGGCCACCGCCGAAGGGCCGGCCTCGCCGCGGGTGCGCATTCCGCGGCCGGCCCGCCGGCGGCCGCGCGGCCCGATGGGGCCGCCCCGAGGGACGGCGCCGCTCCTGCGGCTGCTCGCGCTCGTCGGGTTCGTGATCGGGCTGGTGCTGGTCTTCGCGCTGCTGATCCAGTCGTGCGCGAGCTCGTCGAAGCGGGACTCCTACGCGAGCTACATGGGCAAGGTGAACAGGATCGCGTCGCAGTCGACGGCGAACGGCGCGGCGGTCGCGAATGCGCTCACCTTGCTGAAGGTGTCCGACGTCGTGACGAAGCTGCGAGGGATCGCCGACTCGGAGCGGCAGAACGTCCGGGCCGCCGCCGATCTCGATCCGCCGGGACCGCTGCGACCCGAGAACGGCTACCTCGTCGAGGCGCTCGAGCTGCGCGTCAGCGGCATCGACGGTCTCGCGGCGGCGTTCGAGGAGACGGCGGGGTCGAAAGACACCTCGGCGGCCGCGGCCGAGCTCGCCGGCCAGGCCGACCGGCTGCTCGCGAGCGACGTCGTCTGGGACGACTTCTTCGTGGCGCTGACGAAGAAGGTGATGGCCGACGAGCACGTGAGCGGCGTCGCCGTGCCGCAGTCGCACGTCGCGACGAGCGACCTCGTCACGCCGCACTCGATGGCGCTCGTGCTCCAGCGGCTACGCGGCGCGTCGACGGGTGGTACCTGCTCCGGCCTGCACGGGACGAACGTCGTCTCGGTCAAGGCGCTGCCGGCCGGGCAGACGCTCTCGACCACGAGCCTGAACACCGTCACCGCGACGACCGACCTCGCGTTCGCGGTCACCGTGCAGGACTCCGGCAACTTCCTCGAAGCCAACATCCCGGTGACGCTGACGATCGTGAAGGGGTCGAGCCCGATCGTGAAGACGCAGTCGATCCAGTCGATCAACCCCGCCGAGCAGAAAGTCGTCACGTTCACCGGTCTCGGCCAGGTCCCGTTCGCCACCCAGACCACGGTGAAGGTCGACGTCAAGCCGGTGCCGTGCGAGGCCAACAAGGCGAACAACTCGGCGCAGTACCCCGTGATCTTCTCGTTGCCGTAGGCGTCGCTCGACGGCGCCGGCTCCCCACTGATCGAGCTCCGCTCGGTCATCCGTCTGCGCCGCTACCCTGGAGCGTGCTGTTCGACCGGCCCACGCCCTAGGTGCACCTCTCGGCGACGACGGCGGCGGTGATCGGCGCCGCGGGCTGTGCGGTGGGTGTCGGCGCGCTCGCGCTCGCCTGGCTCGGCTGGCTGAAAACGCGCCGCCTGCGCGAGGCGCAGCGCGTCGTGATGACGGGCGGCCGGCGCGACCTCGTCGAGTTCGCGGTCTCGCTGCAGGCGCGGATCGACGACCTGCACCGGGCGGTCGACGAGGTGGCGGCCTCGCTCGCGCGCGTCGACCGGCGGATCGACGCCTCGCTCTCGAACAGCTCGATCGTCCGCTACGACGCCTACGAGGACACCGGCGGTCACCAGTCGGCCTCGCTCGCCGTCCTCGACGGGGCGCGGACCGGGATCGTGATCACCGCGATCCAGGGCCGCGACTATGCGCGCATCTACATGAAGGAGCTCGACCGCGGCAAGGCGTCGGTCGCGCTCTCGCCGGAGGAGCAGGAGGCGGTCGAGCGGGCGATGGGCCGCTGAGGCCTCGCCCACCCTGAGGTCGGCTACATTTTCGCCGACGTGCAGCAGGTCTTGGTCCTGAACGCGAGCTTCGAGCCCCTGAACGTGTGCTCGGTCCGCCGCGCACACGTGCTCGTCTTCAAGGGCAAGGCGGAGGTGGTCGAAGAGCTCGACCGACCACTTTGCTCGGCCACGGCTGTCTATCCGTGGCCACACGTCATCCGGCTCGTCAACTACGTGCGCGTCCCGCGGATCGTGCAGCGGAAGATCTCGCGCCGCGCGCTGTTCGCACGTGACGGCTGGCAGTGCGTCTACTGCGGCACCTCGAGCGGGCGGCTGACGCTCGATCACGTGATCCCGCGCTCGCGCGGCGGCGACTCGGTCTGGGAGAACGTCGTCACCTCGTGCGCCCCGTGCAACCTGCGCAAGGGGAACCGGCTCCCGCACGAGGTGCACATGGAGCTCCGCCATCCGCCCGGCGCGCCCGCGCCGGTGCTCTTCATCCGGCTCGCGACGCCGAAGATCCCGCAGCGGTGGGAGCGCTACCTGGCCGCGTACGGCTCGCCGACGGCCGCGGCGTCGGCCGCAGCGTAGACGCGCGGCGGGCGGGCGCCGCCTCGGTCGGCGCGTAGCGGCGCAGGTCGAGCAGCCAGATCACGGTCGCACTGAACGGTCCGCCCGCCCAGGCCCAGCTCGTCGACCCGAACCGGACGAGCAGCCCGGTGACCGCGACGAGGACGACGAAGGGGATGATCCGGCGCGCCACACGGGTGAAACGCCGGTCGGCGCGCCCTGGGTACCGGCGGGCGCCTAACCCCGCTCCCGCGGGAGCTCCTCGTGTTGCTCCCACTCCGACCACGAGCCGGGGTAGAGCCGGGCTTCGCGGCCGGCAAGGTGCAGCCGGTACAGGACC
>DASRGD010000057.1:0-4064 GCA_035651195.1 Gaiellaceae bacterium | reverse complement strand
GCCGAAGACGGTGATCCTCTCGAGCGAGGAGGTGCGGCACGCGCTCGAGGAGCCGGTGATGCAGATCATCGACGCGATCAAGTCGACGCTCGACAAGACGCCGCCCGAGCTCGCGGCCGACATCATGGACCGCGGCATCGTGCTCGCGGGCGGCGGCTCGCTCTTGCAGGGCCTCGACCAGCGCCTGCGGCAAGAGACGCACATGCCGACCCACCTCGCCGAGTCGCCGCTCACGTGCGTCGCGGTCGGGTCGGGTCGCAGCCTGGAGGAGTTCGAGGCGATGCGGAAGAGCGCTCATGCCCGCGCCCGCAGCCGCCGCAACGGTCGCGGTCGGTAGCCGTTCGGCTCCGCCGCTAGACTAGGGCCCGCTCGTGCCTCGTAACCGGACCGTTCGTGTCGCGGTCCTGGGCTCGTCCGTCCAGCGCTCGGCACCTGGCTTCTCGTCGACGCGAAACGGCGCCCTCAAGCGCCGGATCGTCCTGGCGTGCCTGCTGCTCGCCTCGCTCGTCCTGATCACGCTCTCGTTCCGGTCGGCGACGCTCGACACGGTACAGGGCTACGGCGCCTCGGCGCTGCGGCCGTTCGAGACCGCGGCGAACCGCGTCGCGCACCCGTTCCGCGACGCCGCGGGCTGGACGCGCGGGCTCTTCGACGCGAAGGCGGAGAACCGCAGGCTGCGGAGCGAGCTCGACTACTGGCGCCAGGTCGCGAACCGCGAGCAGGTGCAGGCGAGCGAGAACGCGACGCTGCGCAAGCTCCTCCGCTACGAGGACTCGCCGCTCTTCCCGCAGGACTACCGGCCCGTCGCCGCCCGCGTGCTGACGCAGCCGCCGACGCCGTTCACGCAGACGATCACGATCGCCGCCGGCTCGACCGAGGGAATCGCGCCGCACGACGTCGTCGTCACGCAGGACGGGCTCGTCGGGCAGGTGACGCGCGTGACGCCGAGCGTCTCGCGCGTGCTCCTGATCAGCGATCCCGAAAGCGCGGTCAGCGCGACCGACGCGAACCCGGCGCACCCGGGTGCGCTCGGCCTGCTCGAGCACGGCAGTGCGGGCGACTCGCTCGCGCTCGACCGCGTCACGAAGGACAAGATCGTCGAGCCCGGCGACACGATCGTCACCGCCGGCTCGCCCGGGACCGGGCAGCTGCCGTCGATCTTCCCGCGCGGGATCCTGATCGGCACGGTGACGAGCGCCGGTCAGAACGACATCGACCTCTTCAAGCAGATCCAGGTGAAGCCGTTCGTCGACCTGAGCTCGCTGCAGTCGGTGCTCGTGCTCGTGCCGAAGGCGAAGCGGTTGCCCACGCCATGAGGCAGCACTGCGCGTGGATGCCGAGATCGGGGCGTGCGGGCTTTGCCCGCGTGCCCGTCTGCGTGGTCGACTCGACGCGCCGACGGGAGCTCGGAGCGGCGTGAGCGTCGACGCGCTCAAGGCGGGGGCGCTCGTCTTCGTCGCCGCGCTCGTGCAGGTGTCGATCCTCTCCGGCTACGCGCCCCTCGGCGGCACAGCCGACCTCGTGCTCGTCGTGCTCCTCTCGCTCGCGCTCCTGCGCGGCTCCCTGCTCGGCGCCGCCGCCGGCTTTGCTGCCGGCCTGCTGATCGACACCGCGAACCTCGACACGCTCGGCTTCACGTCGCTGCTCCTGACGCTCGCCGGCTACTGGATCGGCCGCTACGGCGAGACGAGCGCGCGCGACCGCCTGCACGCGCCGTTCGTCTCGGTCGGCGTCGTCACGATCCTGTATGCGTTCGGCACGCTCGCGCTGCGCTTCGTGCTCGGCGACCCGGCGCCTGCCGGCGAGCTGCTTTCGGCGCTGCCGGCGAGCCTGTTGCTCAACCTGATCCTGACGTTGCCGGTCTACGCGCTCGTGCGTCGCCTCTTGCCGCCGCTCGAGCTCGGCGACCGCGTCCACGAGGTGCGCCTGCTTGGCTAGCGCGACGCCGCGGAGGTTCCTGCCGCCCGATCCGCGGGTCGAGGAGCCGTACCGCCTGACGCCGCAGCTCGCGCTCCGGGTCGGTGTTCTCGGCGCAGTCGCGGTCGCGATCTTCGCCGTCCTGTTCCTCCGCCTCTGGGCGCTGCAGGTCCTCGCCGCCAGCAAGTACCGGACGCAGGCGAACGACAACCGCGTGCGCACGCTGATGATCGAGGCGCCGCGCGGCCCGATCCTCGATCGCGAGGGGCGCACGCTCGTCAGCAACGTCCCGGGCACGCGCGTCGAGCTCTGGCCGGCCGACCTGCCGAAGAGCTGGCCGGCGCAGCGGCGGGAGCTGCGGCAGCTCTCGACCGTGACGGGCGTTCCGGTTGCCGAGATCCTGAAGAAGATGCGCGACGCGGCCGGCGACCCGTTGACGCCGGTCGTCGTCCAGTACGGCATCCACCCGGACCAGATCACCTATCTCGCCGAGCACGAGACGTCGTTCCCCGGCGTGCAGCTCGCGGAGAGCTACCTGCGCAAGTACCCGCACCAGTCGCTCGCGGCGCACATCCTCGGCTACGTCGGTCCGATCACGGCGGCCGAGTACAAGGCGGACAAGAAGCTCGGCTACCAGCCGACGGACACGGTCGGGCAGGCCGGCGTCGAGGCCGAGTACGACCAGTACCTCCGCGGCCGCGACGGGTCGGCGCAGCTGACGGTCGACTCGCGTGGCCGCCCGACGAGCGCCGTCCAGCCGACGACGCTGCAACGGCCGGGCAACGCGCTGCGGCTGACGATCGACATCGACGTGCAGCGCGCCGCCGAGCAGGCGCTCACGTACGGGATCAAGCTCGCGCACGCAAACGGCCAGTGGGCGGCCGACGGCGGCGCGATCGTCGCGCTCGACCCGCGCGACGGCGCGGTGCTCGCGCTCGCCTCGAACCCGACCTACAAGCCGTCCGTCTACGTCAGCCGCGACCCGACGAAGCTCGCGCCGCTCCAGGACGAGGCGGTCGCGAGGAAGGACAATTACCCGGGGATCGACCGTGCGCTCGACGTCGGCTACCCGCCCGGCTCGACCTGGAAGCCGGTGACCGCGCTCGCGGCGATGGAAGAGCACATCCTCCAGCCCTACTCGACGCTGCTCTGCTCGCCGACGTTCACCGTCCCCGGCCAGACGGGCAAGGGGCAGACGTTCTCGAACTGGGACCCGTTCGTCAACCAGTGGATCGACCTGCGGACCGCGCTCGCCGAGTCCTGCGACACCTACTTCTACCAGCTCGGCTACAAGTTCTACTTGCTGCCGCCGAGCGCGGGGCACCCGCTCCAGAACTGGGCCTCGCGCTTCGGTTTCGGTGCCTCCACCGGGATCGACCTGCAGGGCGAGTACGCGGGGCTCGTGCCGACGCCGGAGTGGCGCCGCGAGCATTTCGCCGGCAAGCCGTACACGGCGATCGACCGCGTCTGGAAGCCGGGCTACTCGGTGCAGCTCGCGATCGGTCAGGGCGACCTGCTCGTGACGCCGCTGCAGATGGCGCGCTTCTACGCCCTGATCGCGAACGGCGGCAAGCTCGTCACCCCCTACCTCGCGAAGGACGTCGAGCAGCCGACGGGCGACCCGCGCGCGCCGCGGCTGCTCGAGAGCCTCGGCGGCCAGCCGCCGACTGCGAGCGGCGTCGACCCGGCGGCGCTCAAGATCGTGCAGGAGGGGCTCTTCGAGGCGACGCATTCGCCGATCGGCACCTCGTACGGCGTCTTCGGCAACTTCCCCGTCCCGATCGCAGGCAAGACCGGAACGGCGCAGAAGATCGTCACGCTGCCCGGCTACAAGGGCGAGCGCGACCAGTCGTGGTGGTGCGGCTATGGTCCGGCCAACGAACCGAAGGTCCCTCCGCAGCTCGTCGTGTGCGTCGTGATCGAGAACGGCGGCCACGGCGGCACGGCGGCCGCGCCGGCGGCCGAGCGGGTCTTCGCGAAGTTCTTCAACGTACCGGTGAAGCAAGCGGGATTCATCCACTCCGACTGATGCTCGAGTACGCGGGATCACAGCGGGCGGGTCTGCGGGCAGAGCGCGAGGCTCCGCGCCTGCTCAGCGTCGTCCGCTCGCTCGACTGGATCCTGTTCCTGAGCGTGGCGGCGCTCGT